>NZ_BAAGQN010000006.1:152951-200745 GCF_054783455.1 Simplicispira piscis
GAACCCTACAATGGCCCGCGAAAACCGCCCATGAGCACCCTCATCCTTACCCTGCCCCTGGCGCGCTCCGGCACCGCCACCGAATACCGCTACACGCTGAGTCCTGACGGCCACAGCGCCAGCCGCCACGCCAATGCACGCGCCAGCCTGCTGCCCGCCATGGGCCGCGCCAGCGAGGTCGTGGCCGTGGTGCCCGCGCAGGCCCTGTCCTGGCAGCGCGTGTCCCTGCCGCCCGGCATTGGCCTGCAGGCCCCGCGCCTGCGCGCTGTGCTCGACGGCCTGCTGGAAGAACGCCTGCTCGATGACCCCGCGCAACTGCACTTTGCCCTGGAGCCCGGCGCCAAGCCCGGCGCCCCCGCCTGGGTGGCCATTTGCGACCGCGCCTGGCTGCGCAGCGCGCTGCAAGAGCTGGAAGCCGCAGGCCACCCCGTGGCGCGCGTGGTGCCCGAGTTCACCCCTGGCCCCACCGCCAGCGGCCAGTGCGAGCTGTACGCACTGGGCACCCCCGAGGACGCCTGGCTGGCCCTGACGGGCCACGGCACGGCCCTGGGCGTGACCGTCCTGCCGCTCTCCAGCGCCGCCATGGCCCTGGTCGGCACCGACACCACGCAAGAGCCGCCCCCCGTGCTGGCCGCCCCCGCCGTGGCCACACTGGCCGAGCAGGTGCTGGGCCGCCCGGTGCAGTTGTATACCGACAGCGACAACGCATTGCGCGCTGCGCGCACCCCCTGGGACCTGGCCCAGTTTGACCTGGCCAGCAGCGGCCGCACCCGCGCACTGCGCAAGGCGGGCGGCCTGGCTGGCGCCCTGCTGCGGGCACCGCAATGGCGCGCCGCACGCTGGGGCGCCGCGCTGCTGGCCGTGGCGCACCTGGCCGGCCTCAACGCTTGGGCCTGGCAGGAACAAAAATCACTGGCCGCCAAGCAGGCAGGCGTGCGCAATGCGCTGACGCAGACCTTCCCGCAAGTCAAGGTCGTGGTCGATGCCCCGGTACAAATGGAGCGCGAACTGGCCCTGCTGCGCCAGGCGGCGGGCAGCACCTCGGCCCGCGACCTGGAGCCACTGCTGTCTGCCGCCGCCCTGGCCCTGCCCCCCGCACAGCAGCCCACAGCCATCGACTACAGCGCCGGTGAACTGCGCCTGCGCGGCACCACACTCACGCCACAAGAGCTGACCGACGCCGCGAACACCGCACGCGCCAGCGGCTACAGCCTGCGCGCCGACGGCGACAGCCTGCTGGTACGCCCCGACACCACGCCATGAGCCGCAGCATGACTCCATTCTCCCCATCCGCCAGCGCCCTGCATGCCCGCTGGCAGGCCCTGGCCCCGCGCGAACAAAGCCTGCTGCTGGCCGCCAGCGCCGTGGTGGCCGTGGCGCTGCTGTGGTGGCTGGCACTGGCCCCCGCGCTGCACACCTTGCGCAGCGCCCCGGCCCGCCACGCCAGCCTGGACAAACAGCTCCAGCAGATGCAGGCCCTGCAGGCCGAGGCCTTGCAACTGCAAGCCCAGCCGCGCGCCAACGCCGACGACGCACAGCGCGCGCTGCAGGCCTCCGTGTCTGCCGCCTTGGGCGCCAGTGCGCGCCTGGTACAAAGTGGCGACCGTGCCACCCTCACCCTCAAGGGCACACCGGCCGACGCACTGGCGGGCTGGTTGGCCCAGGCACGCAGCAATGCACGGGCCGTTCCCCAGGAAGTTCGCCTGGTGCGCAGCCCGGCGCCAGAATCGCGCACCGCCACAACGGCCAACACTGGCACACCGCCCGTGCGCTGGGATGGCAGCATCGTGCTGGCCCTGCCGCCACGCTGATTCCCCCTGATCACTCCTTGCCTGTCGCGATGCCTACCTTCCGCCGCCCCGCACGCCCCACCGGTAGTGCCACACGCTCGCCCTGGGCGTGGGCGCTGGGCGGCATTCTGGTGGGCGCACTGCCCACGCTGGCGGTGTTTGCGCCGGCGCAGTGGCTTGCCGACGGCATCGCCCAGGCCAGCGGCCAGCGCGTGTTGCTGGCCGGGGTGCGCGGCACCGTCTGGACGGGTTCGGGCCAACTGGTGCTGACCGGCGGCCACGCCAGCCAGGACCAGGCCACCTTGCCCGGCCGGATCAGCTGGCGCCTGCGCCCTGCCTGGGGCGGCCTGCGTGCGCACATCGACGCCGCCTGCTGCACCCCTGCGCCCTTGCAGCTACAGGCCCAGGCCGGCTGGAATGGCGCGCGCATCACGGTGGCCGATGGCCAGAGCCATTGGCCTGCGGCCATGCTGGCGGGTCTGGGAACGCCCTGGAACACGCTGCAGCCCCAAGGCCAGCTCGCGCTGGAAACCCGGGGCCTGCAAGTGGACTGGGCCGCCGGGCGGATGGTGCTGGAGGGGCAGGCGCAACTCGACGCGCTGTCCATGTCGTCCCGCCTGTCCACGCTGCGCCCCATGGGCAGCTACCGCCTCACGCTACAAGGCGGGGCAACGCCCACGCTGGGCCTGCAGACCCTGCAGGGCGCCTTGCAGCTCTCGGGCAGCGGGCAATGGGTGGGCCAGCGCCTGCGCTTCACGGGCGAGGCCAGCGCCGTGCCGGAACGCGAAGGCGCACTGTCCAACCTGCTCAACATCATCGGGCGGCGCAACGGCGCACGCTCCCTCATTACGCTCGGTTAACCCTGGATACCGTATGACACCCCTGACCAAGCACCGCCTGCATTTTGCTATTACAACAATAGCTGCAAGCGCTTTGCTGGCAAGCGCCAGCGGCACAATTTATGCTCAAACGGCGCTGGACACCAGCACCGCCAGCGTGCGCCCCGGCGAGCCCGTGACGCTGAACTTTGCCAACGCCGAGATCGAAGCCGTGGCACGCACCATGGCCACCATCACCGGGCGCAACGTGGTGGTGGACCCGCGTGTGCGCGGTCAGATCAATCTGGTGACCGAACGCGCCGTGCTCCCGGCTGCAGCCTTCCAGCAATTTTTGGCAGCGCTGCGCCTGCAGGGTTTCACGGTGGTCGAAGCGGCCGGGCTCTACAAGGTGGTGCCCGAGGCCGACGCCAAGCTGCAAGGTGGCAGCGTGAGCGTGGCCAAGGCGGGCAGCGCAGGCCCGACGGGCGGGCAGATCGTCACGCAGATTTTCCGGCTCAACTACGAAAGCGCCAGCAACCTGGTGCCGGTGCTGCGCCCGCTCATCAGCCCGAACAACACCATCAACGCCAATCCGGGAACGAATGCGCTGGTCATCACCGACTATGCCGACAACCTGCAGCGCCTGGGCAAAATCATCGCGGCCATGGATGTCTCCAATGCCAGCGATGTGGAGATCATCCCGCTCAAGCACGCCATTGCCACCGACCTGGCGCCGCTGGTGGCGCGCCTGATCGATGCGGGCGCCACGCCCACCGCAGCCGCCGCCGCACCGGGGCAGGCCGACACCTCCTTGAAGACCACACTGCTGGCCGAGCCGCACAGCAACGCCCTCATCCTGCGCGCCGCCAACCCGGCCCGCCTGGTGCAAGTGCGTGCCCTGGTAGAAAAACTCGACCAGCCGCCCGCACCCGGCAGCAGCGCCGCCAGCGGCAACATCCATGTGGTGTACCTGAAGAACGCCGACGCCACCAAGCTCGCGGCCACGCTGCGCGCCGCCCTATCGGCCGGCACGGGCAATGCACAGGCCAGCGCAGGCAGCAGCGTGGCACCCGCCAGCAGCACGTCCACGGGCGGTCTGAGCGCCATGGGCAGCGGCACCACCAGCGGCAGTTCCAGCGCGGCCGCAGGCAGTGGCCTGGGCGCGGGGGCATCGTCCTCCAGCACCAGCAGCAACCAGCCCTCCACCGGCGGGCAGATCCAGGCCGACCCCACCACCAACTCGCTCATCATCACCGCACCCGAGCCGCAATACCGCCAGCTGCGCACGGTCATCGACAAGCTCGATGGCCGCCGTGCGCAGGTGCTGGTCGAGAGCCTGATCGTCGAGGTCAACGCCAACAAGCTGACCGAGTTCGGCATCCAGTGGCAAAGCGTGATGGGCAAGCAAGGCGATGGCACCGTAGGGGTCATCGGCACCAATTCAGGCGCTGCCGGCGCCAACATCCTGGGCCTGACCACAGCGCTGGCCTCGGGCAACGCCACGGCCGTGGGCAGCGCCGTGGGCAAACTGGGGGGCGGGCTGAACCTGGCACTGGCTCCGCGCATAGCCGGCCAGTACTACCTGGGCGCGCTGGCCAACTTCCTGCAGAACAGCGGCGACGCCAACGTGCTTTCCACCCCCAACCTGATGACGCTGGACAACGAAGAGGCACGCATCATCATTGGCAACAACGTCCCCTTTGTCACCGGTTCGTATGCGAACACAGGCGGCAACAGCGGCGCGGTCAACCCCTTCACCACCGTGGAACGCAAGGACGTCGGCCTGATGCTGCGCGTGCGTCCGCAGATCAACGAGAACGGCACCGTCAAACTGGCGATCTACCAGGAGGTCTCCAAGATCGACGGCAACACCCTTAGCGACGTGAACGGCCCCACCACCAGCAAGCGCGCCATCGAGTCGAATGTACTGGTGGAAGACGGCAGCATCATCGTGCTGGGCGGCCTGCTGGAAGACAGCTATTCGCAGGCCGAGGACAAGGTGCCGGTGATGGGCGACATTCCGCTGCTGGGCGCCCTGTTCCGCAGCGAGAACCGCTCACGCAAGAAGACCAACCTGATGGTGTTCCTGCGCCCCGTGGTGGTGCGTGATGCGGCCACCAGCGATGCACTGATGCTCGACCGCTACGAATCCATCCGCGCACTGCAGCAGGTGGTGCAGCCCACCCCCAGTGCGGTGATGAACTCCATCTCCGGTGCGCCCGTGCTACCCGCCCTGCGCCCAGCGGCGCCCGATGCGCAGGTCTTCCCTGCCAACGCCAACTGAGACCCTGCCGATGCGCCACCCCCTGCCCTACGCCTTCGCCCGCAGTGCCCAGTTGCTGCTGGAGGACGACGGCCAGCAGCTCGTGCTCTGGCATGGCCCCACGCCGGACGCGGCCGCTCTCAGCGAGGTGCTGCGCAAGCACGCCGTACGGCAGTTGCAGTCACTCGATGCGCACGCGCTCGCCCAGCGCATCAGTGCGGCCTATGCGCAGGGCGAATCGAGCGCGGCCACGGTAGTGAGCGAGGTCGAGTCTGACGCCGACCTCTCGCGCATGATGCAGGAGCTTCCCGCCGTGGAAGACCTGCTGGAAGCCGCTGACGATGCCCCCATCATCCGCATGCTCAACGCCCTGCTCACGCAGGCCGCACGCGACGGCGCGAGCGACATCCACATCGAGCCCTACGAGCGGCATTCGAGCGTGCGTTTTCGTGTGGATGGCACGCTGCGCGAGGTGGTGCAGCCCAACCGTGCGCTGCACGCGGCATTGATCAGCCGCCTGAAGATCATGGCGGACCTCGACATTTCAGAAAAACGCCTGCCGCAGGACGGCCGCATCAGCCTGCGCCTGGGTACACGCGCGATCGACGTGCGCGTCTCTACCCTGCCCAGCGCCCACGGCGAGCGGGCCGTGCTGCGCCTGCTGGACAAGAGCGAAGCCAAGCTGAGCCTGGAGGCTGTGGGCATGCAGGGCGACACACTGCGGCGCTTTACGGGCCTGATCGGCCAGCCCCACGGCATCGTGCTCGTCACCGGCCCCACGGGCTCGGGCAAGACCACCACGCTGTACGCCGCGCTCACCCGGCTGGATGCGATGCGCAACAACATCATGACGGTGGAAGACCCGATCGAGTACGAGCTGCCCGGCGTGGGCCAGACGCAGGTCAACAGCAAGATCGACCTCACCTTTGCCAAGGCCCTGCGCGCCATCCTGCGCCAGGACCCGGATGTGATCATGATCGGCGAAATCCGCGACTTCGAGACCGCGCAAATCGCCATCCAGGCCAGCCTGACCGGCCACCTGGTACTGGCCACCCTGCACACCAACGACGCCGCCAGCGCCGTCACGCGCCTGACCGACATGGGCGTGGAGCCGTTCCTGCTGTCAAGCTCGCTGCTGGGGGTGCTGGCGCAGCGCCTGGTGCGCAAGACCTGCAAGGCCTGCCAGGGCGCAGGCTGCGAGGTCTGCGGACTCACCGGCTATGCGGGGCGCACGGGCGTTTTCGAGTTGCTGACGACCACCGACGCCATCCGCGCCCAGATCCACAACAAGGCCTCCGAGGCCGATATCCGCGCAGCCGCCCAGGCCGATGGCATGCAGTTGATGCGAGACGATGGCGAACGCCTGATCCGCGAAGGCATCACCAGCCGCGAGGAAGTGTTGCGGGTCACGCGGGATTGAGCTTTTAGTGTTTTTGAGCTCTGACGCTTATAGATTAAGCGCTGATAGCTATTGTTTTTATAGCTACCGACATGCCTTTGCAGCGGGCGGAGGCCGGGAGTCGCCCGGCGTGCGAGTAACTTTCTTTCGCGTCGCCGAAAAAAGTCACCAAAGAAAGGGCGCCCCTGCAGGCTGCGTCCCTGCGCTTCGCTACGGGCAACCTGCGTCCAGCGGGGTCTCCTGAAGGGAACCCTGGGATCGGGCATCCACCCGGGCCATTGCTGCGCTCGGCCCCGAGAGGGTAGCGGCGCTACGCGCCGCGCAAGTCAGGCCGAGCGCAGCGATGGCCCGTTTGGGGCTTCCAACCCCCTTCTGGCTGCGCCTGCGGCGGGGTGCTTGCGGGGTGGCGGGTGTGCCGCAGGACACACCCGCTTCGTGATCTGACTCGCCGCATTTGTCTGAACGCAGCTGCGCAGCAGCGTAGTGAGTTATGCGGCGCACCCCGCAAGCACCCCGGCGCAGGTTGCCCCGCAGGGGCCGCAGGCTGTGGGGCGCGTTTCTTTGCCTCCTTTCTTGTCGCGCACAAGAAAGGAGGTCGCCCGCCGGGGCGAATCCCGGCCTCCGCCCTCAAAACAATCAGCAAAAACTCAAAAAAGGGCAGCTAACGCCGGCAAGCCCGTTAACCCCAAAAAGTCTAAAGCCGAACCGGAATCCCCCGCTCCCGCATATGCCGCTTGGCCTGCTCCACCGTGTACTCGCCGTAGTGGAAGATGCTGGCGGCCAGCACCGCGTCGGCGCCGCCGATCTGGATGCCGTCGGCCAGGTGGTCCAGGTCGCCCACGCCGCCCGAGGCGATCACGGGCACATCCACCGCGTCGCTCACGGCGCGTGTCAGCGCCAGGTCAAAGCCGGCCTTGGTGCCGTCGCGGTCCATGCTGGTGAGCAAAATCTCGCCCGCGCCGCGCCGCGCCATCTCCATGGCCCACTGCACGGCGTCCAGCCCAGTGTTCTTGCGCCCACCGTGGCTGAACACATCCCAACCAGCGCCCACGGGCTGGCCATCAAGGCCCAGGCGGGCCTGCTCCTCAACGCTGCGGCGCTTGGCGTCGATGGCCACCACGATGCACTGCGCGCCGTATTTGCTCGATGCCGCGCTGATGACCTCGGGGTTGGCAATGGCGGCCGAGTTGAAGCTGGTCTTGTCGGCCCCGGCATTGAGCAGGCGGCGCACATCGTCCACGGTGCGCACGCCCCCGCCCACGGTCAGCGGGATGAAGACCTGGCTGGCCACGGCTTCGATGATGTGCAGGATCAGGTCGCGCCCGTCGCTGGTGGCGGTGATGTCGAGAAAGGTCAGCTCATCCGCCCCTTGGGCGTTGTAGCGCGCGGCGATCTCCACCGGGTCGCCGGCATCGCGCAGTTCGACAAAGTTGACGCCCTTGACGACGCGGCCACCGGTCACGTCAAGGCAGGGAATGATGCGTTTGGCAAGCATGGCGCTGGAAATCCGGGTGTTGAAGACAAGGCCCGCAAGATACCATGGCCCGCGCAATGCGCACGGAGCACTATGAATAAGTGAGCTGCTTGCGCTTGTTGATATTGATTTTCAAATTATTTTCATATTGAAACTCAATACCATCAAGCGCCACAAGCTATTATTAAGATAGCATCAAGACATCTGCAGGCTGCGCGCCACACCGTCCTGCCATCGCCAGGCGTCCTGGCACATGCGCTCTGTGCCAAGGCGCGCTTTCCAGCCCAGCAGGCGCTCGGCCAGCGAGGGGTCGGCCCAGCATGCAGCCACATCCCCAGGGCGGCGCGCCACCACCTGGTAGGGCACCGGGCGGCCGCTGGCCTGCTCGAAGCCGCGCACCATCTCCAGCACCGACACGGGCCGGCCCGTTCCCAGGTTCACCGTCAGCAGGCCCGGGTGCTGGCGCAGGTAGCGCAGCGCGGCCACATGGCCGTCTGCCAGGTCGCAGACGTGGATGTAGTCGCGCACACCAGTGCCGTCGGGGGTGGGGTAGTCATTGCCATAGACGCTCAAGCACGCGCGCTGCCCAGCGGCCACTTGCGCCACGTAGGGCAGCAGGTTGTTGGGCACGTCCTGCGGGTCTTCGCCGATCAGGCCGCTCTCATGTGCGCCCACGGGGTTGAAGTAGCGCAGCCGCGCGATGCGCCATTGACCGGGCTGGGCAGCGTCCACATCGGCCAGCATTTGCTCCATCATGAGCTTGCTCCAGCCATAGGGATTGGTGGCCGAGAGCGGAAAGTCTTCACGGATCGGCAGGCTGGCCGGTTCGCCATACACCGTGGCCGATGACGAAAACACCAGGCTGCGCACCTGCGCGGCCTGCATGGCACGCAGCAGTGTCAACGTGCCTGCCACGTTGTTGTCGTAGTAGCGCAGTGGCTCACGCACCGACTCACCCACGGCCTTGAGCCCCGCGAAGTGCACCACCGCCGTCACGGGGTGCTGAGCGAACACCTTCTCCAACAGTGCGCCATCGCGCACATCCCCTTCGACATACTGAGGAGCGACCCCAGTGATGCGTTCGACGCGCTCCAGCACCGATGGGCGGCTGTTGCTGAAGTTGTCGAGCACCAGATACTTCTCTGCGGCCGCAGCCAGTGCCACGCAGGTGTGCGATCCGATATAGCCAGCGCCTCCAGTCACCAGAATCATGGGCGGGCTCCTTGGCGCAGCGACTGCAATACGGGTGCGGGAACGGGTATTTTTTTCATAATTTTTGACTACTAATTTAAATACGATTTAATAGTGTAGCTATCAGCTCTTTTCTAAAATCCACTGTGACATTTTGATACTGCCACGCATGCTGGCACCATCCACGCTCTATGTCGCGCTGCGTTTGGGAATCCCCGTTTCGCTGCCCTGTCCTTGCAGCAGCGTTGGTGGTCCGAATTTTTCTGTTCCCATTGATTTCACAACGCCATGTTCGCGCGACGGATGACCACTGCCTCAAAACTTGCCCTCTGGTGCACGCTGTGCCTTGCGGCGTGCCTGTGGCCGCTGGCATCCCGGGCAACGCCGGCGGTGGCGCTGTACTACGGCCACAGCACGCCGCTGACGGACTTCCGGGCGTTCGACATGCTGGTGGTCGAGCCCGACCACGAAAAAACCCCGCCACGGTTGCCCGGCACGGACCTGTACGCCTACGTATCGGTCGCAGAGGTACAGGCGTCGCGCCCCTATTACGCGGATATTCCAGCGCAATGGAAGCTGGCGCGCAACGGCCACTGGAAATCAGACGTCATCGACCAGACGCCCCCCGAGTGGGCTGATTTTTTTGCCCGCCGCGTGATTGCGCCTTTATGGGAGCGCGGTTACCGGGGTTTCTTCCTGGACACGCTCGACTCCTACCGCCTGGCCACCCGCTTTGACGAGAAGGCCCAGCAGCGGGGGCTGGTGCGCGTCATCGAAACCCTGCACCAGCGCTTTCCCGGCATCAAGCTGGTGCTCAACCGGGGTTTTGAGATCGTGCCGCAGGTACGCGACAAGATCCAGATGGTGGCGGCTGAATCGCTGTACCAGGGCTGGAACGCCAGCACCCAACGTTACGAAGAAGTGAGCGAAGCCAACCGGGCCTGGCTGCTGGACCAGCTGCGCGCCATCCGGGACCAGGAGCGCCTGCCGGTGCTCGTCATCGACTATGTCTCCCCCCAGGATCGCACCCTCACCCGCGCCACGGCGGCCCGCATCCAGGCCGAGGGCTTCATTCCCTGGGTGACCGACAGCGCGCTGGAGACCATGGGCATCGGCAGCATTGAAGCGGTGCCGCGGCGCATTCTCATCGTTTACAACAGCGCAGAATCGCCGTCGCTGAACTATTCCAACGCCCACCGCTACCTGCAGATGCCGATCAACCACATGGGTTACATCGCAGAGTATGCGGACGCACTCCAGCCCTTGCCCGACAACATCTTGCGCGACCGGTATGCAGGGATAGCAACCTGGTTCGCTGGCTATCTCCCCGAAGGCCGACGCAAGGCCGTAGGCCAATGGTTGCAAGATCGCATGGACGAGGGTATGCCCTTGGCGATCGTCGGCGACATCGGCCAGTCTCCCGATCGCCAGTGGGCGCGCAAACTCGGACTGCGCACCGGCCCGCTGGAACCCACCGGCGCCTTGCGTCTGGCATCACAACATCCGATGCTGGCTTTTGAGACCGCCATGCCTCTGGTGACGCGCAGCTACGAGCCCACGCAGTTGACCGAAGCCATGGCCACACAGGCCCAAGCGTTGGTAGAGTTTCGCGATGAGCGCCAGCGTGCTTTCGTGGGCGGGGCGCTCACGCCCTGGGGCGGGTTCATCCTGGACCCCTATGCCTTGATCGAAATCCCCGGCACCGACTTTTCTCGCTGGGTGGTGGATCCGTTTGCCTTCCTGACCCAGGCCTTGCGCCTGTCCCCCATACCCGTACCCGACACCACTACGGAGAACGGCCGCCGTCTGCTACTGGCCCATGTCGATGGCGACGGCTTTGCATCACTGGCTGAACTGCCCGGCAGCCCACCGGCAGCACAGATCCTGCTCAAGGATGTGCTGGAGCGGTACCGCATTCCCCAAACCATGTCGGTCATCGAGGCAGAAATCGCCCCCCATGGTCTGCACCCCGACCTGAGTCCGCGCCTGGAGGGCATTGCACGGCAGATGCTCAAGCTGCCGCATGTCGAGATTGGCAATCACACCTATTCCCACCCTTTTCTGTGGGATCACAGCACGCTGCACGGTCTGTTCAAAGACAACGCAGAGGCTGCCTACAACCTCAATATCCCCGGTTACACCATGGATTTGAGTCGCGAAATCGTCGGCTCCACCGCCTACATCCGCGAACGGCTGGCCCCCACGGGCAAGCCAGTCAAAATTCTGCAGTGGACGGGCGACACTGCGCCCAACGCCGAGGCCTTGGAGATCACCGAGCGCGCAGGGCTGCTCAACATCAATGGGGGTGATACCTCCATCACGCGCGCCAACCCGTCACTCACCGCCGTGGGCGCTTTGGGCATCCGCAAGAACGGTTTCCTGCAGGTGTACGCCCCCATCACCAACGAAAACATCTATACCAACCTGTGGCTTGGGCCTTTTTATGGATACGAGCGCGCCATAGAGACCTTTGAAATGACAGACAAGCCCCGGCGCATCAAGCCTGTAGGCATTTACTACCACGTCTATTCCGCCAGCAAGCAGGCCGGCTTGAAGGCGCTGCACAAGGTGTACGGCTGGGCGCTGGCGCACCCGCTGCACCCGGTCTTCACCTCGGAATTCATCGCCAAGGTGCAGGATTTCGATAGCGTTGCCATCGCCCGCGAAGGCACGGGCTGGCGCGTGCGCGGCAACGGCAACCTGCGCACGCTGCGCCTGCCTGCCGCCCTGGGCACGCCCGACCTGCAGGCCAGTACCGGCGTGGCCGGTTACCGCCCGGGCACAGAGGGGCTGTATGTCTCCCTCACCGGCCCCCGCGCCTGGCTTCAAACGCAGGCCGCCAGCACGCCAGAAGCACCGCGCGCACCTTACCTGTTCGAAGCCAACGGCCGCCTGGGCCACTGGGCCTGGTCGGACCAGGGGCAACGCCTGGAACTGGAGTTGCAGGCGCATGCGCCGCTCGAATTTGCGCTGGCAGCGGCCAGCCGTTGCCAGGTCCGCGCCAACCAGCGCGCTCTTTCTCCCCTCCCGGCAGGGCCCTCGGCCCAGCCGGGGGTGCAGTATTTCCGGCTCCAAGATGCCCGTGCTCAAATCCAGCTCCTCTGCCCTGCACGCTGAGCGCCCCGTCCTGGCGCCCGGCTGGCTGATCGCTCTGATGGCGGCAATGGTGTGCGTCGCTCTGTGGTTGCTGTATCCGCGCCAGGATCTGGAGCGGCGCCTGTCCGAAACCACCGAATCGGATCTCTCGCTCTCCTACCTGAATAACCTGCTGCGCAGCGACCCGGAAAATCCCCGCCTGCGCCTGCTGTTGGCACAGCGCCAGATGGTGCATGGCAAGACTGCGGATGCACGGGCCACACTGCAACCGGCACTCGATTCCAGCCATCCGGACATCCACCGCGACGCACTGTGGGTGCTGTGGGAGCTGACGTACACCGAGTTCCAACGCACCCCGGAAAAGGACAGCGCCCGCCGCGACACCTTGCGACAAGCGCTGCGCGAACAGCTCCATGCCCTGGCGCGCGAAACCTGGCCTGAAGACCGGCAGCGTCGCCTGGCCGCCTTGGCTGCACAGTTCAACGAACCGGCGCTGGGCATTGCAATCAACAGTACGCTGGCCACCGCGCAAACCAGCCCCCGCGAAGCCGCCCAGTTCTATGAGCGCGCAGCGCGCGAAGCACTGGCCACATCGGACTACGCCAGCAGCGCCGAGCTCTACATGCTGGCGCGCCAAGCCGCAGCAGAGCCCAAGGAGAGCAAACGGCTGTACCTGGCCGCCGTGCGTGCACTGCAGTCGGGCAACCAGCCCTTGGCCGCGCTGGAACTGGCCGAACGCGAAGTGGGCGCGCTGATCGACGACCGGGACATTCTGTTTTTCCTGACCGAACTGGCCCGCGCAGCAGGCAAGCCGGAGGTAGCCGATCGCTACGTTCGCCGCCTCTTGCGCATGGCGCTGCTGCGCCAATGGCAAGACCCCACGGCATGGGCCGCCGCTCAGACTGCAGTCGGCGCAAGCCCTTTCGCCGAACTGCACCCGGCGGCATGGCGCGCAAGCCGCCAGCCTACCGCCGCAGTCTCGAATAGCTATGACGACGGAGCACATTGGCTGGCATCTGCCAGGACAGAGGTCGGCGATCACCCCCACACAGCCCCCGTCTTGGTACGCATGGCAGGCAATGGCGCGCGTGCGGCGCCCCCCACACCCGGCCTGCCCTTCGACGACAAGACCTACTCCCTGGGCTACCAGGTTTTCCTGGAAAACCGCAAGCTGGAAGATGCCTGGGCCATCGCCCAAGCCGCCGTGCAACAAAGCCCCGGCAACCTGGTCTGGCGCGAACGACTGGCCCAGGTTTCGGAATGGACGTTGCGCCTGGACGTGGCGCTGGAAAACTGGCTGGTCGTTGCCCGCCAGACCCAGAAAAAAGAGGCCTGGCAGGCTGTGCTGCGCCTGGCCCCGGGCCAGTTCGATGATGCGGCGCTGGTGCAGGCGCTGCGCAACCAATTGCGCAGCCAGCCGGACGACCTGCCACTCCTCCAGGCCCTGGTGCAAACCTACGAGCGCCTGGGCGAGCCGCAACCCGCGCTGGACTACCTGCAGCAGCACGCCCGCACCCCTGCCACCCTGGAAATTCTGGCGCAACTGGCCGAGCGGGCCGGGCAACCCGACATTGCGCTGCAAAGCTGGCGCCGCCTGCTGAAGGAACCTGGCCAGGCCACCCCCGAGCGGGCCATGCGCGCGGCTGTGCTGGCGCTCGCCCATGACCGGCCTGACGAGGGCCTGGCGTGGCTGGAGGCCGCGCAGCAGCACCAGCCCCCCTCACCGCAGACAGCGACCGATTTCTGGCGCATGACCGGGCAGTTGGCCGAAAGCCGGCAGCGCGCTCCGCTGGCCATCGCCGCCTACCGCAAGCTGCTGGAGACCCCAGACATCGACGTGGGAGACTTTGACGGACTGATCCGCATGCTGCTGCTGGACTACCCCCTGGAAGCGGCGCAGGTCGCGGCCCTTGCCTGGGAACGCTTCCACCAGCCACGCCACCTGCTGCAAGCGCTGACGCTCTATTCCGGTCGCGGCCAGTGGGATGCTTTTGCCAGCCTGCTCAAGCCCCTGGAACCAGGCTCGCAGGCCAACCGGGAGACGCTGGCCGTTCTATGGAAGAGCCCAGAATTTCTGCGCCTGACCGGCACCTGGCACCAGAACCAGGGCCGCGCGGCCCAAGCGCGCCGCCTGTATGAAGCAGGCCTGCGCGCGAGCCCCCAATCCACCGACATGCAGCAAGCCCTGCTGTGGTTGTTCATCGATGGCAATGACACGGTGTCGCTGCGCGCACTGCTGGCCACGCACGAACAGCAATGGAGCCGATCCGAAGATGTGCACGACGCGCTGGCATCGGCCTACCAGGCACTGTCACTGCCGCAGACGGCACTCGACCGCTACCTGACGCCCCGCTTCAAAGCCCATGAGAACGATTTTCTGTGGCTCATGAACTATGCCGACGCGCTGGACCAGAACCAGCAGGCCGACCGCGCCTGGCGCCTGCGGCGCCATCTGCTTTCACGCGAATGGCAGGCTGCGCGCACGGGCCAAGGCGGCACGCGCCTGACGCGCGCGCAGGCGCGCCAACTGTGGTTGACCGATGCAGGCCTGGACCAGACACGGCGCATTGCCCGCACACGCCTGATGCTGACGCAGCGCCCTGGCGACGCCGCCATCGATGTGCTGCGTGAATTGCTGCGGCTGGACCGTGATGCCCGCGGCAATTTCTCCAACGCCGCCGCCGAAACAGCCATTGGCTGGCTGCAGGACGCTGGCGAATACACCGCCGAGCGCGGTTTTTTATGGCACCAATACGCGCGCAGCCACAGCCTGCGCGCCCACCGCCCGCTGTGGGCCGAGATCACCGTCGCCCTGGCCGAAAACGACAGGGCTGCCAGCGGGCAACTGCTGGAGACCTTCGACGAGCGCCTGCCGCGCTACGACCGCATCAACGCCGCGGCTGCGGCCCAGGACGTGCGCCTGGCCCAAACGGCTGCTTTCGAAGCCCAGAATGACCAGCACGACGATGCACCCCTGCACCTGCAACTGACGGAAAACCTGCTGGCCTTCAGCGACCATGCGGGCACCCGGGTGACGGCGGCGCAGCTGGGCGGCATGGACGAGCAGCGCACCGAAGCCGTTCTGCACTTCGCGCTAAGCCCCCGACTGGCACTCGACCTGAACTTTGCCAGCATCCGCCGCCAGTCCACCGACCCCCTCGTCATACGCCTCCCGCCCAGCGAAAAGCTGCTGGAGACGCGCCTGCACTGGCGGCACCTGGACGGCGAGACAGTGCTGCACGTCGCGCGCCGACAAGGTTTTCTGAACACGACACCTGTGCAAATCACCCATGAGCAGCGCCTGGACAGCCGTCTGAGCCTGCACTCGGAGATCGGTGTACGCCTGCCCAGCGAAGAAAGCCTGGCACTGCGCGTCGCCGGCATGAAAAGCCGTGCAGCCGCCAGCCTGCGCTACCAGGCCACGCGCCAGGACCAGTTCTCGCTCACGCACGCTGGTGAGCGCTACGAACTCCAGACAGGAATGGAGGTGGGCAACGGCCGGCACAGCACCCTCCAGTACACCCACACCTACCGACAGGATGCGCCGTCGCTCGAATGGAGTGCCTTCTGGTCCACCCATGCGTACCGGCGCAGAGACCTGGTGGACATGGATCCGGCCCTTTTTGGCGTACAGGGCTTTCTGCCGCCGGGCACCAATGGGCTGGGACCGGATTTCTTCTTGCCCGACAACTTCCGCTTTTACGGCATCGAACTGTCCACCAACACGCGCTACGCCCAGGACTACACACGCGCACTGCGTCCCTTCGCCAGCATCAGTCGCACCTGGCACAGCCGGTTGGGTCCGGGCTATGGCGTGCGCCTGGGCATGGCGGGCAACGTGTGGGGGGCCGACCACCTGAGCCTGAGCTGGGGCCAGTCCAAATCAGGCATCCAGAACCAGGGCACAACCCGCGACCTGCAATTGACCTACCGTCTTCATTTTTAAGCTTCATGAGGTACCCCATGCACCACCACACCACCACCCTGCGACGCCTGCACACTCTGTTCATGGGCGCAGCCCTGCTGCTGCTCTGCGCCTGCTCCACCCTGGACCGAGGTGCTGCCCCTGCGCTGGAACGCCAGGCCCACTGGGTGGTACTGCCCTTTGCCAACCACACCGAAACCCCGCTGGCGGGCAACCGCGCCGAAGCCATTGCGTTGGCCCTTCTGCACGCCCAAGGCGTGGGCAAAGTGCAGCGCTACGAAACCGGCCCACAGCAGGAAGCCTTGTTCGATGCCGGTGACGGCAAGCGCCAGCAGGAAGCCCTGGAATGGGCCCGCGAGCGCCAGGCGCGCTATGCGCTGACCGGTGCGGTGGATGAGTGGCGCTACAAGGTCGGTGTGGACGGTGAGCCCGCTGCCGGCGTGACGCTGCAAATCATCGACGTGGCCTCCGGTGACATTCTGTGGAGTGGCACCGGCGGTAAAAGTGGCTGGAGCCGTGAAGCCCTCTCGGCGGTCGCGCAAAAGCTGATCCGCGACCTGCTGCAGTCAGGCCTGGCCGGCGCCCGCTGACGCCTGTTTTCTCTGCCCATGACCCGTCCTTCCGAAAGCCCCGCACCGCGCCGCCAGCTGGCAGGCTCCGAATCGTCCGCACCCCTGACGCACAGACCGGCGCATTGGCCCACCACCCTGCTGGGAAAGCTGGCCGCCACCGAGATCCGGCCCTGGGCCATGCTGGGCGAGACGCTGCTGCTGCCCTTGATCGCGCTCACGCTCGGTTTTGCATGGAACCCGCTGGACCCCCTCTGGAGTACGGCGGACTTCCCCTGGTCCTGGCTGGCTCCGGTTATTTTGGCCCTGCGGTATGGTCCCCTGGCAGGGCTGGGCGGCGCCGGCGTGCTATTGGTGGGTTGGCTGGCCTTCAACGTGGGCCACTACGACACTTTTCCGCAGTTGTTCTTTCTTGGCGGGCTGATCCTGGTCATGCTGGTGGGCGAGTTTTCCAGCCTGTGGCAGGCGCGCACCAGGCGCGCAGAAACCTTGCAACTGTATTTAGACCAGCGCCTGGAGCACCTGGTGCGCCAGTACTACTTGCTGCGCCTGTCGCACGATCGCCTGGAACAGGAGCTCATTGGCCGTCCCATGTCCATGCGCGATGCCCTGTCCACGCTGCAGGACGTGGGCAGCAATGCACAGGGACCCGAGACATTGCTGCGGCTACTCGCCCAGTACTGCCAGCTGGAAACCGCTGCACTGTGCCCCGTGGTGGACGACGCGCTGGGCACCACGCCACTGGCCAACCTGGGCACGCCCCGGCAGGTGCTGGAGAACGACCCCTTGGTACAGCAGGCCATCGAAACCCGCAAGCTGTGCCATATCAACCAGGCATTGTCAGCGCAGCAGCAAAGCCGCTACCTGGTGGCTGCTCCGCTGCTGGATCTGGGCGGTGAGTTGTACGGTCTGCTGCTGGTGGAGGAGATGCCCTTTTTCTCGCTGCAGGCAGAAAACCTGCAGACCATCAACCTGCTCTTGGGGTACTACACCGACGGGCTGTCCATGCAGGCCCTGGCGCGCCCCATCCTGCAGGAACTGCCCGATTGCCCGGCCCCGTTTGCCTTCGAGGCCCAGCGGCTCTCGCACATCCGCGCCAACACCAAGGTGCCCAGCATCATCGTGGCGCTGGAATTTCTGCCACGCGCCATTGGACGCGACCTGCCGCAGCAAATCCAGCGCCTCAAGCGCGAGCTGGACGAATGCTGGCTGATTGCCACTCCTGAGCGCCAGATTCTGGCTGTGCTGATGCCGCTGGGCGATACCGCCACGGCCGAGGGCTATATCCAACGCCTGGAAACCTGGTCGCAGCAAAAAGGCGCCCAGCCGCTGGCGGCAGCCGGGGTGTTCCCGCATGTGCTGCCGCTGACCGCCGACAACCCTCTGGCGGTGCTGCAACGCATCCACGGCCTGGCCCATGGTTAACCTCAAGCTCGGCATCGCCGCAATACTGCTGGAGTTGGGCGCCTGGAGCGGCCCGCTGCTGCTGGGCGGGCACACGGACAGCGCATTGGCCAGCTATCTGCTGGTGCATGCACTGGCCTGCGTGATGCTGTCGCTGTTTCTGTTTCCGTTGCTCTCCACCCGGCAAGCCCGTCCCCGGCTGGGCATTGTCTTGCTGATGATGGTCTGCAGCTATGCCGTTCCCATTGCGGGCTTTCTCGGCGTGCTGGCGGCGGCGCTGGTGTTGCGGCTGTACCGCGCCCCCGCAACGCATGTGGATTTCGAATCGCTGCAGATGCCGGAATTCGACCAGCACCAGCGCCGCCAGGGCCACTTTCGCCATGCAGGCCTGCGTTCTTTCTTGGGCAACACCCATGCACCCCTCCAAGCGCGCCTGCGCGCCATGGTGGCTTTGCAATATGTTTCAGGACGCACGGCCTCACCGCTGCTGCGCACGGTGCTGAGTGACCCCAGCGAAGACCTGCGTCTGCTCGCCTACGGCATGTTGGACACACTGGAAAAGCGCATCAACAGCAACATTGATGCCGAGATGGGTACGCTGCGCACCGCGCAGGCGGAGAGTGGAAAGTTTGGTACCCGCACCCTGGAATCCGCACAGCGCTTGTCTGACCTGTACTGGGAGTTGATTTACCAGGACCTCGTCCAGGGCGACCTGCGCAAGCATGCGATCCAGGAGTCGTTGCGCTACTGTGACTGGGTGCTGAACGAGCAAGCGGACAACGCGCAGCTGTGCTTGCGGCGCGGCCGCCTGTTGCACGAACAAAAGCGCCCCGACGAAGCCGCGCAGGCCTATGCGCAAGCGCGTGAACTGGGCCTGCCTGCCACCCGCGTGCTGCCTTACCAGGCCGAGCTGTGCTTTGACCGCAAGGATTTTGCGCAGGCCCGTGCGCTGATGCAGGAACTGGGGCAGTGGAGCGCCCTGCCGCGTCTGCACCCGGTGGTGGACTACTGGAGCGGACGATGAACACACGCAAGGCCGAAAGCGCCGACGTGGCACTGGTGCTGGAAGGCACGTTTCCCTACGTGAGTGGGGGGGTCTCCAGCTGGATCAACCAGATCATCCGCGCCTATCCCGAAATCCGTTTTGCCATCGTATTTCTGGGCAGCCGCCGAGAGGACTACCAGGAATTCAAATACCAGCTCCCCGACAACGTAGTGCACTTCGAAGAGCACTACCTGTACGCCAATCTGAACGCGCACCACCAGCCCGCCAAGCGCAGCGGCGACCGCGAAGCATTCGCCCTGATCGACCAGTTGATCGACGCCCTGCACCAGGGGCCTGACAGCCCCCAGACCATGGAGGTATTCCGCCAGGTGGCGCTACAGATGCGACCGGGCGGCAGGCTACAAATGGAAGATTTTCTCTACAGCCAGCGTGCCTGGGAGATCATCTGCAACGTCTACCGGGACCACTGCAGCGACCCTTCGTTTGTCGATTTTTTCTGGACCGTACGCATCATGTTCCAGCCCCTGTGGCTGCTGGCGCGCGTGGCAACTGCATTGATTCCCGTGCGCGTAGTGCACTGCGCGTCCACAGGTTACGCGGGCTTTCTCGGCGGTCTGCTGGAGCAGACGCGGGGTACGCCACTGGTGCTTTCAGAGCATGGCATCTACACCAAGGAGCGCAAGATCGACCTGTTCAAGAGCGAGTGGATCCGCGACAACCGCAACATCTTCCAGCGCGACCCGACCGAGCTGTCGTACTTCCGCCAGATGTGGATCCACTTTTTTGAATGGATAGGCCGCTACTGCTATGCCTCGGCCGACCCCATCATTGCCCTCTACGAAGCCAATCGTTTGCGCCAGGTGGCCGATGGCGCTGCCCCCGAGCGCACCTTCAACATCCCCAATGGCATTGAGCTGGCACGCTTTGCACCGCTGCGTGCGCAGCGCCCAGCCACACCGCCACCGGTGCTGTGCCTGATCGGGCGTGTGGTACCCATCAAGGACATTAAAACCTTTGTGCGCGCCATGCGGCGTGTGGCCAACGAGCTGCCCGGCGCCGAAGGCTGGATTGCCGGCCCCGCCGACGAAGACCCCGCCTATGCGGAGGAATGCCAGAGCCTGGTGCGCAGCCTGGGGTTGGAAAAAAACATCCGTTTCCTGGGCTTCCAGAAGGTCGAAGACCTGATGCCACGCATTGGCTTGGTGGTGCTTTCGTCCATCAGCGAGGCGCTTCCGCTGGTGCTGCTGGAGGGCTACGCCGCCGGGGTACCCGCGGTATCCACCGATGTAGGCTCGTGCCGGCAGCTGGTGGAAGGACTGGATGCGGCGGACCAGGCCCTCGGCCCATCGGGCAAGATCGTTCCCATTGCCGATCCACAGCAGCTGGCAGACGCTGCGCTGTCACTTTTAAGCGACCCTGCGGCATGGCAAGCCGCCAGCAATGCGGCGATCGCGCGCGTCGAGCGCTATTACACCGACACGATGATGTTCGACCGCTACCGCGCGGTCTATGAAAAGGCCTTTCTTCGGGCCCGGGGAGCGCACTGATGGCGGGCATTGGCTTTGAGTTGCGCCACATGCTGCGCAAGAACACACTGCTCAGCCTGGTGCAGGCCTACGCCTATGCGGGCGTGATCGGCTCCGGGCCCTGGGTGTTCTCCATCGTGGGCATTCTGCTGATCGGTATCTTGAGCGTTGGCATGGTGGTGCCCTCGTTCCTGGTGACGCAGTTTCAGACCTCGGTGACCTATCTGGTTGCCAGCAGCCTGATTCTGACCGGGCTGGTGCAACTGGCGTTCACACGCTTTATCTCCGACCGCCTGTTTGAAAAACAGAAAGACCTGGTGCTGCCCAACCTGCACGGTCTGCTGCTGGTTGTGCTGCTGGTGGCTGGCGTCCTGGGCAGCCTGGCACTGTTCGTGGTGCTACCCGGCCAGGGTTTGCTGTACCGCTTGCTCATGCTGGCCGGTTTCACGCTGATGTGCGGGGTCTGGGTGCTCACCATCTTGCTGTCGGGCATGAAACGCTACAAGGTCATCGTCACGCTGTTCGGTCTGTCCTATCTGCTGATTGTGGCCAGCGCCCTGTTGCTGCGTCCCTATGGGCTAGAAGGCCTGCTCGGTGGTTTTGTGCTGGGCAATTACGTGCTGCTCGCTGGCATGTGGCTGCTGGTGGTGCGGGAATTCAACCCCACGGGCCGCCTCGTGGCCTTTGATTTCGCCCGGCGCAGCATGCTCTACCCATCGCTCATGGCGATTGGCCTGCTCTACAACCTGGGCATTTGGGCGGACAAGTTCATGTTCTGGTACTTCCCGCCCACGTCGCAGGCCATCATTGGCGGGCTGCGAGCGTCGCTGATCTACGACATGCCGGTGTTCCTGTCCTACCTGTCCATCATTCCGGGCATGGCGGTTTTCCTGGTGCGCATAGAAACCGATTTTGTCGAGTTCTACGACAAGTTCTACGACGCCGTGCGCAGCGGCGGTTCGCTCGAATACATCGAGTCCATGCGCGATGAAATGGTCTACTCGATCCAGCAAGGTCTGAGTGAAATTGCCAAAATCCAGACGCTGGCAGTGCTCGTCACCTTCGTGGCGGGGCCTGCCGTTCTCGACGGCTTGGGCATTTCGCGGCTGTATTTGCCACTGCTCCATGTCCAGGTCATTGGCGCAGGGCTCCAGGTGGGACTGATGGCCATCCTGAATGTTTTCTTCTACCTGGATCAGCGCCGCACCGTGCTGCTGCTGTGCATTCAATTCGTGGTGCTCAACGTGGTGCTGACCGGCCTGACGCTGGCCTTTGGCGCTGCACTCTACGGTTATGGCTTTGCACTGGCCACCCTGGTCACACTGTCCACGGGCCTGGCCCTGCTCACCCGCAGTCTCAACCAGCTGGAATACCGAACCTTCATGCTGCAGTAAACCCGCTGCACCAGGCCGCACTGGCGATGAAGCCGGGCACAATCCCGCCAAAGACACCACCGCCATCACACACCATGCACCAAGCCCACACCCTTTTGCGCCTGTGCGCCCTTCCCTTGACCGCACTCCTGGCCTCCTGTGGTGGCGGTGATTCGGGCGAGACCCCGCCTTCCGTCATTGCCGTGCAGATCACAACGCCCAGCACAACCGACAATGTGTTTACGGTCGGCACGCCGATTGCGGTGCGTGCCAGCGCCACGGTCAATGGCACTGCGGTGGCCGATGGCACGGTGGTGCGCTTCTCGGTGCCTTCGGGCGTATTCACCCCCGCCGCACCCACCAGCCGCGCGGGGGCTGCTTCGAGCACGCTGACCAGCAGTGCGACCGGACGGCAGCAGATCAGCGCAACGGTCACCGAGGCAGGCCAGAGCGGATCGGCCACACAAACCATCTTTCAGCGCCCCCAGCCCGCGCGCATGGAAATACTGGTGCCGGCCTATTTCTACCCCTCCACAGGCTCTGCCTGGAATGCGCTGGCCGCCAGCGCCGCTGCCCATCCCTCGGTGGCCATCACGGCGATCATGAACCCCAACAACGGCATCTTCAACAGCGCCGACGCCAATTTCTCCCGCGCGACCACGCAGTTTGTCGATGCAGGCGGCACGGTACTGGGTTATGTCTACACCCGCTATGGCAAAGGCAGCCGCTCGACCACCGACATCAAGGCGAACATCGACAAGTACCTGCAGTTCTATGGGCGGGAGCGTATCAGCGGCTTCTTTCTCGATGAAATGGCGAGTGAGGCCTCAAAGCTCGACTTTTACCGAGAGATCTACCGCTATATCAAGGCCATCGACCCGAACCTGCGCGTGGTGGGCAATCCGGGCATGGTCCCTGCGGCCGAGTTTGCGGGTGTGGCCGACACCCTGGTCAGCTTCGAGGGCACGGCAGCCGAGTACCAAAAGTACGACCCGCGCACGCAAAACGCCTGGCTTTACACCTACGCCAACAAGGCGCAGGCCATGCTTATCCACAACACCGCAAGCTGCTCCGCCATGCAGACGGCCGTACAGGCCGCCGCCTCGGCCCGCAACAACGCAGGACTGGTGTATGCCACCGAGCGCGAGTTCAACTACACGACGGGCGTGGGCAACCCTTGGGCGGCGTTGCCGGTGTACTGGGAAGCCCTGGTGCAGACCGTGGACGCCGTGAACACCGGCGCGAGCCTGCCCCGGTGTTGAAGCGGGCGCAATCTGCGCCCTTTGGAAGCCAATCGGCCTAGCCGCGCAATTCGTCGGCGCGCGCCTGGGCTGCAGCAAAGTCGAGATCACCCGAATAGATGGCGCGCCCGCAGATCACGCCCTCGACACCTTCGC
Organism: Simplicispira piscis; assembly: GCF_054783455.1. NCBI lineage: Bacteria > Pseudomonadati > Pseudomonadota > Betaproteobacteria > Burkholderiales > Comamonadaceae > Simplicispira > Simplicispira piscis. The sequence continues at coordinate 176,183 of NZ_BAAGQN010000006.1, forward strand.
TCTCGACGGCGCAAAGTTGCTCGATGTCGCACATATTGCTGAGCCCGCCTGATGCAATGACCGGGATGGTGAGCGCCTGGGCCAGCTTCACCGTCGCCTCGATGTTGATGCCCGAGAGCATGCCGTCGCGCCCAATGTCGGTGTAGATGATGGATTCAACGCCCCAGTCCTCGAACTTCTTGGCCATGTCCACCACTTCGTGGCCGGTGAGCTTGCTCCAGCCGTCGGTGGCGACCTTGCCGTCCTTGGCATCAAGGCCGACGATGATGTGACCGCCAAAGGCCGTGCATGCGTCCTTGAGGAAGCCGGGGTTTTTTACCGCCGCGGTGCCGATGATGACGTAGCGCAAGCCGCCATCGATGTATTTTTCGATGGTGTCCAGGTCACGGATTCCACCGCCCAACTGCACCGGAATGTCGTTTCCCACTTCGCGCAGGATGGCCTTGATGGCGGTGTAATTTTTGGGTTTTCCCGCGAACGCACCATTGAGGTCCACCAGATGCAGGCGGCGCGCACCCGCATCCACCCATTTGCGGGCCATGGCGGCGGGGTCTTCGCCAAAGGTGGTGGATTGGTCCATATCGCCTTGCTTGAGGCGAACGCAGTGGCCGTCTTTGAGGTCAATGGCGGGGATGAGAAGCATGGTGGGTTCGGGAAAAATGGGGCTTCGACAGGTTCAGCCCAAACGGAGATAAAGGACGGGGAAACGAACTTGTAACGGCAGCGGGCGATGAATGCAAGCGATCACGGATTCCAGTGCAGGAAATTGCGGTACAGCTGCAAGCCATGCTCAGCGCTTTTTTCCGGGTGGAATTGCGTGGCGAAAATATTATCGCGTGCGATCGCTGCGGCAAAGGCGCCACCGTAGTCGGCCTCGCCCGCACAGTGGATCGCCTCCAGTGGCCGGGCATAAAAGCTGTGCACAAAGTAGAAGTAGCTGTTGTCAGGCACCCCAGCCCAGACCGGGTGGACTGCACCGCCATGGGCCAGCTGGCGCACCTGGTTCCAGCCCATCTGCGGCACCTTGTAGCGGCTGCCATCGGGCTGGATGCGGCCTGCCAGGTCAAATTTGAGCACCTCACCGTGGATCAAGCCCAAGCCCGGCGTGTCACCCTCGGCACTGTGGTCCAGCAGCATCTGCATGCCCACGCACACGCCAAACAACGGCTTGGTAGCGGCGGCCTCCAGTACCGAATCGCGCAACCCCGATTCGTGCAGCTCGCGCATGCAATCGGGCATGGCGCCTTGCCCTGGCAGCACGAGGCGCTGGGCAGCGCGCACTTCCTCGGGGCGCGAGGTGACGACCACCTGCCAGCCACTGCCCTCGGCGGCGGCCTGCACGGCCTGCGACACCGAGCGCAGGTTGCCCATGCCATAGTCCACGACCGCCACCATTTTTACTACTGAATTCATAGCTGCTAGCGCACACCAGATAAGCGGTTGAGCCTTATTTTATCTAAAGTTTTCAGAGCGACCCTTTGGTCGATGGAATGGTGCCGGCACTGCGCGGATCGCGCTCGACGGCGGCGCGCAAGGCCCGCGCAAAGGCCTTGAAGGCGGTTTCGCACTGGTGGTGTGCGTTCACGCCGCGCAGGTTGTCAATGTGCAGCGTAGCGCCCGCGTGGTTGACGAAGCCCTGGAAAAACTCGTGCGTGAGCTGGGTGTCAAACGCGCCGATCATGCCGCTGGTGAACGGAATGTTCAGCGCCAGGCCGGGGCGCCCCGAGAGGTCGATGACCACGCGCGAGAGCGCTTCGTCCAGCGGCACATAGGCATGGCCATAGCGGCGGATGCCCTTTTTATCGCCCACGGCACGCGCGAACGCCTGGCCAATGGTGATACCCACGTCTTCGACCGTGTGGTGGCCGTCGATGTGCAAATCGCCTTCGGCGTGCACTTCCAGGTCGATCAGGCCATGGCGTGCGATCTGCTCGAGCATGTGGTCAAAAAAACCAATACCGGTGTGCAGGCTGGACTGGCCCGTGCCGTCGAGATTCAGGCGCACGGTGATGCGCGTCTCGGCGGTATTGCGGCTGACTTCGGCCGTGCGGTCGGTGGTGGCGGAGGGTACGAGTGCGGAAGAGGTCATAGTGAGGCCTGGAGTGCTTGCAACATGCGCGCATTGTCCTCGGCAGAGCCGACGGTCAGGCGCAGGCAATTTGCCAGCATGGGATGCATTGTAGAAACGTTCTTGACGAGGACCTTGCGCTCGCGCATGGCAGTAAAGGTGCGGGCGGCGTCCTGGACGCGCACCAGCACCATGTTGGCTTCGCTGTCCCAGCATTTCAGAATGCCGGGCATGCTGCGCAAGGCGGCCAGCAACGCTTCGCGCTGCGCGCGCAGTTCGCGCGCCTGTTCAGCAAAAACTTCGGCGTGTTCCAGCGCAAACAGCGCTGCCTCGCAGTTGAGCACGCTCACGTTGTAAGGGGGGCGCACCTTGTCGATCTCGCCCACCAGCACCGCCGGGCCGATCAGGTAACCCAGGCGCACACCGGCCAGGCCAAACTTGCTGAGCGTGCGCATCAACAGCACATGGCCGTTGCGCGCAGGTTCTGCGCGGATGCGATCGAGCCAAGTGCGGCTGGCGAAAGGCTGGTAGGCCTCGTCCATGGCGACGATACCGCCGCATGCGCCCACGGCATCCACGATGCGCTGCACCACCGCCTCGTCCCACAGCGTGGCCGTGGGGTTGTTGGGATAGGCAATGTAGGTGATGGCCGGGCGGTGCTCGGCAATGGCAGCCAGCATGGCCGCTTCGTCTAGCTCAAAATCAGGCGTAAGCGGCACGCCGACAAAACCCAGTCCTTGCAACTGCGCGCTCATGGCGTACATGACAAAGCCCGGCACCGGCGCCAGCACTTTGGCGCCCGGCTGGGCGCAGGCCAGCGCCAGCAGGGTGATAAGTTCGTCCGAGCCATTGCCCAGCACCAGGGCGCAGTCGGCAGGCATGCCTACATGGCGCGCCAGCGCGTGCTGCAAGCGCGCCACACCCTCGCCCGGGTAACGGTTGAGCGGCAATGCGCCCAGGCGCTGGCCCAGCGCGGCCTGCAATGGAGCAGGCAGGCCGAAGGGGTTTTCCATGGCGTCCATCTTCAGCAGACCATCAGAGCTTTGCACCACATAGGCGTGCATGGTGCGCACATCGGGACGGATGCGCTGCAACGCCGGGGAAAGGGATGTATCGGATGTCATCAGTCGGTCACTCCGTCAAAACAAAGGCGAATGTCCAAAATGCGGCCAAGCATCAAGCTGCGGCAAAGTGCACGCTGCACGGGTGGGCTACCTGCACGCCGCCGTACTGCTCACCTTCGGGCAAGTGCAGCGACAGCAATGCTGCGCAGCCGCTGTGCTGCGCAGCCGCCAGCGCCAGGCAGTCACCCCAGGCCAGGGTGTGGCGTGCCTGCAGCGCCCACGCAGTCTCCAGCGTGGCGGCGTCGTTCTGCCAGGGTGTCCAGCTGTTGTAGCGGCGGATGGCCGCCCGCGCATCGCCCTGTGGCAGGGGATGCTGGGCGCGGCCTGTGACAGATTCATAGAATTCAGTCAGACCTTGCGTGCTGACACGGCCGGTGCGCTCGCGCCAGAGGTGGTCAAGTCTGTTCAGCACCTGCGTATAGAGAGCGCCCGCTGAGGTGTCTTCGGCGGCGACCAGCACCGAGGTATCTACAAACACCAGCGCGTCGGTGGCCAACGCTGGCGATGGCTGGTTCGGCACCGTGGCTGCGTTGCTGCGGGCCAAGCTGACGCTGCGTGGCGCCTCGGGGGGCATAGCGGTGACCTGTGCGTCGTCACCCGTCGAGCGCCAAGTGCGCTCGTCGGTGCGCCAGGCAAGGTAGGCACGCTCATAAGCGTCCTCGCGGCGCTGCATTTCACCCAAAAAATCTCCCACCATGCGCGAAACACTGCTGCCGCGTCGCGCAGCTTCGATGCGCGCCCATTCCAGCACGTTGTCATCGACGGTGATGGTGAGATTCTTCATAGTAACTATTCTACACGAAATTCGTGTCGCACGAATTTCGTGTTGCGCGAAATTCGTGTCTACAGCGTCACGGGCGTAGAAGAGAGTACCGTCGAACGCACGTTATTGCGCCCCGCCTGTTTGGCGGCGTAAAGCTGGGCGTCGGCACTGGCCAACAAGTCCGGCGCACCGTATTCACCGCCTTGCAGGCTGGCAAGGCCAATACTCACCGTCAGGTATGGAATATCGGCTTGGGGGTTGGGCAGATCAAGTTCCGCCACGCCGGCACGAATGCGCTCAGCCACCGCACGGGCGTTTTCAGGGTCAGTGTCGGGCAGCAGACAGGCGAACTCCTCTCCGCCATAGCGTGCCACCAGATCTGTGGCGCGGGCGACACCGCGTTCAAGCGTGCGGGCGACGGCACGCAAGTAGTCGTCGCCCACGGCATGGCCGAAGTGGTCGTTCACGTGCTTGAAGTGGTCCACGTCGATCAGCAGCAAGCTCAAGGGAGCTCCTGTGCGCCGATGGATTGCATGTTCGCGTGCCAGCACCAGGTCAAAGTGGCGCCGGTTGGCCAAGCGGGTGAGTCCATCGGTCTGGCTCAACCGCTCCAGCTCCTCATTGGCGGCCTGCAGTGCCTGTTGCTGCGCCAAAATTTGTGCATGGCTGGCGGCCAGGCGCAGGGACAGGTTGCGGTGCTTGCGCAGCGCTACGTACGACGCCAGGGCCAGCAGTGCCGCAGCAAGGCTGGCCGCCAGCAGCAAAGTGCGCTGGCTGCGCTGCGCCACATAGCGCTCCATCAACAGGCGTTCGCCCACTTCGTGCGCTTCCAGGGATGCAGAAATGTCCATGACCGCCAGATAGCGGTCCAACACCGCAACGACGCGCTCATGCTCTGGTGTACGACTGAAATAGAAACTATAGGCGCGCGGGAATTCACTCAGGGTCTGAATGATTTCCAGATCAAAGAGATCATGCCGGTAACGCTCTTGCGAAAAGAAATCGGTGTTGAAAACGGCCACATCGATCGCGTCACTGCGCAGTGCCTGAAAAAGGCCCTTGCCGACCACCGATGCATCGAAGCTGTGCAACTGGGATGCAGGCACGATGTCCCGCAAAATGGGTTCGAGCGCCACACCACCGATGAAGCCCACGCGGTACTGCGCCAGATCGGTGCTGGCGCCCACAGACAGACGCCGCCCCTTGCGGGCGATGACGGCATATTGGCTTGCGTAATAAGACTTCGTGAAAATGCCCTTGCGCGCGCGCTCAGGCTGGTGGCTCAGGGGGACGAACACATCGGCACGACCCTCCTGCACCTGCCGAATTTTCTCGGCAACCGTCAGTTCCTGGCGGGTGATGAATTCGTAGCGCAAACCGGTCTGCTGCGCCATGAAGCACAGCACATCCGGGCTGATACCGGTGTAGGTATCTCGGTCTTTTTCATACTGCGCCATCGGCGGAGCGTTCACGGCAAAGATGCGCAGGGGCGGCAAGGCGCGCAATTGGGCGCGCTCCTGTGCGCTCAGTTCCACGGGCACGCGCAAACGGATGCGCTGCGCGCCGTCACAGGGCATGGCCGAGGCGGCCTGGGTCGCAAGGGCTGTGCATGCCAGCAGGCACAGCCCAGCCCAGATGCAGCGCACAAAGACCAGGGCACCCAGCATGTGCACTATCAAAAGAGAAGCACATTGCGCATGCTGTGCATGCCCTCGTGGCAATTTTCGTGAAAATTCACGATACACATGAATCTATGACGGGTTCCGGCTCAACCGCATCTCCGCGGCCTGCGCATGCGCCTGCAGGCCCTCGCCATAGGCCAGGGTGGCAGCGATCGGGCCCAGCACTTGCGCACCGGCCTTGCTCACTTCGATGAGGCTGCTGCGCTTTTGGAAGTCGTACACGCCCAGCGGCGAGGAAAAACGCGCCGTACCGCTGGTGGGCAGCACATGGTTGGGGCCGGCGCAGTAGTCGCCCAGGCTCTCGCTGGTATAGGCACCCAGGAAGATGGCGCCCGCGTGCTTGAGCAGCGGCTCCCAGCGGTGCGGTTCGTGGCTGGAGATTTCGAGGTGCTCGGGCGCGATGCGGTTGGAAATGTCGCACGCCTCTTCCATGCTGCGCGTATGGATCAGCGCCCCCCGGCCGGTCAGGCTCTTGGCAATGATCTCGGCGCGCGGCATGGTGGGCAGCAGGCGGTCGATTTCGCGCTGCACGGCGTCAATGTAGGCCGCATCCGGGCACAGCAGGATGCTCTGCGCCAGCTCATCGTGTTCGGCCTGGCTGAAAAGGTCCATGGCCACCCAATCGGCGGGCGTGCTGCCGTCGGCCAGCACGAGGATTTCGCTGGGGCCCGCGATCATGTCGATGCCCACGGTGCCAAACACATGCTTCTTGGCGCTGGCCACGTAGGCGTTACCAGGGCCGGTGATTTTGTCTACCTTGGGCACGGTCTGCGTGCCGTAGGCCAGCGCGGCCACGGCCTGCGCACCGCCGATGGTGAAGGCGCGCGTGACGCCGGCCACGTACGCGGCGGCCAGTACCAGCGGGTTTTTCTCGCCTTTGGGTGTGGGCACGACCATGATGATTTCGCCCACACCGGCAACGTGCGCCGGAATGGCGTTCATCAGTACGCTGCTCGGGTAAGCCGCTTTGCCGCCGGGCACGTAGATGCCCACGCGGTCCAGCGGCGTCACTTTCTGGCCCAGCAGGCTGCCGTCCGCATCGCGGTAACTCCAGCTCTCGCCGCAGGCCTTCTTTTGGGCCTCGTGGTAGCTGCGCACCCGTGCGGCGGCGGCCCGCAGGGCATCGCGCTGGGCGGTGGGAATGGCGTCAAAAGCGGCCTTGAGTTCGGCCTGCGTCAGCTCCAGCGCCTGCAGCGTGGGGGCTTGCAGCGCGTCGAACCGGGCGGTGTATTCGAGCACGGCGGCATCGCCACGCTTGCGCACGTCGGCCAGGATGTCGGCCACCCGCTGCTCGATGGCGGCATCCTGGTCGGCCGACCAATGCAACCGGCTCTGAAAAGCATTTTCAAAATCGGCACTCTCGGTGCGCAAACGAACGGGTGTGGCTTTCATGGCTCTCTATCGAAAATTAAAGGCGGAGGTTTATTCGGTGTCGGCCGATACGTCGCCTGTCTTGCGGTTGTAACGCAGCGTGATCTTGTCCAGCTCACACAGGTTGAAACCCTCCCATTCGACCTCAGATTCGTCGTCCGTGAACACGACTTTGATGTCCTGTACACAATGCTTGGTATCACCGAACTTGAACTTGCGCGCCTGGCTATTGAGCAACTGGTTGTCGCCCAAACGGTCTTTGCCCCACTTGTCCATTTTCGTGGGCGAGATATAAACTTCATTGAGTGCATAACCCGTGCGGTTGACAAGCGTGAAGTCTGCATCTGCAGCACCGGCAACACCGGTCACAGCCAATACACCGATCAAAGCAATTTTCTTGAACATACGATCCCTGAAGTTTTTGAATTTACTGTTGCATTCAGACACGAATTTGCCTGAGGCAAGCGCATTGTCGTAGGGAGATCAGTCGGCCCAGTCTGGGGGTGGCGAATAATTTACTGAACGCCCTTGCTCAAGCGGTTCTCAGGGTTCAAGGTTCAGGACGAATGGCGGAGGCAAACGCATCAATGATGCGGCGCAGCGGTGCCTGCTTGAGCTTGAGCGCCGCCTGGTTGACCACCAGGTGCGAGCTGATGTCCATGATGCGCTCGACCTCCACCAGGTGGTTGGCCTTGAGGGTGTTGCCGGTGGACACCAGATCGACGATGGCGTCGGCCAGGCCAGTGAGGGGCGCCAGTTCCATGCTGCCGTAGAGCTTGATCATGTCCACATGCACGCCCTTGGTGGCAAAAAAATCGCGGGCGATGGCGGTGTACTTGCTAGCCACCCGCAGGCGGGCGCCCTGGCGCACGGCGTTTTCGTAGTCGAAGTCGGAACGCACGGCCACACTCACGCGGCAGCGCGCAATGCGCAGGTCCAGCGGCAAAAACAGGCCCGAGCGCGCGGCACCGCCCCATTCGGCGCTGTGCTCGATCAGCGTGTCCTTGCCGCACACGCCCATGTCGGCGCCGCCGTACTGCACGTAGGTGGGCACATCGGAGGCGCGCACCAGCACCACGCGCACATCAGGCTGGTTGGTCGCCAGAATCAGCTTGCGCGATTTTTCAGGGTCTTCCAGCACCTCGATACCAGCAGCGGCCAGCAGCGGCATGATCTCGTCGAAGATGCGGCCTTTGGAGAGAGCAAGCGTAATCATCAGATTCTTTCAATGTCTGCGCCCAGGCCGCGCAGTTTGGCTTCCATGCAGTCGTAGCCGCGGTCGAGGTGGTAGATGCGGTCCACCACGGTCTCGCCCTCGGCCACCAGCCCGGCGATCACCAGACTGGCCGAGGCCCGCAGGTCGGTGGCCATGACCGTTGCGCCCGAGAGGCGGGGCACGCCCTCGGACACCGCCAAGCGACCATCGACCTGGATGCGCGCACCCAGCCGCACCAGCTCGTTCACATGCATGAAGCGGTTTTCAAAAATAGTTTCGGTGACCGTGGCCGTGCCCTGTGCCACGCAGTTCAGCGCCATGAACTGGGCTTGCATGTCGGTGGGAAAGCCTGGGTATTCGGTGGTGCGAAAACCCTGCGCACGCAAGGCCGCAGCACCTGGGCTGCGCACATGGATGCCGCCCTGCGCGGCCTCAACGGTGGCACCAGCTTCGCGCAACTTTTCGATCACGGCATCAAGGTGGTCCGCACGGGCATGGCGTAAAAAGGCGTCACCCCCGGTGGCCGCCACAGCGCACAGAAAGGTACCGGCCTCGATGCGGTCGGCCACCACCGCATGCTCGCAGCCGTGCAACTGTTCGACGCCCTGGATGCGGATGCGGCTGGTGCCATGGCCTTCGATCTGCGCGCCCATGGCGATCAGCATTTCGGCCAGATCGGAGATCTCAGGCTCCTGTGCGGCGTTTTCCAGCACCGTCTCGCCCTCGGCCAAACTGGCGGCCATGAGGAAATTCTCGGTGCCGGTCACGGTGACCATGTCGGTGGTGATGCGTGCGCCCTGCAGGCGCGTGCGGCCCTCGGGCAGGCGGGCAATCATGTAGCCGTGTTCGACCACAATGTCGGCGCCCATGGCGGTAAGGCCCTTGATGTGCTGGTCCACCGGGCGCGAGCCAATGGCGCAGCCGCCCGGCAGCGATACCGTGGCCTCACCAAAGCGCGCCAGCAGCGGGCCGAGGGCCAGCACCGAGGCGCGCATGGTCTTGACCAGCTCGTACGGCGCTTCGGGCGTATTCAGGCCACTGGCATCAATGCGCACGCTGCCATCGTCGCCGCGCTCGGCCACCACGCCCATGTTGCGGATGAGCTTGAGCATGGTGTTCACATCCTGCAGCCGGGGCACGTTGCGCAGCACCACCGGCCCGGCCGTCAGCAGCGCGGCACACAGCTCGGGCAGGGCCGCATTCTTGGCGCCCGAGACCGGCACCTCGCCCTGCAAGGGGCGGCCACCGCGGATGAGGAGCTTGTCCATGGTCAGCAATTCAAAATATGAGTAAAAACAGGCCCTAGAGCCCACCTATAAAGCGCTGCAAGCTATATTTTTAATAGCATACGAGTCGCTCAGCGCTCTGCCTGGGCCGCCCATTCGGCGGGGGTGAAGGTTTTCATGGACAGGGCATGCACCTCATCGGTCTGCATCTTGCCGCCCAGCGTGGCATAGACGCGCTGGTGGCGTGCAATGGGGCGCTTGCCTTCAAATTCGGGCGAGACAATGGTGGCGTACCAGTGGCGTCCATCGCCTTCGAGCGTGATGTATTCACAGGCCAGGCCCGTGCTGATGAGGTTGCGGATCTCGTCGGCGGTCATGTCAGGTTCCCAGGAAAAACAGCCTGCGCCCTATCGGCCTGCAGGCAAAAAACAGCGGCACCGGGCCGCCCATGGAGTACAGCACACGGGTCATGAGCGAATCTTGTACCCGGTGCGCAGCAACTGCAGGGCCAGGGCACTCACGCACAGCCAGGCCGTGCCGACGATGCCCAGGCTGAGCCAGGGCGAGGCATCGCTCTGGCCAAAAAAGCCGTACCTGAAACCATCGATCATGTAGAAAAACGGGTTCAGGTGGCTCACTGCCTGCCAGAACGGTGGCAGTGAGCTGATGGAATAGAAAACGCCCGAGAGAAACGTCATGGGCACGATGATGAAGTTCTGGAAGGCCGCCATCTGGTCGAACTTGTCGGCCCAAAGCCCGGCAATGATGCCCAGCGTGGCCAGCAGCGCCGCCCCCAGCAAGGCAAACACAATGATCCACAGCGGCGCCGCCAGCTCGGGCAGTGCAAAAACCAGCGTCACCAGAAAAACCCCCAGCCCCACCACCAGACCGCGCAGCATGGACGAACCCACATAGGCCACAAACCACGCGCGGTGCGACATGGGCGTGAGCAGTTGGAACACCAGGCTACCCATGATCTTGCTCTGCACCAGGCTGGATGAGCTGTTGGCAAAGGCGTTTTGCAACACGCTCATCATCACCAGGCCGGGCACCAGGAAGGAGACGTAGTCGATGCGGTCGTACACCTTCACATGGTCTTGCAGCACGTGGCCAAAGATCAGCAGGTAGAGCACGGCGGTCAGCACGGGGGCGCCGACCGTCTGGAAGCTGACCTTCCAAAAGCGCAGCACCTCCTTGTAGAAAAGCATCTGCCAACCGGTCATACGTGCTCCAGTGGCTGCAGGGATGCGCCAGCAACTTCCTCGGCGGCCGCTGCGGCGGCCATGACGTTGAGAAACACATCCTCCAGGTCGGAACGGCGGATCTCGATGTCCTGCACCTCGACACCGGCCTCACGCAGCATGGCCAGATAGTGCTCAATGTCCTGCGCATCATTGGCCGCCAATTGCACCACCCGCCCCGTCACACGGGCCTGTGCGGCCAGCGCGTCAGGCAAAGCGCTGTCGGTCTTGAAGACCAGCACATTGCCCGAGGCCGCCTTGAGCAGTTCGCTGGTACGGTCGAGCGCCACCACGCGCCCGTTCTTGAGCATGGCAATGCGCCCGCACAGGGCCTCGGCTTCTTCCAGGTAGTGCGTGGTCAGCAAGACGGTATGGCCTTGCTTGTTCAGCTTGGCAATGAAGTGCCAGAGCGTCTGGCGCAATTCCACATCGACCCCGGCCGTGGGCTCGTCCAACACGATGATGGGCGGCTTGTGCACCAGCGCCTGGGCCACCAGCACACGGCGCTTCATGCCGCCCGAGAGCTGGCGCATATTGGCCTGGGCCTTGTCGGTCAGACCCAGGTTGGCGAGCAGTTCATCGATCCAGTCGTCGTTGTGGCGCACGCCGAAATAGCCCGACTGAAAGCGCAGCGCCTCGCGCACACTAAAAAAGGGGTCAAACACCAATTCCTGCGGCACTACGCCCAGCTTGCGCCGGGCCTGGGCATAGTCCTGCTGAACATCGCTGCCTTGCACCAGCACGCGGCCAGTGCTGGCACGCACCAGGCCCGCCAAAATGCTGATCAGGGTGGTTTTACCCGCACCGTTGGGACCCAGCAGGCCGAAAAACTCGCCTTCCTCGATGTCCAGGCTCACGCCGCTGAGCGCATGAAAAGAGCCCCGGGGCGTGGAATAGGTCTTGGAGACGGATTGGAAGGAGACTGCAGGCATGTGAGACAGCGATTTTACGGCCTTGGCCCTAAGAACGTGTTCAATGTCTTTTGGAGTCGCACAAGTACCTTTTCGGGATGGGATGCAAGGCGCAGTGCGCCGTCCATAGCCCGGCTATGGACAAGCGCTGCAACGCCGCAGACCGCCCGAAAAGGAACTTGCCCCAAGGGTTGGAGTGAAATCGGGCGATTGGGCGCCCCATCTGCTGGCATGGGCACGAGCCCGTGCGGCGCATCTGGGCCACCCACTCATCCCGATTGCACTCCAATGCGATCTACCAAAAGACATTGAACACGTTCTAAGGGGCTATCCAAGGCTGCCATGCACCGCCACGGGCCATGGGGGCATCACGCCCCAGCGGCCTGCGCGGGGAGCAAAGATTCCACGCCGTACAACGCAGCCATTCCCGCCAGTGCCGGGGGCAAATCCTTGATGGCCAGGGTTTTGTGGCACGCCAGCGCCTCGCGGCGGCATTCGAGCAACACGGCCAGCGCCGAACTGTCGAACACCCGCAGCGCACCGGCATCGATGACCCAGTGCAATGCCGGGCCCGCACGCAACCCCTGCAGCAGCGGCTCAAGCACGCCGCTGGCTTGGCGGTGCGTCAGTTCAACCGGCAAGGCCAGCACCGTGTCCATGCCTTCAGCCCTTGGCGTTGCTTTGGTTGCGCGCGGTCAGGGCGTCGATCAGGCCGTCGATGCCCTTCGCATTGATCTCCCGGGCAAACTGGCTACGGTAGGTTTCCACCAACCAGGCTCCCAGCACATTGAGGTTGTAGATTTTCCAGCCCGTGCCCTCGCCGGGGGTTTTCTCCAGCCAATAATCGAGCTGCACCGGATCCCCCCGGCCGCGCACCTCGGTGCGCACCAGCACGTCCTTGTCCTGCGGGCTGGCCCGCAGCGGCTTGACGTGGATGGTCTGGTCGCTCACCTGCGCCAACGCCCCGGCGTAGGTGCGCACCAACAGGGTCTTGAACTCGTCCTGCAAGCGCTTTTGCTGCTCGGGGCTGGCTTTGCGCCAGCCTGGGCCGACAGCGGCTGCGGTCATACGGCGGAAGTTCACGTTCGGCATGATGGTTTTGTCCACCAGCGCAATGACTTTGTCGAGCTCGCCCGCCTTGATGGATTTGTCGGCACGCAGCGCATCCAGCACTTCGGTAGACAGCCGCTGCACCATCACATCGGGCGCCTCGTCGGCGGCGTGCACCACGCCGGCCCCGGCCAAAGCCCACACGGCAACCAGACTGGCTGCCAAGCGCCCCAAATAACGTCGTTTGATCATTCTTTCCTCACTTCAACACGTGCCCGGATTCACTCTTGCGGCTCGGGGGGCAGTCGGCCATCATCACTGCCGGGCGCAGCATCACGTCCAGCGGCTTCAGCAGCACGCTGGCTGCGCACTTGCAGGAACACGTCGCGCGTAAAGCTGTATTTGTCCAGTGCAGCACCATCCAGCACCTCGCCGGCGCGCAGCAGGTTTGCGCGGGTATCCACCACACGCAGGGCATACAGGCTGTTGCGGGCCGACACGGGGTCGACCTGGCGCACGGGGTTGCCCCGCATATCCACAGGCAACGCCAGTGTGTCGCGCACGGTGGATGGCCCCAAGATGGGCAGCACCAGATACGGACCGGGCGGCATGCCCCAGCGCCCCAATGTCAACCCAAAGTCCTGCTTGTGCCGTTCCAGCCCCATCTCGCTGGCCACGTCCAGCACGCCGCCCAGACCCATGAGGGTGTTGATGCCCACACGGAAGAAACTGGACAACGCGCCCTCGGCCCGCAACTGCAGCGTATTGTTCACAAACGACCACGCATCACCCAGATTGGAGAAGAAGTTGCTGACTCCGGTGCGCACCGGCGCAGGCGTGGCCTGCTGGTAGGCCGTGGCCACTGGTTTGAGGACAGCCGCATCCACCGCATCGTTGAAGCGCGTCATGCTGCGGTTGTAGGGTTCCAGCGGGTCGTCCGGATGGGCCTGAGGGCCGCTGGCGCAGCCCGCCAGCAACAGAGCGCCCAGGACCAGGGCGGCGGCCCGGCTGGCGCCCGTGGCATGTTTTTTTTCAGGACGCTGCGCGCCCTTGGTCATCGCGGTGGTCATTTGCTGCTGTCTGCTGCGGGCACGCCTTCGGCGGCCTTGTTAAAAAGAAACTGGCTGATGAGATTTTCCAGCACGATGGCAGATTGCGTTGCGGACACCGCATCTCCTGCCGCCAGATTGTGCTCGTCGGCTCCTGCCTCGATACCAATGTACTGCTCACCGAGCAAACCACTGGTGAGAATCTTGAGCGAGCTGTCTTTCGGGAAAGCATAGCGATCCTGCAATTGCAGGGTGACACGGGCCTGGTAAGTCTTGTCATCAAACGTGATCGATTCCACACGCCCTACCACCACGCCCGCGCTGCGCACAGCCGCCTGGGGCTTGAGACCCCCGATATTGTCAAAACGCGCCGTCACGCGGTAGCCCGTCTGGAAGTTCAGCGTCAGCAGGTTGGCCGACTGCAATGCCAGAAAAACCAGCGCCACCACGCCGAGCATGACGAACAGGCCGACCCAGACATCGTTCTTGGACTGCTGCATCGTTCTTCCCTTTTCCTTCAGATACTGAACATCAGGGCCGTGAGGATGAAATCCAGACCCAACACCGCCAGCGACGCCACCACCACGGTCCGCGTGGTCGCCCGCGACACGCCTTCAGGCGTGGGCCGGGCCGTGTAACCCTGCAGCAGCGCCACAAAGGTCACCGTGAAACCAAACACGACGCTCTTGACGACGCCATTGCCCACGTCACTAAAAACATCCACGCCACCCTGCATCTGGCTCCAGAAAGAGCCGCTGTCAATGCCGATCATGCCGACCGCAACCACCCAGCCACCGACCACGCCCACGGCACTGAACACCGCCGCCAGCACCGGCATGGCCACAATGCCAGCCCAGAAGCGCGGCGCGAGAATGCGGCGCTCGGGGTCGACCGCCATCATCTCCATGGCGCTGAGCTGCTCGCCCGCGCGCATCAGGCCGATCTCCGCGGTGAGCGAGGTACCGGCACGCCCGGCAAACAGCAGCGCAGTGATCACCGGCCCGAGTTCCCGTAGCAAGCTCAGCGCCACCAGTTGCCCGAGCGCTTCGGTCGAACCAAAGTCCTGCAAGGTGTAATAACCCTGCAGGGCCAGCACGAACCCGACAAAGAGGCCCGACACAGTGATGATGGCCAGCGAATAATTGCCCAAAAAATGCACCTGATCGCGCACCAGGCCCGGGCGTTGCCACACCGCCGAAAACAATTTCAACAATCGCCCGAACAGGCGCGCGCCCAGGCCGATATCAGCCAGCTTGCAGCGCACGGCAAAACCCAGATCGGAGGGGCGGTACCAGCTCATGTCGCCCCCCCGTCCAACGGGCCGAAATCCTGCGCCACATCGGGCCCCGGGTAATGGAAGGGCACGGGCCCCACGGGCAGCGCATTGACAAACTGGTGCACCAAAGGGTCGATACTGTGGCGCACCTCGTCGGGAGTGCCCTGCGCCGCAATGATGCCCGGCCCCAGGATGACCACATGATCGGCCAGCTTGAAAGTGGCTTCCAGGTCATGCGAGACAAGCACAGTGGTGAGCCCCATGGCGTCATTGAGCTGGCGGATGAGTTGCGCCGCCGTGCCCAGCGAGATCGGATCCAGCCCGGCAAAAGGCTCGTCGTACATCACCAGCTCCGGGTCCAGCGCGATGGCCCGCGCCAACGCCACGCGACGCGCCATGCCACCAGAGATCTGGGCGGGCATGAGATCGCGTGCTCCGCGCAGGCCCACAGCGTGCAGCTTCATGAGCACAATGTCGCGCACCAGCGCTTCGGACAGATCGGTGTGCTCACGCAGTGGAAAAGCGACGTTCTCGAACACACTCATGTCAGTAAACAGCGCGCCAAACTGGAACAGCATGCCCATGCGCCGCCGTGCGGCATAAAGCTGCGCCCTATCCATGCGCCCGACATCCTTGCCGTCGAACAGCACCTCGCCCTGCTGGGCGCGCTGCTGACCGCCAATCAGGCGCAACACCGTCGTCTTGCCTCCGCCCGAAGCGCCCATGATGGCCGTGACCTTGCCCCGCGGCACCGCCAGCGACAGCCCACGCAAAACCGGCTGCGCGCCGTAAGCAAAATGGACATTGCGCAGCTCGACCAAGGGATCGGGACAGTGTGGGGAGGTGAGAGACATGGGCGAAAACGCAGGCGCCAAAGGCGTACAATCATATAAGGGATTGCCCTATGGGCCTGTCGACCCCTTTTTTACCCGTGCAATCCCAGAGCACGCCACATGATTTTGGCCGACCCGGGCACCGCCCAAAGTGCTCCGCACCAAAAAAGCTATAATTTCAGGTTCAGAAAAACCGCTCGCCCGGCCGGGCGGATTGCTGTCAGCGTTGCATTGGCGTCATACACGTACAACGGAACGAGGGCGCGGCAAGATGGCCGGCGACGCTTCTCCCATTCCCCCACGTGCCCACCGCCTGCAACACACCGGGCGGCAGACGTGGCTTGCATTCCATGGTCTGCCGATTTTTGCCCACCTCGCAAAAAGGGAGAAACCGCACCCATGAAAACGCTATGCCCCGTGCCACCCACGCTCGCCCCTGTCGTCGCATCACCCAAAGCACGCAATGCCACGGGCCTGCACCTGATCGGCGACCTCTATGGCTGCCTGTGTGACAGCCGCCTGATGCACGATGCAGAGTACCTGGAAGATTTTTGCAAAGCCCGCGTGGCAGCAGCAGACCTGACTTCGGTGGGTAGCCTGTTCCACAGCTTTGGCGAGGGCGGCGGCGTGACCGGCGTGGTGGTGCTGGCCGAATCGCACCTGTCGATCCACACCTGGCCCGAATCGGGCTACGTGACCGTCGATGTCTACGTCTGCAACTACTCCACCGACAACCGCCCCAAGGCGCAAAAACTGTTCAACGACATCCAGGCGGCCTTCAACCCGGCCGACCCCCATCTGCACCGTGTCGAGCGCGCCTGAAATGGAACACCCCCTGAGCCGCCTTCCCCCTCCAGGGGGACGACGCCCTTGCTGTGGGGCGGCCCTTGCTCGGCGTCCCTCGCCTGGGGCCGCGCCGTTTGCATGGGCTGCATACGACGCGCACGGCAGAAAGGAACGCTGACATGTCCGAACCCCGCTACATGGCCGAACGCCTGACGCCCGATTTCGGTTTCTACCTGCGCGAGAGCACCCGGGTGGCGCAAAAGCAGTCCCCCTGGCAACACATCGAGGTGTTCGACAACGCGCTGTTTGGTCGCGTGATGCGCATCGACGGCTGCTTCATGACCTCCGAGCGCGACGAATTTTTCTACCACGAGCCCATGGTGCATTTGCCGGCCATCGCCCATGGCGCGCCGCGCAGCGCGCTGGTGGTGGGCGGTGGCGATGGTGGCGCTGCCGAGGAATTGCTCAAGTACCCGAGCATGGAGCGCGTCCTGCTCGCCGAACTGGACGCAGATGTCGTGCACATGGCTCGCGAATGGCTGGGCAATATCCACCATGGTGCACTGGATGACCCGCGCTTGGAAGTCCGCCTGGGTGATGCGCGCGCGTTGATCGAATCGTGCACCGAACGCTTTGATCAGATCGTGCTTGACCTGACCGACCCGATCGGCCCGGCACTCGATCTCTACACCGTCGAGTTCTATGCCGCCTGCCGTCGTGCCCTGAATCCGGGCGGTGTGCTGTCACTGCACCTGGGCTCGCCCATCCATCTCCCGGAGTCGATGGCGCGCATCGCTGCGTCGCTGCGCACGGCCTTTCCCATCGTGCAGCCCTATCTTCAATATGTGCCTCTGTACGGCACGCTGTGGTGCATGGCCATGGCCTCCTGCGACACGGATCCTGCCGCGCTGAGCGCAGCCGAAGTGGATGCTCGCATCGCCGCGCATGGACTGAAGGATTTGCAGCTTTACAACGGTGCCATGCACCATGCGCTGCTGGCACAACCCAACTTCGTGCGGGAACTGCTGCAGCGCCCGGCAAAACCCATCCACACGGGGGGCACGCTACAAGAGGCCATCGACCCCCACACACTGCCTGCCGTCACGGTCATTCCCGGTTAGGCACAGGGCAGGATCAACCCCATGGGTGGAGCCTGCCCACTGCTGCAACAATGGGTGCATCCATCCCCACTGGTGCTGCATTGCCATGAACCCAGAATCGTCTTCCGCCCCGGCCACCGTCCTGCAGGCACTGGCCCGGCACCGCATCTGGAGCCAGCTTGAACCGGCCGTGCTGGCCACGCTGGCGCCCCAGTGGGAGCAGACAGAAGCCAGCGTAGGCACGTCCCTGCGGCCGCAGGGCCAACTGCACAACCGCACCGGGCTCATCCTGGACGGCATGGTGGATCTGCACGATCCCGATCTGGACATCGCTGTGCACCTGCAGCCGGGCGACATGTTTGGCTTTGGCGCCACACCGGAACAACACCTGTCCACCTGGCAGGCCACCGCTGCATCCGATTGCCGCATTGCGTGGTTGGACGCAGAAACCGTGGCCGCCCTGTGCCGCGAGCACGGTGCATTGGCCTATTTTTTCCCCTCTCTGCCTGTCGCAGGGCAAGCCAGTGCTGTGCCGTCGCCCGACGCGGGCGTGCATCTGAACCTGCTGGCCACCTCGGTGCGCGCGCTCATCAAACGTGAGCCCATCACCCTCGCGCCGGAAACCTCCATTCGCGCAGCAGCGCAGCAGATGTGCGAACTGCGGGTCTCGTCCGTGCTGCTGGTACAACAAGGCCACCTTTTCGGCCTGGTGACCGATCGTGACCTGCGCAACCGCGTGGTGGCACAGGGCCTGGACATTGATCGCCCGGTCTCCGACATCGCCACGCTGGCCCCCTTGACCATGCAGGCACCAAGCCCGGCATTCGAGGCCCTGCTGCTGATGGCACGGCACAATATCCACCACATGCCCGTGATGGACGGCACACGCATCGTCGGCATGATCACAGCCACTGATCTGGCCGAGCAGCACAGCACTTCGCCGGTCTATCTTGCGGGCGACGTGTACAAGCAGACGAGCGTCGAAGGACTCGCGCGCACCAGCACCAAGATACGCCCCCTGCAACAGCACTTGGCCGCCGCCGATGCCAGCGCCTACAGCACGGGCCACATCATCACCACCATCACCGACGCCATCACTACGCGCCTGATCCATCTGGCACAAGCCCAGTTGGGGCCAGCCCCCGTGGACTATGTGTGGGTAGCGGCCGGTTCACAGGCGCGCAGCGAGCAAACCGCCAAATCCGACCAGGACAACTGCCTGGTGCTGGACGACCGCTACGATGAGGCAGCGCACGGCGAGTACTTTCGCGCCTTTTCACGCTTTGTCTGCGACGGGCTGGCCGAATGCGGCTACATCCACTGCCCCGGCGAAATAATGGCCATGACCGACAAATGGCGCCAGCCGCGCGCGCGCTGGGCGCAGTATTTCCAGCAGTGGGTGGACACCCCCGAGCCCATGGCGCTGATGCTGACCTGCGTGTTCTTTGACCTGCGTGCCATCCACGGAAAGACGGAGCTGCTCGACTCCTTGCGCCAGGAGGTGCTGCACCGCACCCGGGGCAAAAGCCTGTTTCTGGCGCACATGGTCGGCAACGCACTCAAACACCGCCCGCCACTGGGGCTGTTTGGCACCATCTCGCGCATCCGCGGTGGCGAGAATGCCGGCACCATCGATCTCAAACACAGCGGCATCGTGCCCATCGTGGACCTGGCGCGCGTCTATGCACTGGCCGGTGGCGTGGCCGCGGTGAACACCCACGACCGCCTGGAGCAGGTGGCCCAGGCCGGCGAAGTCAGCCCGCAGAGCGCACGCGACCTGCGCGATGCGCTGGAGTTTCTATCCAAGCTGCGCATCGACCACCAGGCACGGCAGATCACCCAGGGGCAGGAGCCCGACAATTTTCTGGCGCTGGAGGAGCTGTCCAACTTCGAGCGCAGCCACCTCAAGGAAGCCTTCTCGGTAGTGCAAACGCTGCAGGGGGTGCTGGGGCAGCGGTATCAGACGGGGAGGTATTGAGTATTTTTGGGATCTAGCGCTTATGGGGCAAGCGTTAGTAGCTATTATTTTAATAGTTACTGGCATGCCTTTGCAGCGGGCGGAGGCCGGGTCTCGCCCCGGCGGGCGAGGTACTTATTCTTTGCTTCGCCAAAGAAAAGTACCCAAAAGAAAGGCGACCCTGCTGTCTGCGACCCCTGCGCTGCGCTACGGGGCAACCTGCGGTGCGCGCCGCAGGCGCATACAGAAGGGATGGGAGTCCAACATCCACACGGGCCATCGCTGCGCTCGGCCCAGGGCCTGGGGCCGAGCGCAGCGATGGCCCGTATCGGACTTCCAACCCCCTTCTGGCTGCGCCTGCGGCGGGGTGCTTGCGGGGTGGCGGGTGTGCCGCAGGACACACCCGCTTCGTGATCTGACTCGCCGCATTTGTCTGAACGCAGCTGCGCAGCAGCGTAGTGAGTTATGCGGCGCACCCCGCAAGCACCCCGGCGCAGGTTGCCCCGCAGGGGCCGCAGGCTGTGGGGCGCGTTTCTTTGCCTCCTTTCTTGTCGCGCACAAGAAAGGAGGTCGCCCGCCGGGGCGAGTCCCGGCCTCCGCCCTCCAAAAAAGCACCTCGAAAACTATCAAAACAATAGCTACCTGCGCTTAACCTATAAGCGCCAGAGCCAAAAAACACTCAATATTTCAACCGCGCGTAATACGTCTTCTGCGCCGCCTCACGCGCCTGTCGCAGGGTATGTATGCCCTGCGCCTGCAGCAGCGGAATCAGCCGCAACCAGATCTCTGCCGTCACCAGCGCATCGCCCAGCGCCGTGTGGCGCCCCAGCACGGTCACATTGAATCGCTCGGCGATGGCTTCCAGGCGGTGGGAATCCTGGTGCGGATGCACCACTGCCGATAACAGCAGCGTGTCCAGCACCGGCTGGTGAAAAGCAATGCCCGTGGCCTCTTCTTGCAACTGCAGAAAACGCATGTCAAAGGCCGCGTTGTGCGCCACCAGCACAGTGTCCTGCGCGAACGCATGGAACACCGGCAACACCTCGCCAATGCGCGGCTTGCCCACGACCATGTCTTCGGTAATGCCATGAATGGGAATGGACGCCGCAGGGATACCACGCCCGGGGTTGACCAGTTGCTCGAAGCACTCTTGCCGCAGCAGCTTGCCATTGACGATACGCGCAGCCCCGATCTGGATGATGGCGTCGCCCTCGGAGGGGTTGAGCCCCGTGGTTTCCGTGTCGAACACGGTGTAGGCCAGTTCGGACAGGGGCCGGTCGTCCAGCGCACTGCCCTGTTCAGCCATCTGGAACAGGTCGAAGTCGTAGTACTCTGGACGGCTGTAATCGCTCTCGCCCAACTCCGCATCGACCACGCCTTGCACGCTGGCCAGGGGCAGCATGAAACGGAAAAAAGCCTGGTGGCGCACCCGTTCGCGCTCGAACCACATCTCGCCGCCGTGCCGCTCGATCACATCGCGCACGGTGAGCGGACTGCGTTCGTTGCCGAAGTACATCGAGTCCATTTCCCAGCTCATCACGGTCTCATTGCTCATGGCCTGGCCGCTCCAGACCAGATCGAGCTGGGCGTGCGCACCTGCCGCCTGCAGCCGCAGCTGCAGAAAGCGCACCTCGAATTCATCCACCAGCCGGTGGGCCAGGTAGGTCAAGGCCTGCAGCAGGGTATAGCTGTCCACCTTGAGCCACAGGCTGGTATCCACCGCATCCAGGGTGACGGGGCAAGTGCAGTGGGCTGCAATCTGGCGCTGGGCAGCAGCGGCCAGGTCGGCGCCCAGCATGTCCTCCATGGGCCAGCGGGTCTTGAGCCGCTGCGTGGCGCGCTGCGCCAGGTCGGTGATGCGTCGCCCCATGGCGCCCACCTCGTCACGCACCACGCCCAGAAAGCGCTCACGCATGGCGGGCTCCAGATCGGAGTAGCCCAGCATGTCCACGGCGGCCTGGATGTTGGCCAGCGAAGCGCGGCTGCCTTCGGTCAGCCCGTGCAGCAGTTGGTCGCGTGCGGCTTCTTCCTCGACGCTGGCGGTGACGTTGTTGAGCATCAGCACAAAGCCGCTGACGACGACCTGCGCCGCGTCGCCTGCCACAGTATCGCTGCCGCCGGAACGCACCGGCGCCACCTGCACGCGCAGCAACTGCCCGCCCTGCGTGGTGGTGACAAACTGGGCCGACGGGCTGGCCACGCCCCGCACCATGCTTTGGTGGATGCGCTCCAGTGCATGGGCCAGCAACTGCCGGTCAAAGACGGCATAGATGGAGCGGCCAATACCCACCAGTTCCGTGCCATCGGCCAGGCCGGGCTCTTGTGACAGGGCGCGAAACTGCTGGCGTGCGCGCTGGTTGTAGAGCAGGATGCGCCCATCGCGGTTGCACACCACCACGCTCTGGTTCAGCTCGGCCATCAAGGCGGCCAGGCGGTCTTTTTCCTGCTGCACACGCACACTCGCCTGCGCCACCTGTTCGGTCATGTCGCCGCGCAATTGGTCGCGCTGTGCGGCCAGCTCATTCACGGCGCTGGCCAAGGCCTGCATTTCTGCCGTGCCCCGGGGCTTGAGTTTCTGGGGCGTCGTAGCGGCCAGCACCACCCGGGTCTCCTCCAATAGCTGGTAAGGCGCCCCCACGTAGCGGCGGTGCAAGACACGCAGAACGCCCGCCACCAGGCCCAGCCCGATCAGCCAGCCCACCGCCACCAGGGCGGTGCGCTGCGCCAGCACGTCGCCCACGGCCATACGCTCGTCCGGCGACAGCGTAGACCAGACGATGACCGACATCAACACCAACCACAGGGCCATGACCAAGCCAGAAGCCACGATGGCCCACACCAGGCGGGGGTCTACTTTTCTCATGCCGGCGCATCCCCCAACAGCTCGGCCACCTTCTGAACCAGTTCGCGGGTAGAGAAGGGTTTGGTCATGTAGGCATTGGCACCCAGGGCCAGCCCCTTGGCAAGATCGGTCTCGCGGCCCTTGGCCGTCAGCATCAATATCTTGGTGGCCTGCAGACTCTCGTCGGTACGCACGGCCTGGCACACCTCAAAACCCGACTTGTGCGGCATCATCACATCGAGCAGCACCAGCGCGGGCCGCTCCCGCACGATGGTGTCGAGCGCTTCCTGCCCATCCCGGGCCACCACCACGGTGTAGCCTTCGCGCTGCAGCAAATATTCCAGCGAGATCACGATGTTGGGCTCATCGTCGGCAATCAGTATCTTGTATGTCATGGTTTTTTGTCTCCGCAGGTGGGGGCGTCCAGGGGCAGCCAGAAGCAGAAGCACGCACCTGCAAGGCCTGTGGGCTCCAGCCATAACCGGCCGCCAAAATGTTCTGCAATGTGGCGACTGATCGGCAGGCCCAGGCCTGTTCCGTGCGCCACCTGGACACCGATATCGGTCTGGTGAAAACGGTCAAAAATCATGGCCTCATGGCCTGGCTCTACCCCCGGACCATTGTCCTGCACGCACACGGTAACGCCCTGGTCATCGTGCACCAGCCGTACCTGCACCTGCCCGTCGATGGGCGGCACAAACTTTGCGGCATTCGAGAGAAGATTGAGCAGCACCTGGAGAATGCGGTCGGGATCCGCATGGAGTGAAGGCGCCTGATCTGCCAGCTCTAGCTGGACATGGGCAGAGCGCTCCCGGAACACCTCGGCCGTGGTGGCCACTGCCCGCTCCACGAGAGCGCGCATATCGACCTGGGCTACATGCCATTCCGCATGGCCCGATTCGATTTTGGCCATGTCCAGCACCTGGTTGACCAGGCGCGTCAGGCGCTCTGTCTCGGCCACGATGATGCCCACAAACTGCTGGCGCTGGGTGGCCGACATATCAACGTCGTCCTGCATCAACTCGGCCAATGCACGGATGGACGTCAGAGGCGTGCGCAATTCGTGCGTGACCGAGGACATGAAATCGTCCTTGAGCCGGTCCAGGCTTTGCAGCTGCTCATTGGCAGCGCGCAGATCTTCGGTGGCACGTTCCAGTGAGCGCGACTTGCCCTCCAGCGCACGCGAGTAGGCGCGTATCTGGGAAGCTTCATCCAGGATGCGCAGTACATCGCTGGGTGAGAGGGTTTCCTCCTCGGCCACCGAAGCCACCAGCGCGCGGGCCGATGCACTGCCCACGGCGCCGGCCAACTGGGTTTCAACAAACTGCACCAGGCGTGCGTCGGGCCGCAGGGCTTGCACCGAGCCTGCGCCCATGCGCAGCGCATAGGCCTCGAAAAGCGGCCGCGCCTTGGCTCCCCCCAGAAAACGCTCGCACAGGCGCAGCAGATCTTGCGTATTGGCCCGCCCGCGCCAGAACACGGGGCTGGAGGCCGCTGTGCGCTGGAACACATCGACGAACAACAAGGCCTGACTGGCTTCACGGCCTGAGGGCACGCGCCACAGCGAGACACCCACATAGGCCACACCATTGACCAGCATGCTCCAGAACAGCGAGTGTGTCAGGCCGTCAAACCCCTGCAGGCCCAACAACTGTTCAGGCCGCAGCCACGCCAGCCCCCAAGGGCCCTGGGCAATGAAACCGGTATCGAGCCAACCCGACTTCGCAATCGAGGGCAGCATCAGGGTATAGGCCCACATCAAAAAACCTGCCAACAGGCCTGCCAGGGCGCCCTGCCGGGTGCCGCCCTTCCAGTACATGCCGCCCAGCACTACCGGTGCAAACTGCGCCACGGCGGCAAAACTGATGAGCCCGATGCTCACCAGCGCATAGGCTTCACCTGCCAGATGAAAGTAAACATAGCCCAGCACCAGCACACCCAGAATGGATGCCCGCCGTATCCCCAAAAGCACGCGCGACAGGTCTTGTCCTTCGCTGCTGCGCAGGTGCCGCCAGCGCAGCAGCAAGGGCAGCACCAGTTCATTGCTGACCATGATGGACACGGCCAC
>NZ_BAAGQN010000006.1:200829-246624 GCF_054783455.1 Simplicispira piscis
GCCAGGGGCAGCGACAGCACAAAGTTCTCCGCATTGGCCTGGCCCGGGCCAAAGTACAACAGACCGCCTAAGGCAATGGGCAGCACGAACAGATTGATCAGCAGCAGATACAGCGGAAACACCCAGACGGCGCGGCGCAGGTGGGTCTCGCGCACGTTCTCCACCACCATGACCTGGAACTGCCTGGGCAGAAACACCACCGAGAACATCGACAGCACCGTCAGACCGAACCACTGCGCCCAGGCAAACTGCCCACCTTGCTCCAGGCGCAACAGTTGTTGCAGTTCCGGAATCGCCTGCGCGCGGGCGAACAGGTCTTCCAGGCCATCAAACAGGCTGTAAACCACAAAAAAACCCACCGACAGAAACGCCACCAGCTTGACCACCGACTCAAAGGCAATGGCGGCCACCATGCCCTCGTGCCGCTCCGTGGTATCGAGGTGCCGCGCACCAAACACCATGGCAAAGCCGGCCAACACCAGCGCCACATAGAAGGCACTGTCCTGGCTCCAGTGCAAGGGCAGCATCGCCGTGGCGCCGTCGGTGGCCGTGAGCAAGGTGTACCCGGCCGAAACGGCCTTGAGCTGCAAGGCGATGTACGGCACGATGCCCACCACGGCAATCAGGGTCACCAGACCCGCCAACAACGGGCTTTTGCCATAGCGGCTGGCAATAAAGTCGGCGATGGACGTGATGCGGTACGTTTTGGCGATACGCACCATCTTGCGCAGCACAATCCAGCCCAGCACCATGACCAGCGTAGGACCCAGGTAGATCGGCAAAAACCAGACCCCCCCAGACGCTGCGCGCCCCACACTGCCAAAGTAGGTCCAGGCCGTGCAATACACCGCCAGCGAAAGCGCATAAACCCAGGGATTGGCAATGACAGAGCGGCCTTGCTGCGCACGGCGATCGGCCCAGTAGGCCACTGCAAACAACAGCAACAGGTAGGCAAAGGACGCCGTGATGACCAGAAAGGGCGAAAGCATGGCTAGCCCTGGTCTTCTGGCGGCGGGGGTATGCCCGCGCGCTCCTCAGGCCGCTCGTCGAAGCGGTCCTGTGGGCGCTCCATCAACCAGGCCAGCGCTGCAATGATGCCGGCCCACAGCACAAGCAGGGCCAGCGGGAAAAGCGGCACTCCCCACAGAACCACATCGCGGTCCCACAGGCCCAGCAGCGGAAAATTGAAAAGCAACCAGCCGCCGGTGAACAGGGCAACCAGGCGTTGGGAGCCGAGTCCTTTGAGCACGACGGTCTCCTGGCAAGAAGGTCTAAGCGCCTCCTGCTGCCATTGTGCGCCCCGCACTTACCAAGGTCTTACGCACCGGGCAGCGCGGTCGGGATTCAAGCCTTGGGTTGCACCTTGGATTCAGCCTTGGCTTTACCCTTGGAAAAGGTGTTGTGCGCCTGGCGTGACAGGGCGAAATCCAGAAAAAACTTGCACCAGATGGTGCTGCCGGCCATGGCAGACCAGGTGTTGTAGTCAAACAGGCCCATGGCCACGGTCACGATCACTACGGACGCCACCCCCCCTGCAACGAGGTTGATTGCCACGACATAGGGCGCATATTTTTCGGGATTGGGCGGTGATTCGCCACGCTTGAGCGCCACTTCGGAAAAATCACGCCGCACCACGATGCGCCAGGCCCGGCGCAACCAGAAATACGCCATGGGGAACAGCGCCAGATACAGAATCCACGTCAAGGCGACATTGACATCAAAAACCATGCAGGGCTCCCAGATGCGGTGACACTCTGCCTTGCAGTGCCACCCCGGTATTCAGAAAAAAAGCCCTGCCAGCACAGCCGACAGGGCCCCCTATTGTGACTGCCGCTGCGCAGGCGCGGCGGCAGTCTGGTCTTGCACGCAGCCTAGGCCTTAGTGCGCACCCGACACCGTCTTGGAGCCGCGGGGAATGCGCACGGCCTCCACCATGGCCTGGATATGCGCTGGTGGCGGTGCCGTCACCTTGTCCACCAGGAAGGCAACCAGGAAGTTCACCCCGGCACCAACCGCACCAATGGCTTCTGGCGTGATACCGAAGAAGCTGTTGGCGCCACCGATCAGGCCGAGGTATTCCGTGCCCTTGATGAAGAACACGCCCTTGTGTGCGAACACATAGAACAAGGTGAAGAACAGGCCCGCCAGCATGCCGGCCATGGCGCCTTCCTTGTTCATCTTCTTGCTGAAAATACCCATCATGATGGCGGGGAACAGCGAGCTGGCTGCAATACCAAAGGCCAGGGCCACAGTACCGGCCGCAAATCCGGGCGGATTCAGGCCCAGATAGCCAGCCACCACAATGGCCACGGCCATGGACACCTTGCCCGCCAGCAGCTCGTTCTTCTCGCTGATGCTGGGGTTGAACACGCCCTTGATCAGGTCATGCGACACGGCCGAGGAAATGGCCATCAGCAGACCTGCAGCCGTCGACAGCGCCGCAGCCAAACCACCTGCAGCTACCAAAGCGATCACCCAGTTAGGCAGCAGCGCGATTTCCGGATTGGCCAACACAATGATGTCGTCGTTCACGGTCAATTCGTTGCCTTTCCAGCCTGCAGCTGCAGCCTTGTCGAGCACGGCGGCGTTCTTGGTCTTGTCGTTGTAGTACTGGATGCGGCCGTCACCGTTTTTGTCAGCAAACTTCAGCAGACCGGTCTTCTCCCAGCGCTTCATCCAGTCAGGACGGGCTTCGTACTTGATGCTGGCTTCGGGGCCAAACGGATCGGCATCGTTCATCACCACGCCGGGCGTGATCGTGCGGATCAGGTTGGTCTTGGCCATGGCCGCCACAGCAGGAGCCGTGGTGTACAAAATGGCAATGAAGATCAGCGCCCAACCGGCCGAGCTACGTGCATCCTTCACCGAAGGCACGGTAAAGAATCGCATGATGACGTGCGGCAAACCAGCGGTACCAATCATCAGCGACAGTGTGTACATGAACATGTTCAGCATGCTGCCGGGCAGTTGCGTCGTGTACTTGCCAAAGCCCAGATCGGTCACGACCTTGTCGAGCGTGGCCAGCAAAGACACGTTATGGTCCACCAGGTTGGAACCCAAGCCCAGCTGGGGAATGGGGTTGCCCGTGAGCTGCAACGAGATGAACACGGCAGGCACGGTATAGGCCAGGATCAGCACGATGTATTGCGCCACCTGGGTGTAGGTGATGCCCTTCATGCCGCCAAACACGGCGTAGGCAAACACAATGGCCATGCCCACGTAAATGCCGGTATCGCTGGACACGCCCAAGAATCGCGCAAATGCAATGCCAACGCCTGTCATCTGGCCAATGATGTAGGTCAGCGAGGCGACCAGCAGGCACATCACAGCAATGGTGCTGGCGCCCTTGGAGTAAAAGCGATCACCAATGAACTGGGGTACCGTGAACTTGCCGAACTTGCGCAGGTAAGGCGCCAGCAGCATGGCCAGCAGCACGTAACCGCCCGTCCAGCCCATGAGGAACAGCGCGCCGCCGTAGCCCATGTTGGAGATCAGGCCGGCCATGGAGATGAACGAAGCAGCACTCATCCAGTCGGCGGCCGTCGCCATACCGTTGGTGACGGGGTGCACGCTGCCGCCAGCTGCATAGAACTCGCTCGTCGATCCGGCACGCGCCCATACGGCGATGCCGAGGTAGAGCGCAAAGCTCAACCCGACGAAAATATAAATGGTGGTTTGGAGTTCCATATTTCAGTCCTCAGTCTTCGTGTACGTCGAACTGGCGGTCAATGTCGCCCATCTTCTTGGCGTAATAGAAAATCAGCGCAATGAAGATGTAGATAGAGCCCTGTTGTGCAAACCAGAACCCCAATGGATAACCGCCCAACTTGATGCTATTGAGCAGATCGGCAAACAGAATCCCCGCGCCAAACGACACCACAAACCAGATGATCAGAATCCTGGTTAGCAGGCTTAGCGTGGCTTTCCAGTAGGCGTGACTACTTTTGTCTTCCTTCATGAAACCCCCTCTTTTTTGAGAACAGATCCACAGCGCAAAAAAGCACTGCCCCCGCGCATCCCGCAGGCAGTGCCGTCGGTTTGCGTTAGCGACTGTGTTCACGCTTCCTTACAGTGAACTGATGAAATCACCCAAACAAGTCAGGGATGTGGCAACTCAAGGGAAAACACTAGTTTTGGGTGCTGTGCGCATTACGAGGCGCCTCAGTGAAATCCCCAATAGCAAGATCAAGCGATGCAGAAACACTATGTGACATCTGGCGCCCCCAGCTGAAAGAAAGCGTCTGCGAACCCCATGCCCGATTTATCTGCTTCCCTGCTCTCCCGTATCTACGCCAAGACCGCCGAAGGCCAACAAGAAATTCAAGCGCGCGCGATGGGTTTGACGCCGCTGGCGAGGCGTGTGCTGGTGCTGGTGGACGGGCACCGCAGCGGCAAGGACCTGGCGGCTTTTGTGCCGGGCAACGACATCGAGGTGCACCTTACCGAGTTGTTGACACGCGAGTGCATTGCCGCCGTAGGTAGGGCAGCAGCACCCGCGCCCGCATCTGCATCCGCGCCGGCCGCAGCAGGCCACCCCCATGATCCATTCGAAGACGAGTTGAACCGCCTACCGGCCGCAGAAACCCGCAGCACCAAAGATCTGGACATGGCGCGCAACTTCATGACCAACACGGTCAACAATATTTTTGGGCACCACAACCGCATCTCGCTGCTCGAAGCCATCTTCGCCTGCCAGAGCAGCGAAGCGCTGCGCAAGGTGTACCCTGCCTGGGCGCACGCCCTGGAGACCAACAACACGGGCAAGAAACGCCTGCCCGAGTTGCGCGAAAAGCTGTTCGCAGTACTGTAGGCAGGGCCATGGGCCAGCAGGTTGGCAATACAGTGAGAACCCGTTTCTTACGCAGCACGCCTTGCCACCATGCCCCCCATCCCAGAGTCGTATCTTCCTGAGCCCATTGATCCCGCTTCATTGCCAGGATGGCTGGGCTGGTCGCTGCCGTTTTTCAGCGAACCGGTGCTGCAAAACCCGCATATCGATCTGACCTTGCAGCTGGATGTCAGCAACGCTTTTGCACAGTACCAGGGGCTATCGCAGGACAGCGAGCAGGCGTCTTTTTTTGCCTTTTTGGTCTGGCATCTCGCACAGACCCTGGCGCAACACCCCTCGTTCAACCTGCGCCGCGTCAATGGCGACTGGTATGTCTTGCGCAATCCACCGATTTTTATCCCCGTAGCCGTCGGCGGCGACGTGCGCTTTCGAGATCTGGTTCTGGAAAACGCCTACCAGCAGGATTTGCCGACGTTCCTGGAGAACTACCACAACATGCTCGCCCTGGCGCGCTCGCCCGCAGGCTTGCCGCCCTGCGCCAGGGAAGCCTATTGCCTCGCGCATTTCATGGGTAATTTGCCCCATTTGCGGTTTTCCGGCCTGACGCTGCACTGGCGGGCCGACCAGTCGCTGGGGCAGAGCAGTTTCTATTTTGGTCAGCGTTACGCCGAAGGTGGGCGCACGCTGATTCCGCTGGCGGTGCGGATGCACCACAGCTGCACCGATCCCTTTGTCCTCAATGGGCTGATCGCCGATTTTCAGCGGCGCTTTGCACCACGGGCGGACTGAAAAGCCCTCGCTTTCTGGGGGCGAGCAATTTCAAGAAAAATAGGCCTCTAACACTTATTGGTCAAGCGTCAGCAGCTATTATTTTTGACATCCCCAAAGCACATCACTCCGCCAAAAAGTTGACGTTGCTCGGCCACCCATAAAAAAATGCGATGGAGCAGCCCGCTCAGCGCGCCAGCACCGGCGCCAGCGCCACACCGGTATGCGTTCCCAGGCGCACCAAGGCTTCGGGGGTGGTCGCGGCCACGATGCGTCCTCCTTCTCGCCCGCCTTCGGGGCCCAGGTCGATGACCCAGTCGGCCTCGGCGATGACATCAAGGTCGTGCTCGATGACCACCACGCTGTGCCCGCCATCGACCAGCCGGTGCAGCACGCGGATGAGCTTGTCCACGTCGGCCATGTGCAGGCCCACGGTGGGTTCATCCAGCACATAGAAGGTGTGTGGCGCCTTCTGGCCGCGCCGCCCTATTTCGTCGCGCACCTTGGTGAGTTCGGTCACGAGCTTGATACGCTGCGCCTCGCCGCCGCTCAAGGTAGGCGAGGGCTGGCCCAGCGTGAGGTAGCCCAGGCCCACGTCCTTGAGCAGTTGCAGCGGGTGCGCTATGGCGGGCATGCTGGCGAAGAACGCGACGGCCTCGTCCACCTCCATCTGCAGCACGTCGCCAATGCTCTTGCCGCGCCAGGTGACGGCCAGGGTCTCGGGGTTGAAGCGCGCGCCGTGGCAGGCTTCGCAGGGCACTTTCACGTCGGGCAGAAAGCTCATGGCGATGGTGCGGATGCCCTGGCCCTCACAGGTGGCGCAGCGGCCCGCGCCGGTGTTGAAGGAGAAGCGCCCTGCGGCATAGCCGCGCGCCTTGGCCTCCAGGGTTTCGGCGAACAGCTTGCGCACCATGTCCCAGAAGCCGATATAGGTGGCGGGGCAGCTGCGCGGCGTTTTGCCAATCGGCGTCTGGTCCACTTCGAGCACGCGGTCGATGGTTTCGAAGCCCGATAAACCCAAGCAACCCACCAGCGCAGGAGCCTTGCCCGCATCCATGGCATCGCGCCCGGCCTTGGTACTGCGCTGCTGCACCCAGGCCTGCACGTTGGCCAGCAGCACGTCGCGCGCCAGCGTGGATTTGCCCGAGCCGCTGACGCCCGTCACCGCCACCAGGCGCTGCAGCGGCACGCGGGCCGTCACCTGGTGCAGGTTGTGCAGGTACGCGCCCTGCACCACCAGCCAGTGGGCGGGCCCGATGGACTGAAGGTCTTTTTGGCCTCCAGCGCTTTCTGGCAAAGCGCTAGTAGCTATTAATTTAGGAGCATTCACTTCCATGCCACGGCGCAATTGCAGCGGATGGCGCATGGCGTGCAGCAGGTAGCGGCCCGTTTGTGAATGCTCGGCAGCGGTCACGTCCTGCACCGTGCCTTGCGCCACCAGCGTGCCGCCGCGCTTGCCGGCGCCGGGGCCGATGTCGATCACATGGTCGGCCGCGCGGATGGTGTCTTCGTCGTGCTCCACCACCACCAGGGTGTTGCCCTTGCTGCTGAGCTGGTGCAGGGCACGCAGCAAAATCTGGTTGTCGCGCGCATGCAGGCCAATCGTGGGCTCGTCGAGCACGTAGCACACGCCTTGCAGGTTGCTGCCCAGCTGCGCGGCCAGGCGGATGCGCTGGGCCTCGCCACCGCTGAGCGTGGGCGCGCCCCGGTCGAGGGTGAGGTAGCCCAGGCCCACTTCTTCCAGAAATGCGAGGCGGCCCTTGATCTCGGGGATGAGGTCGCGTGCGATGTCCGCCTCGCGACCGCTCAGCGCCAGTTGCTGCACCCAGGCGCGGATGTCGCTGACCGACAGGCGCGCAATATCCGTGATGGCCCAGCCCGGGTGGCCCGTGGCCGCATCGGCGCCAAAACGCACGGCGCGTGCCGTGGCATTGAGGCGCGTGCCTTCGCAGCTGGGGCAGGCGGCATCCTGCACGTCGTCCACCTCGGGCTCGGCAAAAGTTTGCTCACGGCCTTTCTGGTCGTCGGCCAGCACCGAATCATCGAACACCTTGCGCTGCTCTTTGGTCAGTTTGACGCCGGTGCCCACGCAGTCGGGGCACCAGCCGTGCTTGCTGTTGTAGGAGAACAGGCGCGGGTCCAGCTCGGCATAGGAGGTAGCGCACACCGGGCAGGCGCGTTTGGCCGAGAACGTCTGCACACGCCCGATGCCTGCCGTGGAGGCGCCCGCCGCCATGGCTTCGCGCAGGCCGTCCAGGTGCGAGAGCACCTGCACCACGCCCTTGCCATGCGTGAGCGCCTGCGCCAGCGCCGTGCGCAGCAGGGGCTCGGTGGCGGGCGAGATGTCCAGGCTCATCACGGGCAGCTCGATGGAATGTTCCTTGAAACGGTCCAGGCGCGGGAAGCCGCTGGTGGGCAGAAACTCGCCATCCACCCGCAGGTGGGTGTGGCCGCGCGGGCGCGCCCAGTCGGCCAGCTCGGTGTAGACGCCCTTGCGCGCCACCACCAGGGGGGCCAGCAGGCCGATGTGCTGGCCCCGGAAGTTCTTCAGCAACTGCGCGGCAATGCCGTCGGGCGTTTGCGGCTGCACCGCCGCGCCATCGCGCGTGCAGTGCTGCACCCCCAGCTTGACGTAGAGCAGCCGCAGGTAGTGCCAGACCTCGGTGGTGGTGCCCACGGTGCTTTTGCGCCCGCCCCGGCTCAGGCGCTGCTCGATGGCTACCGTGGGCGGAATGCCGTAGACGGCATCCACCTCGGGCCGCCCTGCGGGTTGCACGATGGAGCGCGCATAGGCGTTGAGGGATTCGAGATAACGGCGCTGGCCTTCGTTGAACAGAATGTCGAACGCCAGCGTGGACTTGCCCGAACCGCTGACGCCGGTGATGACGTTGAATTGGCCGCGCGGGATCTCCACGCTCAAAGAGCGCAGGTTGTGTTCGCGGGCGTTGATGATTTCTATGCTGTTTTTGGCCTTTCGCGCTTTCAGGGAGTGCGCCGCCAGCTCTTCTTTCAATAGCAGCGACGTTTTTTCGTGCACCGCATGGCCCGGGGCACCTGCCGCACCAATGGCCTGGGCGTAATCGCGCAGGGCTGCGCCCGTGTGCGAGTGGGGGTGCTCGCGCACATCGGCGGGCGACCCCTGGGCCACCACCCAGCCCCCGGCTTCACCGCCCTCGGGGCCCAGGTCGATCAGCCAGTCACTGGCGCCAATCACGTCCAGGTTGTGCTCGATGACGATGAGCGAATGCCCGGCATCGAGCAGCCGCCCAAAGGCGCGCATCAGTTTGGCGATGTCGTCAAAGTGCAGCCCCGTGGTGGGCTCGTCGAACAGGAACAGCGTGCCCTTGCGCGCCAGCGTCTGGCGCGACTTGGACTGCGAGCGCGCCGCCTCGGCCAGAAAACCGGCCAGCTTGAGGCGCTGGGCCTCGCCGCCCGACAGCGTGGGCACGGGCTGGCCAAGCTTGACGTATTCCAGCCCCACTTCGGCAATCGGCTGCAGCGCACGCAGCACATCGCGGTCACCCGCAAACAGGGCGATGGCCTCGCTCACCGTGAGGTCGAGCACATCGGCCACGTTCAGACGGCGCACGCCGCGCTCAATGGTCACTTCAAGGATCTCGGGGCGGTAGCGCTTGCCATCGCAGTCGGGGCAGCGCAGGTAGACGTCGCTGAGGAACTGCATCTCCACATGCTCGAAGCCCGAGCCGCCGCAGGTGGGGCAACGCCCGTCGCCGTTGTTGAAGCTGAACTTGGTCTGGGTGTAGCCGCGCTGGCGGGCCAGCGGCGCCAAGGCGAACAATTCCCGCACGGCATCCCACGCGCCCACGTAGCTGACGGGGTTGGAGCGCGCCGTCTTGCCAATGGGCGACTGGTCGACAAACACCACGTCGCTCAGGTGGTCGGCGCCCAGCAGGCGGTCGTGTGCGCCCGGGGTGTCGGTGGCCTTGCCAAAGTGGCGCATGAGCGCCGGGGCCAGTACGTCCTGGATCAGGCTGGACTTGCCCGAGCCGCTGACACCCGTCACGGTGACGAGGCGCTGCAGCGGGAATTCGACCGACACGTTCTGCAGGTTGTGCTCGCGCGCGCCTTCGAGGATGAGGCGTGGCGTGGAATCCGTCACGCGGCGCGCAAAGGGCTGGCCCACGTGTTTGCGCCCACCCAGGTACTGGCCGGTCAGCGTGTCGGCGCTGCGCAGCGCGTCGGGCGTGCCATCGAACACGATATACCCGCCGCGCTCGCCGGGGCCGGGGCCAAAGTCGAGCACGCGGTCGGCCGCCAGCATGACGGCCGGGTCGTGCTCGACCACCACCAGGGTGTTGCCCGCATCGCGCAGGCGCAGCATGGCCTGGGTGATGCGGTGCATGTCACGCG
Source organism: Simplicispira piscis (assembly GCF_054783455.1). Taxonomy (NCBI): domain Bacteria; kingdom Pseudomonadati; phylum Pseudomonadota; class Betaproteobacteria; order Burkholderiales; family Comamonadaceae; genus Simplicispira; species Simplicispira piscis. The sequence goes on from NZ_BAAGQN010000006.1 coordinate 210,758, forward strand.
GGTGCAGGCCGATGCTGGGCTCGTCCAGCACAAACAAGGTGTTGACCAGCGAAGTGCCCAGCGCCGTGGTGAGGTTGATGCGCTGCACCTCGCCGCCCGAGAGCGTGCGGCTTTGCCGGTCCAGCGTGAGGTAGCCGATACCCACATCGCTGAGGTATTTCAGGCGCGTGCCGATTTCCCCGTGCAGGAGCTTGAGCGCCTGGACCTCTCCCGTGGCGGCGGTATCTTTTCTATCAAAATGGCCTGCAACGCTCATAGAAAGAGCGTCACCAGCTATTTTTTCAGGAGCATTCAACATGTCCGCACTCGCGGCCATACGCTCGAAGAACTGGCGCAGGCGGTCGATGGGCAGCAGCATCAGGTCGTGCAGGCACAGGCCTGGCAGGGCTTCGAGCTGCGCGCGTGTCCACTGCACGCCCTGGGGCATGAAGCGTTTCGCGGGGTCGAGCACGGTGTCGGCGTTCTCTTTGCTGCCGATGCGCCAGAGCAGGCTATCGGTCTTGAGGCGCGCGCCTGCGCACACCGGGCACGGCGTGTAGCTGCGGTACTTGGACAGCAGCACACGGATGTGCATCTTGTAGGCCTTGGTCTCCAGGTACTCAAAGAAACGCTTGATACCGTACCACTGCTGGTTCCACTTGCCGTTCCAGTGGGGCGAGCCTTCGATCACCCAGTGCTTTTGCTCGGGGGTCAGCCGGTGCCACGAGGTATCGCGCGGGATGCCCGCGGTTTCTGCATGGCGCATCAGGTCATCCTGGCATTCTTTCCATGCCGGCGTCTGGATGGCCTTGATCGCGCCCGTGCGCAGCGTCTTCTTCTCGTCCGGAATGACCAGGCCGTAGTCCACCCCGATCACGCGGCCAAAACCCCGGCAGGTGTCACAGGCCCCTGCCGCTGAATTGAAAGAGAACATGGACGGCAGCGGTTCGCTGTAGCGCAGATCGCTGTCGGGGCAGTGCAGGCCGGTGGAGAATTTCCACACCTCGGGGGCGTCTTCATCCCTGAGCCGGTACACGTTCATGCGCCCACTGCCGCGCTTGAGGGCGACTTCAATCGCCTCAATGGCGCGCGCACTCTCCACCGTGCCGATACGAAAGCGGTCCGCCACGACGTCGAGGATCTTGACGGCCCCCACGCTCCCCACTGCGTGGGGTTCACTGCCCCCCGAGGGGGCGCTCGCTTGCTTGGGGCGGCCCGGCGCTACGCTCGTCACACCCTCGACGTCACGCTCTGCCTGGATTTTGGTAAAGCCACTGGCCGACAACCACTGCGCCAGTTGCTCGGCGCTGGTGTTGGCGGGAAGTTCAACCGGAAACGTCACCACTAGGCGGGGATCGTCCGCTTGCGCGCGCCTCTGGAGCTCGGCGTAGATGGTCTCGGGAGAGTCGTGCCGTACGGGCTGGGCGGTCTGGCGGTCAAACAGCTGGGCGGCCCGCGCAAACAACAGCTTGAGGTGGTCGTTCAGCTCCGTCATCGTGCCCACGGTAGAGCGCGAACTGCGCACCGGGTTGGTCTGGTCGATGGCGATGGCCGGAGGCACGCCTTCCACCTTGTCCACGGCGGGCTTGTCCATGCGGTCGAGAAACTGCCGCGCATAGGCGCTGAAGGTTTCCACATAGCGGCGCTGGCCCTCGGCGTACAAGGTGTCGAACACCAGGCTGGACTTGCCCGAGCCACTGGGGCCGGTAACCACCGTGAGTTCGCCGGTCCGGATATCCAGATCCAGGTCCTTGAGGTTGTGCTGTCGCGCGCCGCGGATGCGGATCTGTCCCTGGGTCATGGAGCGGTCTTTCGGGGGTGAGGCCAAACATTCTAGGGAGCAAGCAACAGGCCTGCTGCCGTATCTGGATTACCCATGCAAAGTGCGGTCAGGTTCTGCCGGGCACCGGCTTAGACTCGGGGCTTACTCTTCACACGCGAGGATTTGCCATGAAACCCTGGTCAACATTGTGGGCAGGCGCCCTTCTGGTGCTGGGCCTGTGCACCACCAGCCATGCCCAGTTGCTGATTGGACAGACCGTGGGCGTGACCGGTTCGGCCGCCGCTACCGTGAAGGAGTCCATGGGGGGTGCGGCGCTCTATATCAACCATGTCAATGCCAAAGGCGGGGTGGGTGGGCAGAAGGTCGAAATCCTGACGCTCGACGACCAGTTCGACCCCAAGCTCACGCTGGCCAATGCGCGCACGCTGATCACGGACAAGAATGTGCTGGCACTGTTCATGACGCGCGGCACACCGCACACCCAGGGGATCATCGGGCTGCTGGACGAATCGGGGGTACCGCTGATCGGTCCCTCCACCGGGGCCATGGTGCTGCACCGGCCGGTGCAGAAATACATATTCAACGTACGCGCCCCCTACCAACGCGAGGTGAAAAAGGCCATTGGCCACCTGGCCACGCTGGGGGTGCAGCGCATTGGCGTCGTCCACGTGGACGACACCTTTGGCGCCGACGCCCTGGCCGGTGCATTGGCCGGCTTTCAGGAGAACCAGCAGAAGGCCCTGTTTGTCGAGAAGTTTGACCGCGCCAAGCCCGACTTCAGCGCCATGGCGCCCCAGGTCGCCCAGCAGAACCCGCAGGCGGTGATTTTCATCGGCACCGGGTCGGCGGTAGTGGACGGCATCAAGGCGCTGCGCGCCGCAGGTGTGACGGGGCAGATCGTCACGCTGTCGAACAACGCCTCGGGCGGCTTCGTCAAGGCCCTGGGCGAGCACTCACGCGGCGTGGTGGTGACGCAGGTGTTCCCCTCAGAGCGCTCCGTCACCTACCCGCTGGTGCGGGAGGCCGCCACACTGGCGCGTGAGGCCAAGATCGACCTCACGCCCGCCATGCTGGAAGGCTTTACCAACGCCAAGGTACTGGTTGAAGCGCTGCGCCGCGCCGGCCCCAACCCCACACGCGCCCGCCTGCACGATGCGCTGGAGTCGTTCCGCAAGTTCGACCTGGGCGGCCTCTCGCTGAGCTACACCGCAGACGACCATTCGGGCCTGGATTTTTCCGACCTGTCGATCATTGGACCGGACGGACACTTCCGCCGCTGATGGCCTGGGTCGCCGTCAATCGTCGGCATACATGTCTATCCCGCGCGTTTCACGCAGGCCGAGCGCACCGATCACCACCGTGGCCCCGGCGATAAGCACCGGGTACCACAGCCCGCTGTAAATGTCTCCCGTCTGCGCCACGATGGCAAACGCCATGGGCGGCAGCAGCCCGCCAAACCAGCCGTTGCCGATGTGGTACGGCAGGCTCATCGAGGTGTAGCGGATGCGTGTGGGGAACATCTCGGCCAGCGCCGCGGCAATGGGACCGTAGACCATGGTCACCAGCAGCATCAGGTAGAAAAGAAGGGCCACCACCATGGGCCGATTCATGGCCTCGGGGTCGGCCTGGCGAGGGTAGCCCTGCGCGGCCAGGGCAGCGGCCACGGCCTCGTGGAAGGCCCTGTCGCGCTTGCGCGTTTCGGCGGCGCTCTGGCCCGCGCTGGATTGCAGGACGATTTCCATGGGGCCAATCCGTACCAGGGCGCTGCCATCGACCGACTGCGCCTCGTTCGCATAGTGCACCGAATGCGCTGCCAGCACCTGCTTGGCCCTGTCGCACGGGCTGGTGAAACGCGCAGCGCCGGTGGGGTTGAACTGGAAGGAGCAGTCGGCCGGATCGGCCACCACCACGACCTGGCTGCGTTCCTGGGCGGCGGCCAGCGCCGGGTTGGCCGCCACCGACAGCGCCTGGAAAACAGGGAAATACGTGGCCGCAGCCAAAGCGCAGCCCAGCAGAATGACGGGCTTGCGGCCCACGCGGTCTGACAGCGCGCCAAACACGATGAAGAACGGTGTACCCAGCAGCAGCGCCACCGCCAGCATGAGCTGCGCAGCCGTGGCGTCTACCTGCAGCTGCTGGGTCAGGAAGAACAGCGCATAAAACTGCCCCGTGTACCAGACCACCGCCTGCCCCGCCGTCAGCCCACCCAGCGCCAGCAAGGCCAGCTTCAGGTTCTTCCACTGGCCAAACGATTCAGCCACCGGTGCGCGCGACCCGCGCCCGCGCGCCTTCATGCGCTGGAAGGCCGGTGTTTCAGCCAGCGCCAGCCGAATCCATACCGAAATGCCCAGCAGCACGATGGAGACCAGGAACGGAATGCGCCAGCCCCAGTCCGAAAAATCGTGCTCGCCCAACACCGTGCGCGTGCCCATCACCACCAGCAAAGCCATCAGCAGGCCCAGCGTGGCGGTGGTCTGTATCCAGGCGGTGTAGATGCCTCGGCGGCCCTGCGGTGCGTGCTCGGCCACGTACACGGCGGCGCCGCCGTATTCACCCCCCAGTGCCAGGCCCTGCAGCAGGCGCAGCCCCATCAGCACCACCGGCGCCGCCACACCAATGCTGTCGTAGGAAGGCAGCAGCCCCACGGCGAAGGTGGCCAGACCCATGATGAGGATGGTGACCAGAAAGGTGTATTTACGCCCGATCAAATCGCCCAGGCGGCCAAACAGCAGGGCGCCAAAAGGCCGCACAACGAACCCCGCCGCAAACGCCAGCAGCGCAAACAGAAAAGCAGACCCGCTATCGAGTGCACTGAAGTACTGGCGGGCCAGGATGGTGGCCAGCGCACCGTAGAGGTAGAAGTCGTACCACTCGAACACGGTGCCCAGCGACGAGGCGAAGATCACGCGCACCTCCTCGCGTGTCATCGGCACAGGGGCCGGATGCGTGCTTGCCATGCTCTGGCCTCCTGTTATTTTTTGTAATCACTGGCAAGTGAAAAATATTTTTATGCACGCACTATCGGCCCCGGTGCTAACGCCGCACTTACGCGGTTCTTGCAGAACTTGACAGCAAACTGCCGTGGTACTTACAAGCTAGGTAGTAACCCGTTATTGCAGTTTCTCCATGCGGAAATTCGAGCCCTGGATCGGTCATGGAAGGCGCGCAAAAACCGATCGGCCAATGGCCTGCAAAGGCTCTCCAGGCGGGCATGTACGGCACCGCGTAAGCACTTGGTCAGCACCGTTTGCAGAATCAGAACCGGTGCGCAGCGCGTCTTCTGATTTTTCAGCAGCTCCGCATCGATTCCCTCAGAAAGACAACCATGAACGATCCTGTGGTCACCAAAGTCCAAAACCACCCCAAGTACCTGGAGCTGCGCACCAAACGCAACCGCTTGGGCATTTTTCTCACGCTGCTGATGCTGCTCGTGTACTACGGCTACATCGCGCTGATCGCATTTGACAAACAGTTTCTTGCGCAACCCATCGGGGCGGGTGTGACCTCGCTGGGCATTCCCATTGGCATGGGCGTGATCGTTTTCACCATCGTGATCACCGGGATCTATGTGCGCCGTGCCAACGGCGAATTTGATGCCCTGACCAAAGACATCCTGAAAGACGCAAGCAAATGAACACCCTTCACACACACCGGGCCAGCTTGCTGGTGCTGCTGGCCTTGCTGGCCACGGGTGCCGCACATGCCGCCGGGGCCGACCTGGGCCAAGCGGCCAAACAGGCCACCAACTGGACAGCCATCGGCATGTTTGGCGCCTTTGTCGCCGGCACGCTCTGGATCACCAAGTGGGCCGCTGCAAAAACCAAGTCAGCGTCCGACTTCTACACGGCGGGCGGCGGCATCACCGGATTCCAGAACGGCCTGGCCATTGCGGGCGACTACATGTCGGCCGCTTCGTTCCTGGGCATTTCCGCAGCGGTCATGGCCTCGGGCTATGACGGGCTGATCTATTCCATCGGCTTCCTGGTGGGCTGGCCCATCATCACCTTCCTGATGGCCGAGCGCCTGCGCAACCTGGGCAAGTTCACCTTTGCCGACGTGGCGGGTTACCGCTTCCAGCAGGGCCCCATCCGCGCGTTTGCGGCGTCGGGCACGCTGGTGGTTGTGGCCTTTTACCTGATCGCACAAATGGTCGGCGCGGGCCAGCTCATCAAGCTGCTGTTTGGCTTGGAATACTGGATGGCGGTGGTCATCGTCGGCGCGCTGATGATGGTCTACGTGCTGTTCGGCGGCATGACCGCCACCACCTGGGTGCAGATCATCAAGGCCTGCCTGCTGCTGGCGGGCGTGACCTTCATGGCCTTCATGGTGCTGTCCCACTACGGCTTCAGCCCCGAGGCCTTGTTTGCCGATGGCGTCAAAGTACGCACGGCCATTGCCGCCAACACCGGCAAGACGCCGGAAGAAGCGGCCAAGGCGGGTCTGTCCATCATGGGCCCAGGGGGCTTCATCAAGGACCCCATCTCGGCCATCTCGTTCGGCATGGCGCTGATGTTCGGCACGGCAGGTTTGCCGCACATCCTGATGCGCTTCTTCACCGTGCCCGATGCCAAGCAGGCGCGCAAGTCGGTGCTGTGGGCCACGACCTGGATTGGTTACTTCTACGTGCTGATCTTCATCATCGGCTTTGGCGCCATCACCATGGTGCTGACCAACCCCGAGATGGCAGACGTCGTCAAGGGTGTCATCCACGGCGGCGCGGGTACGGCCAACATGGCGGCAGTGCTGGTGGCCAAGTCGGTCGGCGGCAACGTGTTCTACGGTTTTATCTCTGCCGTGGCGTTTGCCACCATCCTGGCCGTGGTGGCAGGCCTGACGCTTTCGGGCGCCTCGGCCGTGTCGCACGACATCTACGCCACGCTGATCAAAAAGGGCAAGGCCGACAGCGCCTCGGAGTTGAAGGTTTCGCGTATCACCACCCTGTGCCTGGGTGTGGTGGCGGTGGTTCTGGGCATTGCCTTTGAAAAGCAGAACATCGCCTTCATGGTGTCGCTGGCATTTGCCGTTGCAGCTTCGGCCAACTTTCCTGTGCTGTTCCTCTCGGTGCTGTGGAAGAACTGCACCACGCGCGGCGCGGTGATTGGCGGCTTCCTTGGCCTGATCTCGTCGGTGGGCCTGACCATCGTCTCGCCCTCGGTGTGGGAAGGCACGCTGGGGAACCCCGCCGGTTCGGCCTGGTTCCCGTACACCTCGCCCGCGCTGTTCTCGATGACCATCGGTTTCGTCGGCATCTGGCTCTTCTCGATCACCGACAAGAGCGCCAACGCAGCGCGCGAACGCGCCGCCTTCCCGGCACAACAAGTGCGCTCGGAAACCGGCCTGGGCGCCTCCGGCGCATCGGGCCACTGATTCCATTTCTAGATCAAGCGTGAACGCGAAGGCGAAGCGCAGACAGTACAGGCGTACGGCAAGCGAAGCCGACAAAGTGCACGTTTGATATGGAAATGGGATGACAGACGATGGGGCGCAAGCCCTTGGCGTGGCGGCCTGGCCGCTGCGCCCACCACGACCGGGCCTTGCGCCCGGTTTTTTTTGCTCTTATTTTTATAGCTGCTGGCGCTTACCCAATAAGCCCTGACGTCCAGTTTTTCCAAAATCAAAGCCTGCGCCGCTCGCGGCCCTTCTGGCTGCGCCAGCCAGCCCATGCTGTTTCCAAATCATCCGTGTCCAGGTGCGAAGCCGCAGCCCGTGCTGTGGCACGGCAACGCGAAGCAACAACGACACGGATGGTTTAGAAATGGAATCACAGCAAGTCCAGCCGCAAACGCTGGTGCAGCAAAGCCTTGAAGCGCTTGACCACGGCCAGCGCATCCTTGAGCAGATCACGCTCCAGGCTGCTCAGAAGCTGCGGGTCTACGTTGCCTGTGACAGTGCGGTGGGTGTCGATTTCAGCCAGCCCCGCCTGCAGGCGCAGCCCCATCAGGAAGTGCAGGCTCTGCATCAGCTCCTGACCCAGCGCGGCGTCCAGCGTTCCATCGGCCACGAGGGCGGCCACCCGCTCGGCGGTTCCGGTGGCGGCCACCTGCCGCACCAGTGCCAGGCTGCGCACGCCATGCACGATGGGGAAGATGCCCGCCTTTTTCAGGTTGATCTGGCGGGCCTCGTGGCCCAGGCCCAGAAGGCGGGTCCACCAGCCAGCGGCACCGCCGAACTGCTCCACGGCAGACGCAAAACGCGCGACCAGGGCGTCGTTGTCCGTGGCCACCGCCATCAGGCCGCGGCGCACCTGATCCAGCAAAGTGCCGTCACCGGCCACGGCATGCGCGTCCAGAAAGATGGCCAGGTTCATCAGACTGTCGGCCTCGGGCAGCAGCAGCCACTGGCGGGCGCGCTGCGTGAATTCGCTGGCCGTGCCGCGCCAGGCGGGGTTGTTGAGCATGATATGCCCGGGGCATTCGGGGTAGCCAAAGCGCGCCAGTACATCGGAATAGCGCTGGCAGATCGCCTGCAGATCGGGCGGCGGGCTGTAACCGTCGCGCAGCAGGAGACCGTTGTCCTGGTCGGTCTTGAGCAATTGCTCACCACGGCCCTCGCTGCCCATCACCAGCAGGCAGCTGTGGACCACCAGTTCGGCTGGTGCGACCATGGCCCAGGCACGTTCGAACAGGCGGGCATTGAGCTGCTGCACCAGTTTGGCCATGAGGCCGATGCGCGTCCCGCTGCGGTACAGCGCCCCGATCAGCCGCGTGATCTGCCCGGCCGCCTGGGCCAGGGTTTCCAGATCCGGGGCTTGCTCGATCTGCACCGTGATCAGGTGCGAGTGGTTGGCCAGGAAACTGAACAGGTCCAGCGCCTCCAGAATGCCCAGCACCTGCGCGCCCTCGCCCAGCACCACGAGGCGGTGTACGCGCACACGCAGCAACAGCGCCATGGCGTCACCCAGCGTGTCGGACGCGCGCACGGTAACCACCGGGCTGCTGGCGAGTTCGCCCACGGCCAGTTCGGTCAGGGGACGCCCATCCAGAATGGCGCGCTGCAGCGTGGTGTTGGTGAAAATGCCCAGCCCGCCCGCCAGCCCGGTGACCAGCACGCTGGTGGTGCGCTGCGCCTGAAACAGCTTTACCACCGTGACGATGTCGCAGTCTGCGCCCACCGTATGCGCCGGGCGCAAATAGGCTTCGTCCACGCGGGCCAGGGTGAGCGACTGGCGCTGGTGCTGGTCTGGCCGCTGTGCGAGCACGCTGAGCTTGTGCCCGATATCGGAAAAAAGCAGCGCGCCAAAGGTGGTGTTGCGCGCGATCAGCTCGTTGACCGCCTCGCGCGCAAGCTGGTAGGCGACCACCTCCCCGGTGGCCACGAAACGACTGCTGGCGCGCCCTGCAACCAGGCCGCGCCCGTCAAAGCTGTCGTCGGGGCCATAGGTGGCCAGCACTTCGTCCCCCTCGGTCTGCGTGACATAGCCCTTGATGAGGATGAACAGATGGGTGGGCACCGCCCCCACCTCTAGCACCACGGCACCTTCAGGGAAATAGGCAATGTCCACGCTGGCGCGCACCAGGCGCTGCTCGTCCGCGGTCAGGCAGTCAAAGGGCGAGGCTGAAAAGTGAAAAGCATTGGGCATGGCAGGCAGTCACGGGCGGCGCCACAGAGCACGGCGCACACTGCGGCCCTGCCATTCAACCCGGCAGGCCTTGCGCCACGCTTGCAGCCGCGTCCCAGTGGGCGTCGAACCAGGTGTCACCCTCCAGGTAGGCGCGCAGCATGGGCAGACTGTCGTAGCCCCAGAAGACTTTGCCATCGACCTCCAACGCGGGCACACCGAACACACCGCACGCAGCAGCGGTATCGGTATTGCTGCGCAGCAGCGCCTTGGCCCGTGCGCCGTCGCTATCGTCGGGCTGCAACTGGGGCTCCAGCTCGGCAGCCAGCGCCGTCAGGCGCTGCGCATCCAGCGCATCGTGCCCGCCCTGCCAGACATGGCGCAGCACCGTACCCGCCACAAAGCGGTTGATGCTGCCGTCCCGGCTGCAGGCCAGCGCCTGGCGCAGCAGGGGGAGCGGGTTGAACGGATGGCGCGCGGGCATGTGCGTATCCACCCCCAGCGAATGGCCCAGCCACATCGCGTGGCGGTAGGTCCAGTCGCGCTTGGGGGCAATGCCTGCAGGCCCAGGATTGCCATGTTTCTGCAGCAAGGCGCCGAGCAGCACCGGGCGGTATTCGACGCTGTAGCTCAGGCCTTCCAGGACATCGGGCAGGCGCTCAAAGGCGAGCCAGGCGTAGGGCGAGACAAAGTCCAGGTGGAAAACGATGTGCTTCATGGGTCACTCCTCGTGTCAATTTTTCATGGCGTTGGCTTCCCGCGCACTGCGTATGAAACCGGCACGGCCCAGGCCAGCGGCCACCGCACAAGGGCCGCCCCGCCGCGCTGGCGGCGTCTCCCTTCCCGCCTCGCATAGCGAGGCGAGAGAAGGGGGAAGGCGCGCAGCGCCTCAGGGGGTTGCGTCATTGCACGGAGGGAAAGGCATCCCTGCGCGCTGCGCAAGCCGTGCCCAGATCGCCATGCGCTGGTCGCCATCCGCCAGCGACCATGCGCGGATTTCTGCTACCGTGCGAAAGCACCCTTCACAGAGTCCCCCATCTGGCGCCATGCGGCACACCGAGATGCAGGGCGAAGGCACCACCTCATCAGAATTTTGATCAAAATAGCCTGCAGCGCCCAACAGGCGAGCGCGAGCAGCTATTGCTTCTGTAGCATTCATGATCTGACCAGCTCCTGCACCACATCCATCACTGGCGCGCCCGTCAGCCGCTGCAGATCGCCGGGGTGCAGCGGGAACACGCCATGCGGGTGCCCGGCTGCCGCCCACACCACATCAAAGCGCAACAGGTCCCGGTCGATCAGCGTGACAGGCGGCGTGGCGTGCGCGACGGGTGAAACACCACCGATCGAGAACCCCGTGCGCGTTTTTACAAATTCGGCATCGGCCCGGCCGATCTTGCCCACCTGGGCCTCGACCTTTTTCTCGTCCACGCGCCGGTCGCCCGAGGTGATCACCAGCACCGCCGCATCGTCACTCTTGCGGCGAAAGATGATGCTCTTGGCCACTTGGCCCACCAGGATGCCCAACACATCGGCCGCCTGCTGCGCCGTGCGGCAGGCATCGTCCAGCATGCGGGGCGCATGGGGGTGCCCTGCCGCCTGCAGCGCCATCGCAACGCGCTGCACGCCTTCGGGCAGGTTTTTCAATTCAGATCCACACATGCCGGTCAACCTGCGCGCTTGTTCAGCAGCGCCGTTGCCGCACGCGAGTGGGGTTTACGGCCCAAAAAGCCGCTGATGTAAGACCCGGCGTCGATGAGCTTGTCCAGGTCAATACCCGTCTCAATGCCCATGCCATGCAGCATGTACACCACGTCCTCGGTGGCCACATTGCCCGTGGCGCCCTTGGCATAGGGACAGCCGCCCAGGCCCGCCACGGAGGACTGAAAGTTCCACACGCCCAGCTCCAGCGCCGCCAGCGTATTCGACAGCGCCTGGCCGTAGGTGTCGTGGAAGTGGCCCGATACCTCATCGATGGCAAAGTGCGCCAGCGCCGCCTCGATGGCGCGCTGCACCTTGCGCGGCGTGCCCACACCAATGGTGTCGGCCACATCCACGCGCTGAACACCAATGCCTTTGAGCAGCCCCGCCAGATACGCCACGCGCTCGGGGGCAATGTCGCCTTCGTACGGGCAACCCACAGTGCAGCTCATGGCGCCGCGCACTGCAATGCCTGCGGCCAGCGCGGCCTCAACCACCGGCGCAAAGCGCTCGATGCTCTCGGCAATGCTGCAGTTGATGTTTTTCTGGCTGAAGGCCTCGCTGGCCGAGCCGAAGACGACGATTTCGTCGGGCTGGTCCCGCAGCGCGGCTTCAAAACCTTGGAGATTGGGCGTGAGCACCGAGTAGCGCACGCCGCTCTGGCGCTGCACGCCCTGCATGACCGCGTGGTTGTCGGCCATCTGCGGCACCCACTTGGGCGAGACGTAGCTGGTGACCTCGATCTCTTGCAGGCCGGCTGCTTGCAGGCGGTGCACCAGCTCGATCTTGACTTCGGCCGGTACGGGGGATTTCTCGTTCTGCAGGCCGTCGCGCGGACCGACATCGATGAGTTTGACGCGGGAGGGAATATTCATCACAAGACTCTCAAGATAAAAAATCAGGCGGCTCAATAGCCACGCACAGGGTCCACGATACCGCCAATGGATTCACCACGCTCCAGCGCGCCGATCTTGCCCACAATCTGCGCGATGCTCTCGCCGCGCAGGGTGCGTGCCGAGGTGTGCGGCGTCAGCGTGATGCGGGGGTGGCCCCAGAACGGGTGGTGAGCAGGCAGCGGCTCGGTGCGGAACACATCCAGCGTGGCGCCAGCGAGGTGGCCGCTGTCCAGCAGCGCCAGCAAGTCATCGTCCACCAGGTGCGCGCCGCGCGCCACGTTGATGACATAGCCACCGGCCTGCAGACGCGACAGGGTGCCCTGGTTCAGGATGTTTTCCGTCTCGGGCGTGAGCGGCAGCAGGTTCACCAGCACGCGGCTGGCGGACAGAAAATCGTTCATGCCTGCGGCGCCACCAAAGGTGCGCACGCCGTCGATGGCCCTGGGGCTTCGGCTCCAGCCGTTGACCGGAAAATCGAAGTGTGCGAGCGCTTTGGCCACCCGCTCGCCCAGCACGCCCAGGCCCATCACGCCGATGGGGAAATCCTGGCGCAGGCGCGGCTTGCGAAAGGCCCATTGGCCCGCGTGCATGGCAGCTTCGTAGGCATCGAATTCACGAAAATGGCGAATGACGGCATGACAGACGTACTCGGCCATCTGCACGGCCATGCCCGCATCGTCCAGCCGCACCACCAGGGCGTTCGGCGGCAAACGCAGCTTGAGCAGCGCGTCCACTCCCGCACCGATATTGAACAAGGCCTTGAGGCCCCGTTGTTCGTCCAGAAACGGCTGGGGCGGCGCCCAGACCACTGCGTAATCGGCGCAGGGCGCACCGGGCTGCCAGAGGCTGATGGCCGCGCCCGGCAGCGCGGCCTGCAGGCCCTGCAACCAGGGCTGCGGCGCAATCCCGGTACAGCAGAAGGTAATGTTCATGCCAAGAGCCTACCGCGCCCGCTGCCACCGTGCATTTATGCGGCGGCCAGCTTGAGCAGCTCGGACCCTTCTGTCACCTGGTCGCCCGGGGCGTAGAGCAGCTCGGCCACGACACCATCCTGCGGTGCGGCGATGGTGTGCTCCATTTTCATGGCCTCCATCACGGCCAGGGCCTGGCCCTTGGTGACCTTGTCGCCCGCCTGCACGGCAAATGACACCACCTTGCCCGGCATGGGCGCGGTCAGGCGGCCGCCCTCCTGCTGGGTTTCTCCGGCATGGGCGAGCAGGTCAATTTCGATGATTTCGGTCGCCCCGTGCGCCGCAAAGATGTGCTCCGTCTCGCCCTGGGCGTAGACGCTGACGGTACGGCGTTGGTCGGCAAACTGCAGGTCGATGCACTCGGCGCCCTGCGCCTTAAACGCCAATGACCCCGCCACCTGGTCCGCACCCTCGCCCACGGCCAGATGCAGCGCGCCATCGTGCTGGTAGGTCAGCAGCGCCTGGGCAGGTTCGCCATGGAAGTCAAACGCAAAGCGGCGCTGCACCAGGCCGTGCGAGCGCCAGCCATCGCGGCGGCTGAAGGGGTCGGCGCCCGACTGGGCCGCTTCGGTCAGCAGCGTTTGCGCCACCGCTGAGGCCACCGCCAGCGCCAGACCAATGGGTTCCTGATGGAACAGCACCGCCTCTTCGCGCGGAATCAGGCCAGTATCGAGTTGGGCCTTGGCAAACGAATCGGTGCGCGCCACACGGCGCAAAAACTGCACGTTGGTGGCCAGCCCCACGATATGGGTCTGCGCCAGCGCCTCGTCGAGCCGCGCCAGCGCCTGTTCGCGCGTATCGCCATGCACGATGAGCTTGGCCACCATGGAGTCGTAGAACGGACTGATGGCGTCGCCGCGCCGCACGCCGGAATCGACACGCACTGCGCCACGCTCAAAGGTCACGCAGTCGGGCAAGCCATAGACATGGAGCGTGCCCGTGGCGGGCAGGAAGTTGTTGTCGGGGTTCTCCGCGCAGATCCGCGCCTCGATGGCATGGCCGGTGATCTTGAGCTGGTCTTGCAGGCACGGCAGCGGCTCGCCCGAAGCCACGCGCAGTTGCCACTCCACCAGGTCCTGGCCGGTGATGGCTTCGGTGACAGGGTGCTCGACCTGCAGGCGGGTGTTCATTTCCATGAAGAAGAACTTCATCTGCTCGGGGTGCTCGTAGCCACCGGGCTGCTCGACGATGAATTCCACCGTGCCTGCGCCCACGTAGTTCACCGCACGTGCTGCCGCCACCGCTGCCTCACCCATGCGCGCGCGCAGCTCGGACGTCATGCCGGGCGCCGGGGCTTCTTCCAGCACCTTCTGGTGGCGGCGCTGCACCGAGCAATCGCGCTCGAACAGGTACACATAGTTGCCCAGCGTATCGCCAAACACCTGGATTTCGATATGGCGCGGGCGCTGCACGTATTTTTCAATCAGCACGGCATCGTCGCCAAAGCTGTTGATGGCTTCGCGCTTGCAGCTGGCGAGGGCTGCGGCAAAGTCTTCTGACTTGTCCACGGCGCGCATTCCTTTGCCGCCGCCGCCCGCGCTGGCCTTGATGAGCACCGGGTAGCCAATACGGTCGGCCTCGCGCTGCAGCAAAGCGGGGTCCTGGTCGGCGCCGTGGTAGCCGGGCACCAGGGGCACACCGGCCTTTTCCATGAGCTGCTTGGATTCGGCCTTGAGGCCCATGTCCTTGATGGCCGAGGGCGGCGGGCCGATGAAGACCAGGCCCGCGTCCTGGCAGGCCTGCGCGAACTCTTCGTTCTCGGAGAGGAACCCGTAACCGGGGTGGATGGCCTGTGCGCCCGTGGCCTTGGCCGCCTCCAGGATGCGTTCCCAGCGCAGGTAGCTGTCCTTGGGGGCGCTGCCGCCGATATGCACGGCCTCGTCGCACACGGCGACATGCTTGGCATTGGCGTCGGCGTCGGAATAGACGGCGACGGTCTTGACGCCCATGCGTTTCGCGGTCGCCGCGACCCGGCAGGCGATTTCACCGCGGTTTGCGATCAGGATCTTTTTAAACATGGCAGTTCTCCGCGTTGAAATCGCCTGCGCACGCTGCGCGTGCCAAGCAATTTGTTGAAACGGCCGCTACGCAGCCGTTTTCGCCGCGGTTAGCAATCAGGATTTTGGTAAACATTTAGGCCACTCCAGGAGAACCAGAAAAGAAACGGGACACGCGGCCGATCACCGCACGCAGGAAAGAAAACAGCAGCACCAGCAACAGTGCCGACACGATGAGCATGAGCACCAGCGCCACGCCAAACCACAGCGGGTACTGCGTGGCGAGCCAGACCACGGCCACCACCAGGCCGTCTTCCAGGAAAGACAGCCCCCAGTTGGAAAACGGCTCGGGCGAGGTGTTCACCGCCGCGCGCGTGGTCATCTTGGTCGCCAGCGCCGTGGCCGAGAGCGAGCCGCCGAGCAGGCCGGCGGCCACGGCCATGGTGGCGTTGTCGGCACCGAACACGCCAGCGGCCAGCAGGGCCCCAGCGGGCACGCGGATGACGGTGTGCAGGACATCCCAGGCGCTGTCGAGCCACGGCACCTTGTCGGCGAAGAATTCGACCAGCAGCATGAACCCGCTGACGATCAACACAGCCGGGTGCTGCAATACATGCAGCCCGGGCGGCAAGGCCAGCCAGCCCGCCGCACCCATGCCGCCCACCAGAAACACCACGGCATAAAGCCGGAAGCCGCTGGCCCAGCCCAGCGCGGCTGCCAGCGCCAGCAGGCCCGGCATGTCCAGCTGCGCCGTGGCACGCGCCGCACCCTCGGCCACGCTGCGCGCCGCGCCCGCGTCCACATGCAGCCCCACGGTGTGGAGCCACTGGACGATGGCGAGCCAGAGTTGGTCCATGGTCGTCATCCACTGGGCTGCGCATCGTTCGTGGCCATGCCACCACGCACTGCCGAGGCCAGCGGCCGCCGCGCAAGGGCCGCCCCGCCGCGCTGGCGGCGTCCCCCCTCCCGCGTCGCGCAGCGAGGCGAGAGAGGGGGGAAGGCGCGCAGCGCCACAGGGGGGTGTCTCATGCCACCCACGCGGGTTTGCGCTTTTGCAGGAAGGACTGCACGCCCTCCTTGCCTTCGTTGCTGGCGCGAATATCGGCAATGCCTTGCACCGTGGCAGCAATCAGGCTGGCGTTGATCTCGCGCTCGGCCACCTCCATCACCAGCTTCTTGCACGCGCGCACGGCGTTGGGGCTGGCGCTGGTCAGCTGCTTGAGCAACTCATCGACCTTGGCGTCGAGCTGGTCGACAGTCACCACCTCATGCACAAAGCCGATGCGCAAGGCTTCGGCCGCACCAAAGCGCTCGGCAGTGAGGAAATAGCGGTGCGCGGCGCGTGCGCCCATGGCACGGATCACATACGGGCTGATGGTGGCCGGAATCAGGCCCAGCTTCACTTCGCTGAGGCAGAAACCCGCCGTGTCCACCGCCACGGCCATGTCGCACGCGGCCACCAGGCCCATGCCGCCCGCGTACACGTCGCCCTGCACGCGGGCTATTGTTGGCTTGGGGCATTCGTAGATCACGCGCAGCATCTCGGCCAGCTTGCCCGCATCCTGGATGTTTTCATCGCGCGTGTAATCGGCCATGCGGCGCATCCAGTTCAGGTTGGCACCGGCACAGAAGGCCGGGCCTTCAGCCGCCAGCACCACGGCGCGCACATCGGTGCGCCCGCCCACATCCATGAAGGCGGCAGTGATCTCGGCAATGACTTCGTCGCTGAAAGCGTTGCGAATCTCGGGCTGCGTGAGCGTGATGCGCGCCACGGCGCCGGTCTGGGTGATGGAAAGGTTTTGGCTGCTCATGGCTTGGACGGGTTTTGCAAGAAGTAGACAAGGTCCAGCTCCGGACAGGGCTGGCCCAGGGCGGTCAATGCGGCAGTGATCTGGCCCCGGTGGTGCGTGCCGTGGTTGAACACATGCGCCAGCGTGGCCGCAAAAGGCAGCGATGCCGCCGTGCCACGCATGGTGGTGTAGTCGAGCGTGCCGTTCCAGCGGTCGGGCTTGAACGAGGCGATCAGCGGTGCCCAGCGCGCAGCCCCTTCACGCAGCCGGGCATCCAGCCGTGCGCGGTCGGGTTCCAGCTCGGCATCCAGCGCCACCTTGGGCGAGATGCCCTCGGCAAAGCGCACGAACCACAGATGGTGCTCGCCCACCAGCAGGTGGTTGAGCGTGCCATGGATGCTTTTGAAGAAGAGGCCCACATCGCGCCGGTAGCCATCCTCGGGCAGCGCCCGCACGGCATCGAGCAGGCGCGCCGTGGCCCACACGTTGTAGCGTGCAAGCTGGGTGAAATGGGCAACAGCGTCCATGGCAGCTCCCTGTGGGGGTTACATGCGGAACAGGCCGAACTTGGTGTCTTCGATCGGCGCATTGCGCGTGGCCGCCAGGCCCAGCGCCAGCACGCGGCGGGTGTCGGCCGGGTCGATCACGCCGTCGTCCCACAGGCGGGCGGTGGCGTAGTAGGGGTGGCCCTGGTCTTCGTACTGGCGGCGGATGGGGGCCTTGAAGGCTTCTTCTTCCTCCATGCTCCACTGGCCGCCTTTCAGCTCGATGCCGTCGCGCTTGACGGTGGCGAGCACGCCGGCGGCCTGGTCGCCGCCCATCACGCTGATGCGTGCGTTCGGCCACATCCAGAGAAAGCGGGGCGAGTAGGCGCGGCCGCACATGCCGTAATTGCCCGCGCCAAAGCTGCCGCCGATGATGATGGTGAACTTCGGAACACTCGCCGTGGCCACGGCCGTGACCATCTTGGCGCCGTTGCGCGCGATGCCTTCGTTCTCGTACTTGCGGCCCACCATGAAGCCGGTGATGTTCTGCAGGAACACCAGCGGAATCTTGCGCTGGCAGCACAACTCGATGAAGTGCGTGGCCTTGAGCGCGCTTTCAGAAAACAGGATGCCGTTGTTGGCGATGATGCCCACCTGCATGCCTTCGATGCGTGCAAAGCCGGTCACCAGCGTGGTGCCGTAGCGCGCCTTGAACTCGTCGAACTCGCTGCCATCGACGATGCGGGCGATGATTTCGCGCACATCAAAAGGCTTGCGCGTATCCACCGGGATCACGCCATACAGCTCTTCCGCTTCAAATTTAGGAGCTATTGGCGCACTATCTGCGGGCGCTGGAGCCTTGTTTTTATTCAAATTCTTGACAGCCATGCGCGCCAGCTTGAGGGCATGCATATCGTTTTGCGCCAGATGGTCGGCCACACCGGACAGGCGCGTGTGCACGTCGCCACCGCCCAGGTCTTCGGCTGTCACGACCTCGCCCGTGGCGGCTTTGACCAGCGGCGGGCCGCCCAGGAAGATGGTGCCCTGGTTCTTCACGATGATGGATTCGTCGCTCATCGCGGGCACGTAGGCGCCGCCCGCCGTGCAGCTGCCCATGACCACGGCGATCTGCGCGATGCCCTGCGCGCTCATGTTCGCCTGGTTGAAGAAGATGCGGCCGAAGTGGTCGCGGTCGGGAAACACCTCATCCTGGTTGGGCAGGTTCGCGCCGCCCGAGTCCACCAGGTAAATACAGGGCAGATGGTTCTGCTGCGCCACTTCCTGGGCACGCAGGTGCTTCTTGACGGTGAGGGGGTAGTAGGTGCCGCCTTTCACGGTGGCGTCGTTGCAGACGATCATGCAATCGACACCGCTCACACGCCCGATGCCTGCGATGATGCCCGCGCCGGGGGCGTCGTTGTTGTACATGTTCAGCGCGGCCAGCGGCGCCAGCTCCAGGAAGGGCGTGCCCGGGTCGAGCAGCATCTGCACGCGCTCGCGCGGCAGCAGCTTGCCGCGCGCCACATGCTTGGCGCGTGCGGCCTCGCCGCCGCCCTCGAAGGTGCGGGCAATGTGGGCGTTCAGGTCTTCGACCAGCGTGCGCATGGCGGCGGCGTTGGTCAGAAAATCGGACGAACGGGCGTTCAGTTGGGTCTGCAAAACGGGCATGGAGGGTCTTTCCGGAGTGCGGGGAAGGTGGGGCCGGACGCTACAGCGTCATGCGTGCCACGAAGGTCTGCCCCGAGAATACGCTGCCCACTGGCAGAGGGGTTGCCAGCGTGGTTGCAAATCACGCCACATTTGCGGCAAACTCTCTGGCGTGAACCTGCCCCCCCCCTCCCGCCCTCTTGCCCTGGCCCAACCCGCACTGCCCTCGGGACCTGCCGCTACGCCAATGGCCTTTGTGCAAGCCATTGTGCTGGCCTGCCAGCGCGCCGGCGTGGAGGCCGAAGCTTTGCTCCAGCAGGCACAAATTACGCCACAGGAAGTGGAAAACCCCGAGGCCCGCGTCACCGCCTGGCAGTTCGAGCGCCTCTCGGGCCTGGCCATGCAGGCGCTGGACGACGAAGCCCTGGGGTGGTTCAGCCGCCGCCTGCCCTGGGGCAGTTACGGCATGCTGGCGCGCGCCTCCATCAGCTCGCCCACATTGGGCGTGGCGCTGCAGCGCTGGTGCAGACACCACGGGTTGCTGCAGGATGACATCACCCTGCGCCTGGACAGCATGGGGGACACGGCTACGCTATCGCTCGTCACGCACCGCGACCTTCAGCCACTGCACGAGTTTTGCCTGGTATCGGTGCTGCGCAACGCCCATGGGCTGGCCTGCTGGCTGATCGATTCGCGCATTCCGCTGCAAGGCTCGCAGTTTCCGCTGGCACGGCCTGCGCACCATGGCGCCTATGGCGTACTTTTCCCGGGCCCGGTGCGCTTTGACACGGGGCCCGCCGCCTTCATGTTCGATGCGCGCTACCTGGCGCTGCCCTTGCAGCGCGACGAGGCCGCCTTGCGCGTGATGCTGCAGCGCGCACTGCCGCTGACCGTGCTGCAGTACCGGCGCGACCGCCTGCTGGTGCAGCGCGTACGCCAGGCCTTAGCCAACCAGCCACTGGAGGCACACAACGCCGAAAGCCTGTCAGCACTGCTCCACCTGTCGGCGCGCACCCTGCACCGCCAGTTGAAGGAGGAAGGCGCCTCGCTCCAGGCACTGAAAAACGAAGTACGGCGCCAGCGCGCCACCGAGTTGCTGCTGCGCACACAGCGCCCGATCAAACAGGTCGCGCAGGCCGCAGGCTTCCAGAACGAGAAGAGCTTTATCCGGGCCTTCAGGCTCTGGACCGGGCACACCCCGGCCGAATGGCGCCAGCACAACAGCATGCCGACGTGATGCCGGTGGAGCCCGGCCCGGCGGCCTGGCCCCCCACCACGGCGTGCAGATTTGCAACGGCCTTTTTTGCCGCCCCACGCGCCAAGACGTTCCCCTTTACACTTTGGAACGAATACGCATAACCCCCTTGGAATCTACGGCATGGCCCGTACCCACCTGCGCAGCCGCGTCCTACGCTGAATGCTGTAACGGCCCGCCAGAAGTTTGCCAGGGGAGCGGTGCGCAACCTATGACCCCGAGCCAAAGGAATTGCGTTACGACCTCTCCCGTGTTGAACCAGGCTCCTGCGCTGCGCAACACCCGCGACCTTTTCCGCGCATACCCCCATGCAAGCCCCGCTCCGCACCCATTTGCTGCTGCCGCTTCTGGCACTGACGGTGCCCCTGGCCGCGCTGCTGGGCTATGGCGCCTACCGTGACACGACCGAGGCCCGTAGCCAAGCGCTGAATGCACAGCGATCCTTGTCCGCCATCGTTGCCGCCGATGTGGGCCGCAAGATCGAACATGCCCGCACAACCCTGTTGAGCATGGCCTCCAGCCCCCGGATTCGCGGCCTGGACGCTGCGCAGTGCAACTCCGTCCTGGCCGAACTGCATGCGCTGACACCGGACTTTCCCAACCTGCTGCTCACCGACCGGCAGGGCCGGTTGGTCTGCTCGGCCGTACCGACACCGCACAGCCCGGTGCCGCTTGCGGACGATCCTGGCTGGCTCCAGACCCTGACGAGCACACAGAACTTTCACATCGGCCCACCCCACCCCAGCCCGGTGAGCGGCCACTGGGTTTCGATTTTGAGCATGCCCGTGCGCGATGCCCAGGGCGTGGTGGACGGGGCGGTGCACTTGCCCATGGAACTGCGGGCGCTGGACATGGCCCTCTGGACCCCGAACCTGCCCGCAGACAGCCGCTATGGCATCTTTGATGCCCAAGGTGTTTTGCTCTGGCGCAACCAGGACCCTGAGAGCGCCATTGGCACGCAGCCCGACTGGGAAATGGCGCGCCACATCTCGGCCTCCAAGAACGGCGTTTTCGAAGGCCCGGGCCTGGAAGGCACCGTGCGCTTTTATGCCACCACGAAAATCCCGCAAACGGGCTGGGTGGCGTACTTCGGACTGCCCAGCGCCACTATCACGGCCGAGGTTCGCCAGCGGGCCATCACCACCGCAGCGGCAGGCGCGCTCATCGTCCTGGCACTGAGCCTGCTGGCCATCGCACTGGCACGCCGCATCGAGCAACCGGTGCGCAGCCTGGCCGAGGCGGCGCGCGCCTTCAGCCGGGGCGACCGGCAAGCCTATGCACAGCCCCAGGGTCCGACCGAGCTGGCGGACCTGGCCCGCGACTTCAACACCATGGTGGCCGACCGGCTGCAAGCGGAAACCCAGCTGCAAGCCCAGCGCCAGCAACTCCAGGCAGCCAAGGACCGGCTCGACCTGGCCATGCACATCGCACGCATGGGCCTGTGGACCTGGGATTTGCGCACCGGCATGGTCCAGGGCGACGACACACTGGTCCAGATTTTTGGTGACCAAGACTCCGAGCAACGGCCGATGTCCATCGAAGAATGGCGCGGCCGCACGCACCCTGAAGACCTGGCAGCCCTCGGCCCACCCCTGGCCGCCTGCCTCAAAGGTGAGACGGAGCAGTTTGAAGTGGCACAGCGCGTTCGACACCACGATGGCCACTGGCTTTGGGGCCTGTGGCGTGGCCGCGTCACAGAGCGCGACGCCCAGGGACGGGGCATCGCGATGATGGGCTCGTTCCACGACATCACCGAGCAGCGACAGGCGCATGAACGCCTGCAACTGGCCGCCAGCGTGTTCACCCACGCCCGCGAGGGCATCACCATCACCGACACGCGCGGCACCATCATTGATGTGAACGACACGTTCACACGCATCACCGGCTACTCCCGAGAAGAAGCCATTGGCAACAACCCGCGCATGCTGCAGTCGGGCCGCCAGGGGCCCGATTTTTATGCCTCCATGTGGCAAAGCCTGGCGGAACACGGGCACTGGACGGGCGAGGTGTGGAACCGCCGGAAAAACGGCGAACTGTTTGCCGAAATCATCACCATCAGCGCCGTACGCAACCCGCTGGGTGCAACAACGCACTATGTGGCGCTCTTCACCGACATCACCTCCATCAAGGAAAACGAGCGCAAGCTCGAACGCATTGCGCACTACGACGCGCTGACCGGCCTGCCCAACCGGGTGCTGCTGGCCGACCGCCTGCAGCAAACCATGGCACGTTGCCAGCGCAAGGGGCATTCGCTGGCCGTGGCCTTCATCGACCTGGACGGTTTCAAGGCCGTCAACGACCTGCATGGCCATGAGCGGGGCGATGATCTGCTCGTCGCGCTGGCGCAGCGCCTGCAATCGTCCTTGCGCGAAGGCGACACCCTTTCGCGCATGGGTGGCGACGAATTTGTGGCTGTGCTCTCCGACCTCGAACACGTGCGTGACTGCGAACCCGTGCTGGAGCGCATGCTGCGCGCCGCCGCCGACCCGGTGCGCCTGGGCGACCAGCTCTTCCAGGTTTCGGCCAGCATTGGCATCACCCTGTTTCCCGCCGACGGCGTGGCGCCAGACCTTCTCATCCGCCATGCCGACCAGGCCATGTACCAGGCCAAGCAGGCTGGCAAGAACCGCTACCACCTGTTCGATGTGGAGCAGGACACGGCCGTGAAGACGCAGCGCGAGGAAATCGCGCGCCTGCGCCGGGCGTTGGACGAGCAAGAATTCGTGCTGCACTACCAGCCCAAGGTCAACATGCGCACCGGCCAGGTGATCGGGGCCGAGGCCCTGATCCGCTGGAGCCACCCGGAACGCGGTCTGCTGCTACCGGCCGCTTTTCTGCCGGCGATGCAAGACCACGCCATCACCCTGGATGTGGGCGACTGGGTGATTGCCACAGCCCTGCGCCAGATGGCCGACTGGCAGGCGCAGGGGCTGAGCCTGCCGGTCAGCGTGAACATTGACGCCCAGCATCTGCAAAAAGAAGGCTTCAGCCATCGCCTGGCAGCCTTGCTGGCCGAGCAGCCCCAGATACCACCCAGCCTCCTGGAACTGGAAATCCTGGAGACCAGCGCACTGGAAGACATCGCAGAAGTGTCCGCCATCATGCACCGCTGCCAAGCGATGGGCGTGCGCTTTGCGCTGGACGACTTTGGCACAGGCTACTCGTCACTCACCTACCTCAAACGCCTGGGCGCCGAGGTCATCAAGATCGACCAGAGTTTTGTGCGCGACATGCAGACCGACCCCGACGACCTGGCCATCGTCCAGGGCGTGATCGGCCTGGCCCACGCCTTTCACCGCGAAGTGATAGCCGAAGGCGTGGAGACCATTGCCCACGGCACGCTGCTGCTGCCCCTGGGCTGTGAACGCGCACAAGGCTACGGCATTGCGCGCCCCATGCCCGCCAGCGAACTGCCGCACTGGGTGCAGCACTGGAAACCCGACCACGCCTGGACGGCGGCATTCAGCCTGTGACCAGCAACCCCGGCAACTCATTCATGTGCG
Source organism: Simplicispira piscis (assembly GCF_054783455.1). Taxonomy (NCBI): domain Bacteria; kingdom Pseudomonadati; phylum Pseudomonadota; class Betaproteobacteria; order Burkholderiales; family Comamonadaceae; genus Simplicispira; species Simplicispira piscis. The sequence continues at coordinate 234,323 of NZ_BAAGQN010000006.1, forward strand.
CCATGACCTGCACCGCCCCAGCGGCGCGCAGGGCTTCGGGCGTGCCATGCCCCACGGGTGACGGGCTGTAGCCCACCACGGTAGCGCCCGCGGCCACTCCGGCGGTCACGCCGGTCACTGTGTCTTCCACCACCAGGCAGCGCGCAGGCGGCACCCCCAGGGCGGCTGCAGCCGCCAGGTACACGTCGGGTGCGGGCTTGGTGGCCGGCATTTCGTGGCCGCTAAAAATGCGCCCGGCAAAGTACGGCGCCAGGCCCACCTTCTGCAGCTGCATTTCCACCTTGAACCGGTCGGCCCCCGAGGCACAGGCAATGCGCCCACCCAATGCGGCGTGCACCGCCTGCACGGCGGCCACGGCGCCATCAATGGCCAACAATTCGGCATCAAGCCGCGCATTGCGGCGTGCGTAAAAATCAGCCATCCAGGCATCGGTGAGCGGCTGGCCGGTGTGGGCCTCGATGCGGGCCGCCTCGCTGCGCACGGTTTTGCCAATGAAGAGGCGCATGCACTCTTCACTGGAGAGCGCCCAGCCCGCCTCGCCCAGCATGGCGCACAGCACGCCGTTGGTGATGGGTTCGCTGTCGACCAGAACGCCGTCGCAGTCGAACAAAATTGCTTCAAATTTCATAGCTGTTAGCGCTTATCCATAAAGCGCTGGAGGGTGTTTTTCTTCAAAATTGATCGCCATCCACGTAGTACCAGCGCCCGGCCTCGCGCACAAAGCGGCTGCGTTCATGCAGGCGCACGGCGCTACCCGCCACACGGTAGCGGGCGACGAATTCGACCTCGGCCTGGTCTGGCCCGGTGCTACGGTGGGCGCGCACTTCCAGTCCCAGCCAGCGTGCGCCGGGTTCAAAGTCCAGCACCGCCGGGCGCTGGGGCGCATGCCAGGAGGCCTGCAAGTAGTCGGCCCGCTCCCGCACAAAGGCGCTGTAGCGCGAACGCATGAGCAACTCGGCATCGGGCGCAGGGCAGGTTTCAAAGTGGTCGATATAGCGCCCGCAGCAGTCGTCAAAGGCCAGCGGCACATGCCGTGACGACAGATGGCCACAGGGGCAGACCCCTGGTTTTTTGGGCAATGCGGGTGGCATCGCGATCAGCGCAGCGCGCCAAACACCTTCTGCACGATGGCGCTGCCGCTGCCCAGGGGGTTCTGGCGAATCTTTTTTTCTTCCTCGCCAATCACCCGGTACAGGCCATCGAGCGTCTTGCCTGTGACGTACTGGGACAGATTGGCGTCTTCCTTGCTCATCAGGCCAAAGCTGGAAGCCTTGCTGGCCACCGCGTTGTACTTCTGGGTCAGGCCCACCTGCTCGGTGGCCTGCGTGACCACAGGCAGAAAGCGCTCGCCCAGGGGCAGACGCGTTTTTTCCGCAAAAAACTCGGTGACCGAGGTGTCTCCGCCGGTGAGAATTTTGCGCGCATCGGTCACCGACATGTCCTGCACGGCGCTCACCAGCAAATCCTTGCCCATGGGCACGGCCGCCTCGGCAGCCCGGTTGATGGTGGTCACCAACTCATCAATACGCTTGCCCTGGCCCAATTTACGCAGCAGCTTGGCGGCATCTTCCAGGGAGCCCGGCAGCGGGATGCGCACCAGAGGGTTGCCCAAGAAGCCATCGCTGCGCCCCAGCAGGGCCACGGCAGCACTGGCGCCCTGGCCCAGCGCGGCCTTCAACCCGCTACTGGCTTCGGCACTGGAGAGGTCGCCCAGCGTCAGTGCGTGCGCCTGGCGCAGGGCGGCCAGGCACAGAATGCTGGCAGTAGCCTGGTGGAAAGTACGGCGCAACATGGAGAAATCCTTTCGATGGGGCTGCAGGGGGGCTTGCCCGATTCTTGCAGATGTCGCTTTGGCGCGTGTTGACGCTCTAAACTGCCCCTGCGGCACCGGTCCGCAAGGAGATGCTTCATGTGGAATCTGAGCGTGCCATGGTGGGAATTTGTACTGCGCGGTGTGGTGGTGTACCTGTTTCTACTGGTTTTCCTGCGCCTGACGGGCAAACGGCAGACCGGGCAGTACGCACCGTTCGATCTGGTGCTGCTGCTGATTTTGTCCAACGCCGTGCAGAACTCGATGAATGCCGGAGACAACTCACTGATCGGCGGGCTGATCTCGGCCAGCACGCTGATCAGTTGCCATGTCGCGCTGTCGCACCTCACTTACCGTTTTCGCCGGCTCGAACGCCTGATTGACGGACGCCCGCGGGTGCTGGTGCAAGACGGCAAGGTGGACGAAGTACTGATGCAGAGCGAACGGATTTCCCCCAGCGACCTGGCGGCCGCCTTGCGCGCGGGCGGCTGCCTGCACGCGCACGAGGTGGCCCGCGCCACGATCGAGGTCAACGGGCAAATCACGGTGGTGCTGCGGCCCACACCCCTTTCGCCCGGCCTGTCATAAACCGGGCGCAGGCCGACCGGCGCGGGCATGGACCCAGCCGACAACGACCTGCAGCGGTGTTTACAAGCGGCCCAAAAACGCCGTCAAGGCGGCATTCACGGGCTCGGGGTGTGTGAGGTTGCTGGCGTGCCCGCCATCCGGCACCACCACCATCTGCGCGTGGGGCAAGGCGTCGGCCATGGCCTGGGCTCTTTGCAGGTCAATCGCATGGTCGAGCGCGCCATGCACCACCAGCGCGGGTACGGTAATGGCGCGGATGCGCTCGCTGATGTCGTCGCGGCTGCCCAGGGTGGTAAAGCACTGCAGCAGGTTGGGCACGGTCACCTGCTTCCACTTGGCTTGCCACAGCGGCGCGTCGGCCCAGCCGTCGCCCAGGATGGTGTGCGCCACCACCGCCGCAATCTCGTCAGACAGCCCACCCTCCAGCCAGGCCTTTACCAGCACCTCATGGCCCGCCATTTTTTGCGGATCTTCCTGCAGGGCCTGTGTATCGATCAGCACCAGCGCACGCACCACTTCGGGGTGCGTGAGTGCGCAGCGCAGCGACAGGTAGCCGCCCTGCGACATGCCGGCCAGCACGGCTTTGTGCACGCCCAAGTGCGCCAGCAGCGCCGCCAGGTCGTTGGCCGAGTCGTAGTAGGTGAAGGGGTCGCAGTGTGCCGAATCGGCCGTCTGGCCATGGCCACGCTCGTCCCAAGTGATGCAGCGCCACTGGCCGCGCAAGGCCTGCACTTGCGGTGCAAACATGCTGCTGTCCATGAGCAGCCCGTGGGAGAAAACGATGACCGGGCCGTCTCCGCCCGTGTCTTCGTAATACAACTTCTGGCCATTGACGTGCGCGAAAGGCATGCGGTGCTCCTGTACAGCGATAAACAAGCGCCGATCGTAAGAACACCCCGCCCCCGCGCGCAACGGGCGCGACCCGCACAAGAGGCCCGACAGAGTCACCTGGGCGTCAGGCAGCCTCGTAGAATACCGGAAAAATTCGGATATTTTTTGCCTCTAGCGCTTACCCATCAAGCGCAAGCAGCTACAAATACAGGAGCAAACTTTAGGCCAGCGCGCGCTGGATGATGATTTTCTGCACGTCGCTCGTGCCTTCGTAGATCTGGCACACACGCACGTCGCGGTAGATGCGTTCGACCGGGAAGTCGCTCACCACGCCGTAGCCGCCCAGCGTCTGGATGGCGGCGCTGCACACGCGCTCGGCCATCTCGCTGGCAAAGAGCTTGGCCATGGCAGCTTCCTTCAGGCAGGGCTTACCTGCATCGCGCAGCGCGGCGGCATGCCAGATGAGCTGGCGCGCGGCCTCGATCTGCGTGGCGCAGTCGGCCAGGCGAAAACCCACGGCCTGGTGGTTGAAGATGGGCGTGCCAAAGCTCTCGCGCTCTTTCGAATACGCCAGCGCCGCGTCGAACGCGCTGCGCGCCATGCCCACGCTCTGCGCGGCGATGCCGATGCGGCCGCCTTCAAGCGCACCCAGCGCGATCTTGTAGCCCTCGCCCTCGGCGCCGATCAGGTTCTCAGCCGGGACGCGGCAGTGGTCGAAGTTGATCTGCGCGGTATCGCTGCTGTGCTGGCCCAGCTTTTCTTCGAGCCGCGCCACCACATAGCCGGGGTTGCTGGTGGGCACGAGGAAGGCACTCATGCCTTTTTTACCCGCGCCCTTGTCGGTCACGGCGATGACGATGGCCACATGGCCGTTCTTGCCGCTGGTGATGAATTGCTTGACGCCGTTGATGACGTATTCGTCGCCATCCTTCACCGCCGTGGTGCGCAGGGCCGAGGCGTCGGAGCCCACATGCGGCTCGGTCAGGCAGAACGCCCCCAGCATCTGGCCCTGCGCCAGCGGCGTGAGCCAATCGCGCTTTTGCTGGGCGTTGCCGTAGCGCATGAGAATGGCGTTGACGGGGCAGTTGGTGACACTGATGGCGGTGCTGGTGCCGCCGTCGCCCGCCGCGATTTCTTCGAGCACCAGAGCGAGTGTGAGGTAATCGAGCTGCGCGCCGCCAAACTCTTCGGGCACGCAGATGCCATAGGCACCGAGCGCCGCCAGTCCCTGGTGCACATCTTTGGGGAAATGGTGTTCCTTGTCCCAACGCGCGGCGTGGGGTGCGATCTGCTCTTGTGCAAAATCGCGCACCGCGTCACGGATCATTTCCTGGTCTTGGGTCAGCAACATCGGGCGGGTCTCCAGTTTGGGGATTTAGAAATATTTACCAATGCGCAGCGCGGCGCCCGTCGTGGTGCAACAGCTGGCCCTTGTCGGCCGCCGTGAGGTGGGCCAGCGTCTGGCGCATGCCGCGCACACTGGCCTCGACCGTGAGGGGCGCTGTCTCGCCGCCCATGTCGGTTTGTACCCAACCAGGGTCGATGGTGACCAGCGCGGCGCCGGGGTAGTCGTGCTGCGCTGCGGCTACGGCCATGTTGAGCGCAGCCTTGCTGGTGCGGTACAGCCAGGCGCTGCTCTCGCCCACGCTGCCAATCTGCGACATCGACGACGACAGGAAAGCGAACACGCCGCCCGCAGCCTCCACCAGCGGAGCCACCTGCGGGATGGCCTGCATGGCGCCGAGCACATTGGTGTGCATGACCGCATCAAAGTCCTGCTGCGTGGGTGGTGTGTGGGCGCCGTGGCGGCGCATCACGCCGACCACGTAGAACGCCAGGTCAAGCTTCTCGCCGTCGAGCTGCCAGGCCAGGCCGCTGACGCTGGCAGGGTTGGCAACATCGACGGTCAACGCCTCGGCGCCCAGCGCCTGCACGCGCGCGCGCCCGGCGTCGTCACGCACGGTGGCAATCACGCGGCAGCCTTCGGCGGCGTACTGGCGCACCAGTTCGAGGCCGATGCCCCGCGATGCGCCCATGACAAGGAGTGTCGTCATTGATATTGAGTGTTTTTGGCCTCTAGCGCCCATCCATCAAGCGCGAGCAGCTATCAATTTATTCAAGACCCATCACTTACAGCAGTTCCAGCGCAACGGCTGTCGCTTCGCCACCGCCGATGCACAGCGTGGCCAGGCCTTTCTTCAGGCCGCGCGCCTGCAGTGCGTACATGAGCGTCACCATGATGCGCGCACCACTGGCACCAATGGGGTGGCCCAATGCGCAGGCACCGCCGTTGACGTTGACCTTGTCGTGCGACAGATCCAACTCTGTCATCAGCGCCATGGGCACCACGGCAAAGGCTTCGTTGATTTCCCACAGATCGACATCGCCCGCATTCCAGCCCGCTTTGGCCAAGGCCTTTTGCGTGGCGCCCAAGGGGGCGGTGGCAAACCATTCGGGTTCTTGCGCGTGCGTGGCGTGGCTGACGATGCGCGCCAGTGGCTTGCAGCCGAGTTTTGCGGCGGTGGACTGGCGCATCATGACCAGCGCAGCGGCACCGTCGTTGATGGACGAGCTGGACGCGGCGGTAATTGTCCCGTCCTTCTTGAAAGCAGGCTTGAGGCTGGGGATTTTGTCGAGCTTGACCTTGCCCGGGCCTTCGTCCACCGACACCACCACTTCGCCCGCACGGGTCTTGACGGTGACGGGGGTGATTTCAGCAGCAAAGGCACCCGATGCCGTGGCGGCCTTGGCACGCTCGACGCTGGCTGTGGCGAAGGCGTCCTGCTGGGCACGGGTGAAACCGTATTTTGCGGCGCAGTCTTCGCCAAAGGTGCCCATGGAGCGGCCGGGTTCGTAAGCGTCTTCCAGGCCGTCGAGCATCATGTGGTCAAAGATGCGGTCGTGGCCCAGGCGGTAGCCGCCACGGCCTTTTTGCAGCAGGTAGGGGGCATTGGTCATGCTTTCCATGCCGCCTGCCACCATGACGTCGTGCGTGCCGGCCAGCAGCATGTCGTGCGCAAACATCGCGGCCTTCATGCCAGAGCCACACATTTTGCTCAGCGTCACGGCACCGGCTTCTTTGGGCAGACCGCCCTTGAAGGCGGCCTGGCGTGCAGGTGCCTGGCCCTGGCCAGCCATCAGGCAGTTGCCAAACAGTACTTCGCCCACCTGGTCGGGCGACACCCCTGCACGTGCGACAGCAGCAGCAATGGCGGCGCCGCCCAGGTCATGCGCCGCGAGGGCCGAAAAATCGCCCTGGAAAGACCCCATGGGGGTGCGCGCTGCGCCGACGATGACGATGGGGTCCTGGGATGGTGTAGTCATGTAAATCACTCCTGAATGAAAAGTGGAAAAGGCGTCAGATGCCGCGCTCCTCGTGCCCGTGCGAGAAACGGCGGTTTACGTCATAAGGGAACACGTCGTAGACATGGCCCGCAAGAATGCGCTCCTTGTGCTGCTGCCAGAACTCCACGCCCAGCAGGTCGGCATGGTGCCGCATGAAGGCTTCACGCACTGCATCGTTGCCCAGCAGGAAGGGGCCGAACGTCTCGGGAAACACATCGTGCGGGCCTACCGTGTACCAGATCTCGCCGCTCATTTCTTCTTCTTCGTTGCGCGGCTGGGGTACCTTGCGAAAGTTGCAGTCGGTGATGTATTCGATCTCGTCGTAGTCGTAGAACACGACCTTGCCATTGCGCGTGACACCAAAGTTCTTCCACAGCATGTCGCCGGGGAAGATGTTGGCCGCCACCAGGTCTTTGATGGCGTTGCCATACTCGATGACACTGTGCTCCATCTGCTGGCGTGCGCGCGGATCGTCCAGGCCGGTGTCGAAGGACTCTTGCAGAAAAATATTGAGCGGAATCATGCGCCGCTCGATATACAGGTGCTTGATGATGACTTCCTGGTGACCATCGCCGTCACGGTCGCTGATTTCGAGCTGGCTGGGGGCAAACTTTTCAATCTCTGCGATCAACTCATCATTGAAGCGCACGCGCGGAAAGGCGACTTCGCTGTATTCCAGCGTATCGGCCATGCGGCCCACGCGGTCGTGCTGCTTGACCAGCAGATACTTGCCCTTGATCTGTTCGCGCGTGGTTTCTTTTTGTGGTGGGTAGTAGTCCTTGATGAGCTTGAACACAAAGGGAAAGCTGGGCAGGTCGAACACCAGCATGACCATGCCTTTGATGCCTGGAGCAATGCGGAATTTGTCGCTGGAATGCTTGAGATGGTAGAGAAAGTCGCGGTAAAAAAGCGTCTTGCCCTGCTTGGCCAAACCCAGCGCGTTGTAGAGCTCGGTGCGCGGCTTGCGCGGCATCAGACTGCGCAGAAACTGCACATAGGCGCTGGGGATTTCCATGTCCACCATGAAATACGCACGCGCAAAGCTGAACAACATCTGCAAATCGTCTTCGCCAAACAGCGCCGCGTCGATGTAGAGCTGCTCCGCATCGTTGTGCAGAATGGGGAGCGCAAACGGCACTTCATGAAAGCCGTTGATGATCTTGCCCACCACATAGGCGCCCTTGTTGCGGAAGAACAGGCCGGAGAGCACCTGGATCTGGAAGTTGGCGCGCAGGCGCACCTTGTCCAGACGCCCCTGCATGGCCGCGAGCACGTAGCGGATATCTCGGGGCAAGTCTTCAAACTCACGCTGCAGCTGGAAGTTTTCCACGATGCCCAGCATGGTGTCGAACAGATTTTCACGCGAAGGATAGTACGACCAGTAGGTCGGACGGGCCTCGGGCTCTTCGTTCTCGATGTATTCGGTGCTGACCGCCGGGCGCACAAAGATGAAATCATTGTGAAAGTGCGTGCGGTGCAGGATGCGGCAGGTGACCGAGTTAAAGAAGGTCTCGGCCAGTTCGGGCTGGTGGTGGTTGACCAGCAAACCAATGTAGTGGAGCTTGATCTGGTGCCACACGTCCATAGGAAGGCTGCCGGCCTTGAATTCTTTTTCCAGTCGCTTCGTGCATTCCTTGACGCGCAGGTCATAGAACTCGATCCGCTCACGCTGGGCACGCTGCTGACCATGCCAGTCGGCGGTTTCGAAGCGGTGTTTGGCGCGCGCGGATTCGGTACGGAACAGGCGGTAGTGCCGGTTGAACCCGTCCATCATCGCCTTCGCGATGTCGTAGGCTTGGGGCGAATCGAGGCGCTGGGGAAACATGGGCTGGGCGTCCTGTGAATGCTATCGGCCCTGCGACTTTAGCGCCGCGCGGCGCGCACACCGTCGATGGCGGCCTTGTACAGCGAATCAATGCCCTGGTTGCCCGCCAGCGTGATATGCATGTTGTTGATGAGCCCGTCTTTGAGCCCATAGCACCAGCCGTGCAGGTGCACTTTCTGCCCCCGCGCCCAGGCGTCCTGCAACACCGTGGTTTGTGCCACGTTGATGACCTGCTCGATCACGTTCAACTCACACAGGACGTCATGGCGCCACTCGGGCTCTGTCGCCGCGATCAGCTCGCGATGCCGGTCGCGCACATCTTTGACGTGACGGATCCAGTTGTCGGACAAGCCGACCCGCAAATCCTGCAGCGCGGCCAGCACGCCGCCACACCCGTAGTGCCCCACGACCATGAGGTCCTGCACATGCAGCTGATCAACGGCGTACTGAATGGTCGAGAGGCAGTTGAGGTCGGTCGGCACCACCACGTTGGCGATGTTGCGATGCACGAAAACCTCTCCAGGCTCCAGCCCCGTGATCTGGTTGGCGGGCACGCGGCTGTCTGAGCAGCCCACCCACATATAGCGCGGCTTTTGCTGCTCCAGGAGGAGGGTAAAAAACCCGGGCCGATCGCGCTGCATTTGAGCAGCCCATTCACGGTTGTGGACAAACAGGTCTTCAATGGAATCGGTGGTCACAGTGTTTTCCTGGAGGAGTGTTGTTGTGCCCGGCGGCAGGAGGGTCAAGGCAGAACAAGCCGCCCGCAATGATCGAGCGGGAACCTATTCTGCAGGGCCTTAACAAGTCTCTGCAAAGAGCTCGCGACCAATCAGCATGCGGCGGATTTCGCTGGTACCGGCGCCAATTTCATAGAGTTTGGCGTCGCGCCACAGACGACCCAAGGGGTATTCGTTGATGTAGCCATTGCCACCGAAAATCTGGATGCCTTCGCCCGCCATCCAGGTGGCTTTCTCGGCGCACCACAGGATGACGCTGGCGCAGTCCTTGCGCACCTGGCGCACGTGCTCGGTACCCAGCATGTCTAGGTTCTTTGCCACCGTGTAGGCAAACGAGCGCCCTGCCTGCAAAACGGTATACATGTCGGCGACCTTGCCCTGGATGAGCTGGAACTCGCCAATACTCTGGCCAAATTGCTTGCGGTCATGGATGTAGGGAATCACGTTGTCCATGACGGACTGCATGATGCCCAGCGGCCCGCCGGTCAGCACAGCACGCTCATAGTCCAGGCCGCTCATCAGCACCTTGGCCCCCATATTCACGCCACCCAATACGTTTTGCGCAGGGACTTCAACGTCCTGGAACACCAGTTCACCGGTATGGCTGCCGCGCATGCCCAGCTTGTCGAGCTTTTGCGCAATGGAAAAGCCCTTCATGCCCTTCTCGATCAGGAAGGCAGTGACGCCGCGCGCGCCCATCTCGGGCTCGGTCTTGGCATAGACCACCAGGGTGTCGGCGTCGGGACCGTTGGTGATCCACATCTTGTTGCCGTTGAGCAGGTAGTAGCCGCCCTTGTCCTCGGCCTTGAGCTTCATGCTGATGACGTCGGAGCCCGCCCCTGGCTCGCTCATCGCCAGCGCACCCACATGTTCGCCACTGATCAGCTTGGGCAGGTATTTTTTGCGCTGCTCCTCATTGCCGTTACGGTTGATCTGGTTGACGCACAGATTGCTGTGCGCGCCATAGCTCAAACCCACCGAGGCCGATGCACGCGAGATCTCTTCCATGGCGACCATGTGGGCCAGATAACCCATATTGGCACCGCCGTGCTCTTCAGACACCGTAATGCCCAGCACGCCCAAATCGCCCATCTTGCGCCAGAGGTCCATGGGAAACTGGTCGGAGTGATCGATTTCTGTGGCGCGCGGTGCGATTTCAGACTGCGCGAAGTCCCGCACGGCGTCGCGCAAAGCATCGATATCGTCGCCCAGTTGAAAATTAAGGCCAGGAAGGTTGCCGGGAATGCTCATGGTGTTCTCCTGTGTTGAAGTAAATGGGTTGATCAGCCCTGAACATCCGGGCGTCCGGTCACCGCCATCAGGGTGCAACCCATGGTGGCCACCAGTGTTTCATGTCCGTCTTGCAGCGCGTACGCGTGACCTTCGCACACCGAAATGGTGCGACCAGGCTTGAGTACCCGGCCTTCCATCCGAAAGCGCTGGCCCTTTGCAGGGGCTAGCAGGTTGATCTTGAATTCGATGGTCAGCACCGCAGCCTCTGCGGGCATCAAGGTAAATGCGGCGTAGCCGCAGGCAGAGTCCAGCCCTGTGGAAACGACCCCTGCATGCAAGAATCCATGCTGCTGGGTGAGGCCTTGCGCCCAGTCGAGGTGAATATCGACGGCTCCCGGCTCCAGGAGTCCGAGGGTGGCGCCCAGGGTTTTCATAATCCCTTGGCGCGCAAAACTCTGTTGCACGCGCTCGGCATACTGTGAATCTCGGGGCTCGAACCGGGGTATCGTCATGCAGGCTCCTGATTGACGTTTACGTAAACGTCAATTATCCGATATTTTTGGCCACTTTGGCGAGCAAGGCGCGCGCTTCCTTTTCGTGTTCCCGTACTTCGTCCAGATTGGCCTGGAGATCGGCCATCTGCTCCTCGAGCTGCTTGCGGTGCTGGGCCAGTACCGCGAGAAACTTCTGCAGCTGCACACCAGTGTCCCTGGGGCTGTCGTACAGATCGATGATGTCTTTCGCTTCCGTGAGAGAAAGGCCCAGCCGCTTGGCGCGCAACGTCAGTTTGAGCCTGGTGCGATCCCGTGCGCTATAGGTCCGTGTCCGTCCACCGGGCCCTGTTCGCTCGGGTTGCAGCAAGCCCATATCTTCATAAAAACGCATGGCCCGCGTCGTAAGATCGAATTCTTTGGCAAGATCACGAATGGTAAAGGTGGAGGCCATGCTTGGATTCTGGCGGTGCGATGGCGGCGTGAATCGCCGCCGCTCTGGCATCGCCTTGTAATGTTGACGTTACGTCAATGCTACAGCAAACCACCAGTGCACCAGCGAGCGGATACCAACGGCTTGGCGCTGCCCATTATTTCGTCAAGGTGCTGGTTTCAATAACGCCAAATCGGTATCGTCCAGCCAACGCCACTGGCCTGGTGCCAAGTCAGCAGGCAGTTGCAAGCCCCCGATTCTTGAGCGATGCAAGCCCTCCACCCGATTGCCCACCGCCGCAATCATGCGCTTGACCTGGTGGTACTTCCCCTCGGTCAACGTCAGGTGCACAAGCGTGGAATCTACTTGGACGCAAGCCGCGGCCTTCACGGGAGCGGGATCATCGTCCAGAACAACACCTGCCAGCAAGCGATCGACCTGTTCAGCCGTTGCTTCGTGCTTCAAGCGCACTTCATACAGCTTCGGTACATGCTTCTTCGGTGAACTCATGCGGTGAATGAACTGCCCATCGTCGCTGAGCAAAATCAGGCCGGTTGTGTCCTGATCCAGACGGCCGATGGCTTGAACACCCTGTACGGCTGACTTCGTAGGCCGCTGACGCAAAGGCACAGGGAGCAAGGTATAGATGCTGGGGTAGGTCGATGGTTTTTGCGAACACTCTGTGCCTGCTGGCTTGTGCAGCATCAAATACGCTTTTTCTTTGTAAGGCCACCATATGCCTTGTACGCAGAGTTGCAAACCGTCGGTGTTGAAGCGCATCGTAGAGTCACGACACGGTACGAGAGTGCTGTCCACACCCTTTTGCTGCACCTCCACCCAACCCTGCTGCACCAGCCCGGCACAAACACGGCGTGTCCCAAAACCCTGCGAATAAAGAATGTCCTGCAATTGCATCATCTATGGGCACCTGAGAGATGATTATCCAGTCCCAGAAACAGGAACGCCCCGCTCATTGCTGAGAGGGGCGTTGCTGCGCTGTAAGAGCCTG
>NZ_BAAGQN010000007.1:0-58180 GCF_054783455.1 Simplicispira piscis
CACCCTCACACCACCTATCGCTATCTCGCAACTTAGACAGCCTGAGACTTCTTGCTAATCAAGCAAAAATGATAGCTGTTAGCGCCCATGAATAAAGCGCCGGAGCCCATTTTTACTTATGTTCCTGCCAGCGTGGCAACGCGCCCCTTGTCTTTGTCACTGCGCATCAGCGCCACAAACCGCGCGGCGCCCAGGCCCAGCGGCCGCTCTTTGGACCACACCACATCCACCCACAGCGCGGTGCCATTGCTCAGGTTCTCAAACGGCATCTCTACCAGCCGCCCGGCCTCGATGCGCGGCTGTACCAGTGCGCGCGGCTGCCAGCCCCAGCCCAGCCCGGCTTCGATCAGGCCCAGCGCGGCCAGGTGGTTGTCGGTGCGCCAGTGGTGGCGGGCAAAGACAAAGCGCGGGTCGGTCTGCGCCAAGTCGCGGCTGGCCACGACGATCTGGCGCGTGGTGGTCAGGTGTTCCTCGCGCAGCAAGGCGCGGGCGGGGGCCTCGCCCCGGGCCGTGGCGGCTGCGCGGGCATTCACCAGTACCGGGTGATTGGGGGCCATGACAGCCACCAGGGTTTCGGTGCCCACCTCCTGAAAACCTTCGCGCCCATCGATGCTGGGCCGCTCGAACACCAGCGCCAGCTGCGCGCGGCCCGAGTGCAATAGCGCCAGCGCATCGCCTTGCGGTGCGGTCAGTACCTCCACCTGCAGCAGCGGGTATTCGTGGGCCAGGGCCGCCAGCGGCCCCGTCCAGCGGGCAGCCAGCAGCTCGGGGGCAATGGCCAGCGTCAGGCGTTCCTCCAGCCCCTGGGTGAGCGCCAGGGCCTGCGCATTGAGCTGCAGCAGCTGCCCCGCCAGCAAGCGGGCCTGGGGCTCGAGGGCGCGAGCCGCTGCGGTGGGGCGTGGCTCGCGTCCGTGGCGGTCAAACAACGCCATGTCCAACTCTGCCTCCAGGTGGCCCATGGCCATGCTCACGGCCGAGGGCACCCGGCCCAGGGCCCGCGCGGCGGCGGAGAAGGAGCCGTGGTCGAGTACGGCCAGAAAGAGCTGTACGCTGTCGGAGGAAAAGGCCATCTATCAATAAAACTGAAATAAGCTGACTTTAATTATCAGCCTAGAGCCGATAAATTCGATGCCATGTCATCTTCGCCTCTCATCCCCGGCCTGCACGGCGTGCGCCGCCGCGTGGTCTACGTCAGTATTTACGAATTGATCGCCATTGCCGTCGCCACTTTCGGGCTCGCGCAGTTTTCCAGCCAGGGTGTGGGACATGCCGGGGTGATGGCTGTGGCCTCGTCGGCCATCGCCGTGGCCTGGAACCTGGTCTTCAATGCCCTTTTTGAGCGCTGGGAAGCCCGTCAGGTGGTGCGCGGTCGCAGCCTGCGCCGCCGCTTGGCGCATGCGGTGGGCTTCGAGGGCGGACTGGTGTTTACGCTGGTGCCGCTGTTTGCCTGGTGGTTCGACATCAGCCTGTGGCAGGCGCTGGTGATGGACCTGGGGCTGGTGGTGTTTTTCCTGTGCTACACCTTTGTCTTTAATTGGGGTTTTGACCAGGTTTTTGGCTTGCCCGCCTCCGCGGCATAAGCTTGTGTACTCCTGGGCATTTGCGCCGCCCTAAAATCGATCCATTCCAAGGAGCGTTGCAGCAGTCCCGCGCGGACTGTCAGGCTTGGAATGCCAGGCCCCCGCAACGACGCTCACCTGTTCCGGGCTATCAGAAATACAGGTGAGTTCCCATGTCTGAAATTTCCGTCCCTCCCATGCGGCTGTCGGGCCTGGAGCCCGTCTCCATTGGCGCTGGCACGTTGTTCGTCAACGTCGGCGAGCGCACCAACGTCACCGGCTCCAAGGCCTTTGCCCGCATGATTTTGAACGGCCAGTTCGAGGACGCGCTGGCCGTGGCACGCCAGCAGGTCGAAAACGGCGCGCAGATCATCGACATCAACATGGACGAGGCCATGCTCGACAGCAAGGCGGCCATGGTGCGTTTTTTGAACCTGATTGCGTCCGAGCCCGACATTGCGCGCCTGCCCATCATGGTCGACAGCTCCAAGTGGGAGGTGATCGAGGCGGGGCTGCGCTGCATCCAGGGCAAGCCCATCGTCAACTCGATCAGCATGAAAGAAGGCGTGGAGGCCTTCAAGCACCATGCAAAATTAGTGCGCCGCTACGGCGCCGCTGCCGTGGTGATGGCGTTTGACGAACAAGGACAGGCAGACACCTTCGCGCGCAAGATCCAGATCTGTGAACGTGCCTACCGCATCCTGGTGGACGAGGTGGGCTTTCCGCCCGAAGACATCATCTTCGACCCCAACATCTTTGCCGTGGCCACCGGCATCGAGGAGCATTCCAACTACGCGGTTGAGTTCATCGAAGCGACACGCTGGATCAAGGCCCACCTGCCCGGCGCCAAGGTGTCTGGCGGTGTGTCGAACGTATCGTTCAGCTTCCGCGGCAACGACCCGGTGCGTGAGGCGATCCACACCGTGTTCCTGTACCACGCCATCCAGGCCGGCATGGACATGGGCATCGTCAATGCCGGCATGGTGGGTGTGTACGACGACCTCGACCCGGTGCTGCGCGAGCGTGTGGAAGACGTCATCCTCAACCGCCGTCCTGACGCGGCGGAAAGGCTGCTCGAAGTGGCCGAAACCGCCAAGAGCGGAGCCAAGGACGAGAGCAAAAAACTCGAATGGCGCGGTACACCCGAATCGCCCAAGACCGTGGGCGAGCGCTTGTCGCACGCGCTGGTGCACGGCTTCACCGACTTCATCGTCGAGGACACCGAAGAGGCATACCAGGAAATTCTGGCCCAGGGCGGACGCCCGCTGCACGTCATTGAAGGCCCGCTGATGGACGGCATGAGCATCGTCGGCGACCTGTTTGGCCAGGGCAAGATGTTCCTGCCCCAGGTGGTGAAAAGCGCGCGCGTGATGAAGCTCGCCGTGGCGCATCTCATCCCCTACATCGAAGAAGAAAAACGCCAGGACGAGCTGGCTGGGCGCGACGTGCGCACCAAGGGAAAAATCGTCATTGCCACCGTCAAAGGCGACGTGCACGACATCGGCAAGAACATCGTCACCGTGGTCTTGCAGTGCAATAACTTTGAAGTCATCAACATGGGCGTGATGGTGCCTTGCCACGAGATTTTGGCGCGCGCCAAGGCCGAGGGCGCCGACATCGTCGGCCTGTCGGGCCTGATCACGCCCAGCCTCGAAGAGATGCAGTACGTCGCCGCCGAGATGCACAAGGACGACCACTTCCGCGTGAAGAAAATACCGTTGCTCATCGGTGGTGCCACCTGCAGTCGCGTGCACACCGCCGTCAAGATCGCGCCGCACTACGACGGCCCCGTGGTGTACGTGCCCGATGCGTCGCGCAGCGTGGGTGTGGCGCAAAGCCTGCTGGGCGATGGGGCAGAAGCGTTTCTGAAAGAAGTGAGCGCGGACTATGACAAGGTGCGCCAGCAGCACGCCAACAAGAAACAGACGCCCCTATGGACGCTGGCGCAGGCGCGTGCCAACCGCACCGCCATCGACTGGACCACTTTCACGCCCACACCACCGCGTGCGCTGGGCCGGCGCGTGTTCAAGAATTTCGATCTGAACGAACTGGTGCCCTATATGGACTGGGGCCCGTTCTTCCAGACCTGGGACCTGGCTGGCCCCTATCCCGCGATCTTGAAGGACGAGGTCGTGGGTGAGGAGGCAACGCGCGTGTTCGCCGACGGCCAGGCGATGCTGAAAAAAATGATTGACGGGCGCTGGCTGCAGGCCAGTGGCGTCATGGCGCTGTACCCCGCCAACAGCGTGGGCGACGATATCGAGTTCTATACCGACGAGACCCGCAGCGAAGTACTGACCACCTGGTACGGCCTGCGCCAGCAAACTGAAAAACATGCGGTAGAGGGTGTGATGCGCCCCAGCCGCTGCCTGGCCGATTTTGTGGCCCCCAAGGACAGCGGCATTGCCGACTACGCCGGTCTGTTTGCGGTGACGGCGGGCCTGGGCGTCGAGAAGAAAGAGAAGTTCTTTCTGGACGACCTGGATGATTATTCCGCCATCATGTTCAAAAGCCTGGCCGACCGCCTGGCCGAGGCGTTTGCCGAGTGCCTGCACCAGCGCGTGCGCACCGACCTGTGGGGCTATGCGCACGATGAGAAGCTGTCGAACGACGCACTGATCGCTGAAAAGTACCAGGGCATCCGCCCCGCGCCCGGCTACCCCGCCTGCCCGGACCACAGCGCCAAGCGCGAGCTGTTCCGCGTGCTGCAGTGCGGAGAGGTGGGCATGGAGCTGACCGACAGCATGGCCATGGCCCCAGCCGCCAGCGTCAGCGGGTTTTATATTGGCCACCCGGACAGCACGTACTTCAGCGTGGGCAAGATTGGCGAAGACCAGCTGAAAGACATGGCGCAGCGCCGCGGCATGGATGAGGCTGAGCTGCGGCGCCTGCTGGCACCCATCCTGTAGGCGCAGCGCACAAAAATCCGGCGGATCGCTGGGTTTTGTGCGCCCTTCTCAATCTGGTGTCTCCGTATTGACGGGGTCCCCCCGGGGCGCCAGACTCGTGCGAACTCTTCCCTTCGCGCATGACAGCCACCAACAACACGCCCCTCGACGCGCAGCAGCTCCTGCGCTTGCTGTGCAGGGCGGCCTTGCTGCCAGATGGCGATTTTCCAGCCGGGCTGGCGCGCGAACTGGCCGCCCTGCAGGGGGTGGCGGAGGCCCGCTTCACCACCGATCTGCCTGTACCCGATGCCGCGCAGGACGCCCGGTGGCTGTGTTTGCCGCTGGTGGCCGGGAGCGGCGATGGCAGCGACCATGGCGTCCTGTGTCTGCGCGCCCTTGATCCGGCGCTGTGGCTGACCCATGCAGAGGCGCTGGGGCACTTTGCAACAGCGCTGGCGCATCTGCTGGAGGAGCGCCGTTTGCGTGCGTTCACACAGCAAGTCCAGGCGCGGTCGCTGGCACTCCAGCACAGTGAAAAATGGTTCCGCGAACTCTTTGATAACTCGCCTGACCCCTGTTGGCTGATCGAGAACGGCATTTTTACCCACTGCAACTGTGCAGCGATCCACATGCTGGGTTACACGCGGCGCGAAGACATCCTGCAGCATCCCTCGCGGCTCTCCCCGGAGCGCCAGCCCGATGGAAGACTTTCGTTTGAGAAGGCCCAAGAGCTGATGCAACGTGCTCTGCAAGAGGGCGTGGTCCGTTTCGAGTGGGAGCACTGCCGCGCCAACGGCTCTTTCCTCTCGGTCGAAGTCACGCTCGCGCGGCTCGAGCTGCAGGGCCATGCAGTGCTCTACTGCGTCTGGCGTGACATCACGGACCGCAAGCAGGCCCAGGAAGAGGCCTACCAGCTGGCCTACTTCGACCCGCTGACGGGATTGCCCAACCGCCGCCTGCTGCTGGACCGGTTGCAGCAGGGCATGGCCGCCAGTTCGCGCAGCGGCAAGCACCGGGCCGTGCTCTACCTCGATCTGGACCATTTCAAGAACCTCAACGACACACGTGGCCACGAGATGGGCGACCGCCTGCTGGTCGAGGTGGCGGGACGGTTGCGCGCCTGCGTGCGCGAGGGCGACACCGTGGCACGCCAGGGCGGCGACGAATTCGTGCTGCTCATCCAGCAGCTGGGAGAGAACCTGGAGACCGCGGTGTCCCAGGCGGGTGCAGTGGCAGAAAAAATCGTCACCTGCCTGGCCCAGCCTTGCAATCTGGGCGGTGCGGCCTACCAGGGAACGACCAGCGTGGGTATTGCCCTGTTTGTTGGGCAGACGGTGCCCGCCGACGAGCTGCTGCAGCGCGCTGACCAGGCCATGTACCAGGCCAAGGCTGCGGGGCGCAACGCCGTGCGGTTTTTTGAGCCAGCCATCCAGGAGCGGATCAATGCCCGCGCCGCCATGGAGAACGAGCTGCGCCACGCCGTGGAGCGCAATGAACTGGTGCTGCACTACCAACCGCAGGTGGACCCACAGGGCCGCTGCACCGGCGTGGAAGCCTTGGTGCGCTGGAACAGCCCCCTGCGGGGCCTGGTGTCTCCCCTCGACTTCATCGGGCTGGCCGAGGAAACAGGGTTGATTCTCCCCATCGGGCACTGGGTGCTGGCCCAGGCCTGCCGCACATTGCAGGCCTGGCAGGCCGATCCGCTGACCGCACACCTGGGCATCGCCGTCAACGTCAGCGCACGCCAGTTGCGCGAGGGCGATTTTGTCCAGCAGGTCCGGGCGCTGCTGTACAGCTATGCCATCGGGCCAGGGCGGCTCAAGCTGGAGATTACGGAAAGCATGCTGGTGCACGACATTGAGCAGACCATTGCCACCATGCGCGCGCTCAGGGACCTGGGGGTCAGCTTCGCGCTCGATGATTTCGGTACGGGTTATTCGTCGCTGTACTACGTCAAACGCCTGCCGCTCGACCAGATCAAGATCGACCAGTCTTTCGTGCGCGACATTCTGGTGGACCCGAACGATGCCGCCATCTGTCGTGCCGTGGTGGCCCTGGGCCGCAGCCTGGGACTGGTCACCATGGCCGAAGGGGTGGAGACGCCCGAGCAATGGGCCTTTTTGGCCGATGAGCGCTGCGATGGTGCGCAAGGCTATCTCTATGCCCGCCCCCTGCCTGTGGGGGAGCTGCTGGCGTGGCTGCGCCTGCGCAGTGCGGTGGCCGTCTAAACATCCGCTGGCGTGTGCGCGCCGCTGCCCTGCGCGCTGGCGGCCATCTCCAGCTGCATCATCACCATGTTGACCAGGGTGCTGACCGTCGGCCGCCCGGTTTCAATCACAAAGTGCGCGGTTTCACGGTACAGGCCGTCGCGCTGGGCATAGAGTTCACGCAAGCGCTCCAGCGGGTTGGCCACTTGCAGCAAGGGGCGCGTGCGGTCGTGGCGCACCCGGCGGTAAATATCCTCGGGTGAGGCGCGCAGATACAGCACCGTTCCAAACTGGCGCAGGGTTTCGCGGTTTTCAGGGCGCAGCACGGCGCCGCCGCCCGTGGACAACACCATGCCGCCGGGCAGCGCGGCCACGTCGGCCAGCACCTGCGTTTCCAGGTCACGAAAACGCTCTTCGCCCTCTGCATCGAAATACTCGCGGATGCTGGTGCCCAGCACCTGCTCGATACGATGGTCCAGGTCTACAACGGGCAGCCCCAGCCGGTGGGCCAGTTGTCGGCCCACGGTGGATTTTCCAGAGCCGGGCATGCCGACCAGTGCACAGCGAATCTGCATAAATGTCCTGTTGTTTCCCTTCTGGCGCAGCCGCGCATTCCGCATCCGAAGCGCCAGAGTCCTGGGTGTTGAGTGTAAAGGTCGGCTCCAGGTACATCGCCGCGCCGTGGGATCGCTCCTACCTCCATCGTCGCCCCATGCCGGTCGACGGCGTTGCACTCAGGGTTTAGGCTTGGGCCATGCACATGCCTTCCCTTGCTCAACGTCTTTCCCGGTGGTGGCGGCCTTTGTGGCGCGCCATGCAAATGTGGCTGGACGCTGACGGCCTGCGCATGAGCGCCGCCATGTCTTTCTACGGCATGCTGAGCCTGGCGCCACTGTTGCTTTTGCTGGTGGGCGTGCTTGCGTGGTGGATGGACCGCAACATGCTGGAGAGCAGTCTGATTGCGCAGGTTCAGTCGGTGATGGGCCCGCAAGTGGCCGCTGTGGTGCGCCAGGCCATGGCCAGCGCACAGGCACCGGCCGAGGGGCGGTTGGCCTCGGCGCTGGGCTTTGTGGTGCTCTTGTCCGGCGCGACCGGGGTGTTTGTGGAGCTGCAATCGGCACTGGAACGCCTGTGGCAGCAAGGCAGCGTGCCCGCGCAGTCCAGGGCCGCCTGGTGGCGCATGGCGTCGCTGCGCTTGCGGGGTCTGGCCTATGTGCTGGCGCTCGGGTTCCTGCTGATGGTGTCCCTGGCGTTGTCGACACTCATTAACCTGTTTGCCGACTGGGCGAGTGCGCGCCTGGCCATGGCGCCACTGGGTCCGCTGCTGCGCCTCGTGAACGAAAGCGTGGCCTTCGGCTTTGCCGTCACCCTGTTTGTGGGCCTCATGCGCATTGGCGTGGGGCGCAAGCCTGCGATGCGTTACCTGGTGCTGGGTGCGGTGGTTGGCGCAACGCTGTTCACGGTGGGCAAACAGTTGCTGGCCTGGTACCTGTCCACGGCAGCAGTCGTATCGGCCTATGGCGCGGCCGGCTCGCTGGTGGTGCTGCTGATGTGGATCTATTTTTCGTCGGCCATCCTGCTGTTTTCCGCCAGCTGTGCGCAGGCGCTGGAGGAAGCCCTGCCTGTGCGAACCGGTGGTGTATCACCTCCCCGCTGATTTTGCGTCCGAAACGGGGTGTTCCTGGCCTTGTCGAGAACCCCGGCCAGGAAGCTAGGCGATGTCTGCATGCTGGCGCTCCTGAGCAGGAGCGGGGCCGATTAGGCCTGCACCTGGAGTGGCGCGCAGGACAACGCCAGCGCGCACAGAACCCCTGTACCGAATCGGAATCTGGGCATGGGTGTTTCCTGAGGTGAAAGAACGAAAACACCACGATGACAAAAAAACCGCTGACGCCATGCGGCGTCAGCCCGAAGAAACGCCCGCTTGCACAGGGGCCGTTTCTCAGGGGTGCTTATTTCTCCACGAAGGCCCGTTCAATCACGAAGTCGCCGGGTTTGGTGGTATTGCCTTCTTCGAAGTCGCGCTTTTCCAGCAGCGTCTTGAGCGAGGCCAGCATCTCGGGGCTGCCGCAGAGCATCACGCGGTCGGTCAGCGGATCCAGCGGGGGTACGCCCAGGTCGGTGAACAGCTTGCCGCTTTCGATCAGGTCGTTGATGCGGCCCTGGTTCTTGAAGGGTTCGCGCGTCACCGTGGGGTAGTACTTGAGCTGCTGGCTCACCATCTCGCCCAGGATCTCGTGGGCGGGAAGCTCCTGGGTCAGGTAGTCGTGGTAGGCCAGCTCGTTCACCTGCCGCACACCGTGCACCAGGATCACTTCCTCGAACTTCTCGTAGGTCTCGGGGTCGCGGATCACGCTCAGGAACGGCGCCAGCCCCGTGCCCGTGGACAGCAGGTACAGGCGTTTGGCCGGCAGCAGGTAGTCGATCAGCAGGGTGCCCGTGGGCTTCTTGCCGACGATGATGGTGTCGCCCACCTGGATGTGCTGCAGGCGCGAGGTCAGCGGGCCGTCGGGCACCTTGATGCTCAGGAATTCGAGGTGTTCCTCGTAGTTGGCGCTGACGATGCTGTAGGCGCGCAGCAGGGGCTTGTCGTTGACCTTCAGGCCAATCATGGTGAAGTGCCCGTTGGAGAAGCGCAAGGCCGGGTCGCGGGTGGTGGTGAAGCTGAAAAGGCGGTCGGTCCAGTGATGAACCGACAGCACGCGTTCTTCAAGAAAAGCGCTCATGGTGTGTTGGCAGGGATGTTGGAAACAGGTGCGCGCAGCGCGTCACGGTGGACTGGAACCAGAGACGACGCACGATGCGGGTATTCCTCGTATTGTCCCGCAAAGCGCGGGGCTCTCTCTGGCAGAGATCAAATCGGGGGTAATTTCTGCCCTCATCATTGCGCACGCCACAGGTCGCTGGAGTCACCGATACCGTGCCAGATAGCGCCGCTCAAACCCCCGCTTGGCCCAGTGCATCAGGCGCAGGGGGGGCAGCAGCAGGTTGCGCTGCTCGGTGCGCCACACCAGCGTGCCGGTCCCCAGTGCGTCGATGATGCAGGCCAGCTCGACCTTGAAACCCGTGGTTTGCGGTCGTCCGGCCAGGCCGTCGATCAGGTTCTGTGCAGCGGCGGCAGCCTGCAGGTCGGCCATGTGGGCCTGCTTGGGCATCCAGTCGGGGCCGGGGAAGCTGCCGGAGTCGCCCACCACGTAGACGTGCTCGAACCCCGGCACGCGGCACTGGGCGTCGGCCTGCAGCAGGCCACCGGGCGAGCGCGGCAGGGCGGTTTCGTCGAACCAGGCGTTGCCGGTCATGCCGGGCATGAACAAGATCAGGTCGGCGGCAAATTCGCCACCTTCGGTCACCACCTTGTCGGCCTCCAAGCGCACCATCTTGTGGCCCAGGTGCGTGGCGATGTTGCGGCGCGCCATCTCGGCCAACAGGTGCGCCACGGCCTTGGCACCCAGGCGGGCGCCGGGCTCCTTGGAGGGGTTGAAGAACACCAGCTCGAACTTGTCGCGCCGCCCCTCGCGGCGCAACTGCGCGTCGATGCCGAACAAAAACTCGAACATTGGCCCGCCGCGCACTGCCGTCGGTTCCTGGGGGTTGCCCGCAAAGCCCACGGCAATGGTGCCGCCCTGCATGGCGCGTAGCCGGTCGCGAATCTGCTCGGCTGCGGCAATGCCCTCGCAAGGGGTGATGGCGTGTTCGATGCCGGGCAGTTTTTTGATGAAGCGCCCGCCGGTGGCCATCACCAGGGCGTCGTTCGCCACCTCGCCCGCCGTGGTCTGCACACTGCGGCCATCGGGCGAGAGGCCGGTTACCTCGGCCAGCACATGGCGCACGTCCATGCGTTGGAAGAAAGGTGCCAGCGGCACGACGAGCTGCTCGCGCGTGCGCAGGCCGCTGGGAATCCAGATAGTGCCGGGCAGGTAGTGCAGCTCGCTGCGCGGTGAGACCAGGGTGATCTCGTTCTTGGAGCCGCGTGCGCGCAGTTCGCGCACGGTCGAAAGCGCGCCAAAACCGCTGCCCAGGACGGTGATGCGCTGGCTTGCCATGACTAGGCGCCGTGGCCGCCCAGGGCGGCCACGACCCGCAGCAGGGCGGCGCGTGCGCTTTCCAGCGCGTCGCGCACGGCGGGGTTCTGGCTGGCGCTGGCGGCGAGGATCACGCGCGGGTCCTGCAGCAGCACGCGCGTCTGGCCGGGGGTGGCCTCGTGCGCGCTGGCGCCGCAGGGCAGCAGCGCGGCGATGTCGGGCTCTGCCGTGACCAGCGCGTGCGCCACCTTGGGCGAGCACACGCCCAGCAGGCGCTGGGGCGCGCTGTCGATGCCCAGCTTGGCTTTCAGTGTGGCCTGCATGTCCACCTCGCTGACGATGCCCATCTGCTCGGCCGCGAGGGCTGCGCGCAAGGTTTCCACGGCGGCGGGCAGGGGTTGCGCGAGGGTGATGGCAAAGGCATAGGAGGGGGACATGACCGGTCTTTCTGGAATATTAGTAAAAAGTGCCTCTAACGCTTTCTGGGTAAGCGCTATAAGCTATCAATAAAATAGTGAATGCGTTACTTCTCCAGCCGCTCGATGCCCAGCGCCTTGAGCACATGCTTTTCGTACAGGGGCTCCGAGGTGCCGTTCTTCATCTTGTACATGAAGTACTTCTCAAACGCCACCTTGGCCAGGTGCACCCACTTGCCCTTCTTGAACCAGTTGACGTTGCGCGGCGGGATTTGCGGCAGCGCCACGAAGGCGGCGCCGGTGTCGCCCATGTCGGCCAGGCAGATGGCGTTCCAGGTGCCTTTGGCGTCGGCAGGCTTGCCTTCGATTTCAGCGGCAATGTTGTGCACGATGGCCGTGATCATGCTCTCGATCATGTAGCCGGTCTTGGGCGCGCCGGTGGGCACGGGCGTCACTTCGACGGGCGGGATGGCGACGCACACGCCGGCCGAGAAGATGTTGCGGTACTTCTTGCTGCGCTGGAACTCGTCGATCAGCACAAAGCCGCGCGGGTTGCACAGGCCTTCGACCTGGGCCACGGCGTCCACGCCCTTGAAGGCGGGCAGCATCATGCTGAACTTGAAGGGCAGCTCGTGCTCCTTTTTCACCTGGCCGTCCTCGCCCAGCTCGGTGACGAACATCTTGCCCGCCTCCACCTTGGTCACCTTGGCGTTGCAGATCCACTTGATGTCGTTGTTGCGCAGGTCGCTCTCGAGCATGCCCTTGGAGTCGCCCACGCCGCCCAGGCCCATGTGGCCGATGTAGGGCTCGGCGGTGATGAAGGTCAGCGGCACCTTGTTGCGCAGTTTGCGGCGCTGCAGGTCCTTGTTGAAGATGAAGGCGAATTCATAGGCCGGACCGAAGCACGAGGCCGCCGGCATGGCGCCGATGATGGCCGGGCCGGGGTCTTGGATGAACGCCTGGTAATCGGCCCAGGTCTTCTCGGCATGGTCCACGGTGCAGATGGAGTGCGTGAAGCCGCCGGGGCCGGCGCCCGGCACTTCATCAAAAGCCAGCTTGGGGCCGGTGGTGATGATGAGGTAGTCGTAAGCCACCTGCGCACCGCCCTCCAGCGTCAACTGGTTGACCTCGGCGTCGATGCGGTCCACGCGCTGGGCAATGAAATCGATGCCCTTTTTCTCCAGGTAGGGGCGGATCGGAATGGTGGTGTCCCCGCGTTCTCGCCAGCCCACGGCCACCCAGGGGTTCGATGGCACGAACTGGAAGTAGTCCACCGCGTTGATCACGGTGATCTTGTGCGACTTGTCGATTTTGGCGCGCAGCTCATAGGCCGCCGGCATGCCGCCGGTGCCTGCGCCGAGAATCACGATATGGGCCATGCTTGTCTCCTGGGGTGGTGCCGGGTTCTCCGGCGGGGTGGCTGAAACCTGGGTTCTTTCTTCTTCTCGTCAGGGTGCGCGTGTCAACACTTGGTTGGCGCTGTGCAGCGTGTCTTCATCAAGCTGCCCGGCCAGCGCGGCCAGGCGCAGGCGGTCGAGCAGCAAACCGGTGCGCGCCTGCGCCAGGGCCAGGCGTGCGGCGGCGGCGTCGTTTTCGGCGTTCAGCACGTCGAGCAAGGTGCGGTGGCCCACCTCGTGGCCGAGCCGGGTGGCATCCAGGCGCGCTTCGCTGGCGGCCAGCGCCTCGCCCAGCGCCTGCACCCGGCCTGCACCCACGGACAGGCCCAGCCAGGCGCTGTGCACCTGCTGCGCCACCTGCTCGCGCGTGCTTTGCACCTGCGCCTCGGCCTTGGCTTGCAGCGCCAGGGCTTCGTCTTGCTTGGCACTGCGCCAGCCGCCGGTGTAAAGCGGTACATTGATCTGCACGCCCACCATGGCGTTCACGCTCTTGTTGCGGGCGCTGCCGAAGTCGCCGCTGCCGTGCAGGCGGTCCTGCCCGGCCTGGGCCACCAGGTCCACCGTGGTGGCGGCGCGCAGGCTGTGTTTTTGGGCCTCGGCCTTGGCGATGTCCAGCGCCAGGGCCTGCATGCGCAGGGACGGGTTGTTGGCCTCGGCATCGCTTTGC
Organism: Simplicispira piscis; assembly: GCF_054783455.1. NCBI lineage: Bacteria > Pseudomonadati > Pseudomonadota > Betaproteobacteria > Burkholderiales > Comamonadaceae > Simplicispira > Simplicispira piscis. Next base: position 13,157 of record NZ_BAAGQN010000007.1, read on the forward strand.
CAGGCCGTCAGGTCGCGGGGCGCTGTGGCCTCGATGTTGCCCGGCAGTTGCACCGCCAGGCTGCTGCCGGGCAGGCCGGTGCTGTCGGCCAGCAGGCGGCGTTTCACGTCGAGGTCGGTTTGGGCGGCTAGGCGCTGGGCGCGCAGGCCCGCCAGGCGCGCGCGGGCTTCGTGGGTGTCGGTAATGGGCAGGCTGCCCAGTTCGTAGCGGTCCAGGGCCTCGGTGCTGGCCTTTTGCACGGCTTGTAGCTGGCGGTCAAGCACCTGCAAAGCCTCCTGCGCCACAGCCACGTCGAAATAGCGCTGTGCGGTGCGCAGCATGGTGGCTTGGCTTGCGGCCTGCCATTGCAGGTCGGTCATGTCGGCCTGCAGGCCGAGCTGTTGCTGCTGTGCGCTGCGCACCGGGTTGATGAGCGGCTGGCTGGCCTGCAGTGCCCAGCGGGTGGCGGTGCCGCCCGTCACCGAGGTGGCGAAGTTCACGCCGTTGGACTGGCCCAGGCCCGGTGCCGAGAACTGCGCGCCGCGCATCTCGTTTTCGTTGGTCGCCAGGCCCGCCGATGCGGTCAACGCGACGCCGGGGCGCCACAGCGCCGCGGCCTGGTCGCGCTGCGGTTGCGCCGTACCGTGCGCGGCGCGGGCCACGGCCAGCTCGCGGTCGTTTTGCTGTGCGGCCTGCCAGGCCTGCAGCAAATCAGTGGCCCAGGCAGTTGGTGTGGCGCAGGCGGCGGCGAGGAGGAGAAGGCGAATGAAGTGGTGCATGGTGTTATCTCCCACGGGTCAGCAGGGATTGCAGCCAGCGCACAAAATTTGCGCCGTGCCGCGCCCAGCAAGGGCAATACTGGACAAGATCCCGCGATGGCGCGCGCCGCAGACCGCCCGATCCACGGATGCGCGACGCGTGGCTGACTTGTTCAGCATTGCCCTGTTGCAGCTCATGCCGTGGCCTTTACAGCCAGGGTGCTGAATTCTTCAAAGGCGGCCGTGGCCTTGGCGGCGTACATCAGCGATGGCCCGCCACCCATGTAGACGGCCATGCCCATCGTTTCTGCGACTTCTTCGCGGGTGGCACCGAGTTGGACGAGCGCCTGGGCGTGGTAGCCCACGCAGGGGTCGCAGCGCGCGCCCACCGAGAGGGCGAGGGCAATCAGCTCCTTGGTTTTCTTGTCAAGCACGCCGTCCTTGCCGGCCGCCTGGGCCATGGCGGAGAAGCCGCGCAGGGTGTCGGGGATGTCGGCACGCAGCTGCGCGATCTGGGCCGAGGTTTCTTGCGTTAGGGTCAGGTAGCTGGTGGTCATGATTTTCAATAAAAATGGCATCCAGCGCTTATGGAGTAAGCGCTAATAGCTATGAAGTTGATAGTTCTTCATCCCGTGCCAGCGCGCCCAGGCGCTTGCGGTAGGCCGCGTAGTACAGGGTGGGAATCACCACCAGCGTGAGCACGGTGGAGACGGCGATGCCAAAGATCAGCGAGATCGCCAGCCCGTTGAAGATCGGGTCGTCCAGGATGAAGAAGGCGCCCAGCATGGCGGCCAGCCCGGTCAGCACGATGGGCTGCGCGCGTGTGATGGCCGCGTTGACGATGGCCTGCTTGAAGTCCATGCCGCTTCGCACCTGCAGGTTGATAAAGTCCACCAGCAAGATGGAGTTGCGCACGATGATGCCGGCCAGCGCGATCATGCCGATCATGCTGGTGGCGGTGTACTGCGCGCCCAGCAGCGCGTGGCCGGGCATCACACCGATGATGGTCAGCGGGATGGGCGCCATGATGATCAGCGGCGTGAGGTAGCTGCCAAACTGCGCCACCACCAGCAGGTAGATCAGGACCAGGCCCACGGCATAGGCGGCGCCCATGTCGCGGAAGGTCTCGTAGGTGATCTGCCACTCGCCGTCCCACTTGAGGGCGTAGCCGCGCCAGGCGTCCTGCGGCTGGTGGATGAAGTATTCCTCCAGCGTGCCACCGTCGGGCATGGGCAACTGGGCGATGTCGCCGCGCATGGCAAACATGCCGTAGAGCGGGCTGTCCACCTTGCCCGCCATGTCGGCCACGACGTAGTTCACCGGCAGCAAATCCTTGTGGTGAATCGGCTGCTCACGCAGCGTGTCGCTCACGGTGACCAGTTCGCGGATCGGCACCAGCGCACCGCTGGCCGAACGCACCGTGAGCTGCAGCAGCGCAGCCAGGTTGCCCTGATCCTGCGGCGGCAGCTGCAGCGTGGCAGCGGCAGGGTATTTGCTTTGGTCGTGCACATAGGCCGTTGCTTCGCCGGCCAGCCCGGCGCGCAGTGTGGTCACGATGGCCTGCTGCGGCACGCCCAGCATGGCGGCCTTGCGGCGGTCGACCAGCAGCAGGGTGCGCGGGGCGTCGGCAATGCTGCTGTCGTCCACGTCCACCAGGCCTTCGGCCTTGTCGAACACGCTGCGCACCGCCTTGGCCACCTGGCGGCGGCCCTGCGCGTCGGGGCCATAGATTTCGGCCACGATGGGCGAGAGCACGGGCGGGCCGGGCGGCACTTCCACCACCTTCACGTTGCCGCCAAAGCGTTTGGCTATTGTCTGCAGCGGCGGGCGCACGCGCGTGGCAATGGCGTGGCTCTGGTCGGTGCGTGCGTGCTTGTCCACCAGGTTGACCTGGATATCACCCACCGCGCCCCCGGTGCGCAGGTAGTACTGGCGCACCAGGCCGTTGAAGTTGATCGGTGCCGCCGTGCCTGCGTAGGCCTGGTAATCGGTCACTTCGGGCACTGTTGCAAGGTACGCGCCCAGCTCGTGCATCAGCGCGGCGGTGCGCTCGACCGGCGTGCCCGCGGGCATGTCCACGACCACCTGGAATTCGGACTTGTTGTCAAAGGGCAGCATCTTGAGCAGCACCAGACCGGTGGCAGGCAGTGCCACAGAGATGGCGATCAGCAGCGCCACGCCCAGGCCCAGAAAACCGCGGTTGCGCCCGCCGCGTCGGTCGTCGAGCAGCGGAGTGAAGATGCGCGTGAACAGCGGCGTGATGTGCCGCGCCATGCCCGAGGGCTGGGCGTGGCCTTGCTCGGCTTCGCCGTGGTGCGCCTTCATCCACAGGCGCGCCAGCCAGGGCGTGACGACAAAGGCAATCGCCAGCGACAGCAGCATACCCATGCTGGCGTTGATCGGGATGGGGCTCATGTACGGGCCCATCAGCCCCGAGACAAACGCCATGGGCAGCAACGCGGCAATCACGGTGAAGGTGGCGAGGATGGTCGGGCCACCCACTTCGTCCACCGCGCCGGGAATGATCTGCGCCAGCGTCTTGCCAGGCTCTAACTTCTGGTGGCGGTGGATGTTCTCGACCACCACGATGGCGTCGTCCACCAGGATGCCGATGGAGAAGATGAGCGCAAACAGCGACACCCGGTTGAGCGTGAAGCCCCAGGCCCAGGACGCAAACAGCGTGGCGGTCAGCGTAAGCACCACGGCCGTGCCGACGATGGCCGCCTCGCGCCGCCCCAGGGCGATGAACACCAGCGCCACGACCGACGTGGTGGCGAACAGCAGCTTTTGGATCAGCTTTTGCGCTTTGTCGTTGGCGGTGGCGCCGTAGTTGCGCGTTTCGGCCGCCTGCACCGCAGCGGGAATCACGGTGTTCTTTAGCGCTTCGACCCGTGTCATCACGGCATTGGCCACGTCGATGGCGTTCTCGCCGGGCTTCTTGGTGATGGCGATGGTGACGGCCGGGTACTCTGCCGCCTTCTCGCCCGCCGTGCCATGCCACACATAGCGGCTGGGCGGCGGCGCGCCATCGCGCACCTGGGCCACTTCGCGCAGGAACACGGGCTTGCCACTGCGCACGCCGACCACCAGGTCGGCCACGTCATCGGCACCCTGCAGGAAGGGGCCGGACTCGATGGCCACGGAGCGGTTGCCGCCCAGCAATTCGCCCACGGGCAGGCCCAGGTTGGCCGATTGCAGCGCCATGCGCAGGTCGGCCACGGTGACGCCCATCCCCGCCATGCGGGCGGGGTCCAGTTCCACCATCACGGCGCGGCCGGGGCCGCCGATGGTGGTGACTTCGCGCGTGCCGGGCACGCGCTTCAAATCGGCTTCCACGCTGTGCGCCACGCGCTCGAGGTCAAAGGCGCCGGTGTCCGGCTGGTCGCTGAACAGCGTGAGTGAAACGATGGGCACATCGTCAATGCCCTTGGGCTTGATGATGGGGGCCATTACGCCCAGGCCCTGGGGCAGCCAGTCGGCGTTGGAGTTGACGGTGTCGTACAGGCGCACCAGTGCCTCGGTGCGCGGCACACCCACCTTGAACTGCACCGTGAGAATGGCCATGCCGGGGTGCGAGAGCGACATCACATGCTCGGCGCCGGTGATTTGCGAGAGCACCTGCTCGGCGGGAATGGCGACCATTTGCTCCACGTCGCGCACGCTGGCGCCAGGGAACGGAATCAGCACGTTGGCCATGGTGACGTTGATCTGCGGTTCTTCTTCGCGCGGCGTCACCATCACGGCGAAAGCGCCCAGCAGCAGCGCCAGCAGCGCCAGCAGCGGCGTGATTTGCGCGCTCTGGAAGAACGCCGCAATGCGCCCCGAAATGCCCATGCTCTTGTGTTTCTGCTCTTGCATGTCGGGCCTTTCAGCGTGCGCGGGTGGCGGACTGCGGGTCGAGCACCACCGCTTCGCCGGGCGCCACGCCCGTCAGCACTTCCACACGGTCGCCATCGACCCGGCCCAGGCGCACCTGGCGCAGCAGCGGTTTGCCATGGGCGTCCTGCACATACAGGCCGGTCATCTCGGCGCGCCGCACGATGGCGGACACCGGCACCGTCACGCTTTTGGCCTGCTCGCTGCCGCCAGCGGCTGGCAGCCACAAGCGGGCAAACATGCCGGGCACCACACCTTGCACGGTACCGGGCAGCTCGGCACGCACCTGCACGGTGTGCGTGGCGGCGTCGATGGTGGGCAACACCTGCACGCGTGCGGCCTGGGGCCACTGTTGCGCGGCGGGCAGGCCGGGCAGTTCCACGCGCACGGCGTCTGCTTGCACGCGCGGTGCCAGCGACTGCGGCACGGCGGCCGTCACGCGCAGGCTGCTGGGGTCGTAGAGCGAGAGCAGGGTGCGGCCCGGCATGGCCATGTCGCCCAGTTGTACGGGCACTTCGGCCACGACGCCGGCATAGGGCGCACGCACGATGTTGAGCGCCGCCCCGGTGCGCGCCGCGCCGGCCTGTGCCGCCTGGGCCGCCACCTGGGCGCGGGCGGCCTTGTAGCCGGATTCGGCCTGGTCGAGTGCCGACTGGCTGATGTATTTCTTCTGGAACAGCTGCTTTTGCCGTTCGTACTCCCGCGTGGCCACGTCCAGCGAAGCACGGGCCGCCTGCACTTGGGCATCAACGGCGGCGGCGCTTTGGTCGGCGGCGCGGGCGTCAATGCGCAGCAGCAATTGCCCCGCCTTGACGGTGTCGCCCGCCTTGACGTTCAGTTCCACCACGGCGCCGGGCATCTGCGCGGCCACCACCGTCTGGCGCACGGCCTCGACCACGCCGTCAAAGCCGGTGCGGCCCTGCAGGGCCGCCGCCTGCGCCGGAGCGGTCTGCACATCGGCTGCATTGGCCGTGCCGGCCAGTGCCAGCACTACAGCCAATGCCTTCATGAGGGGGTGGATTTTCTGCATGGTTCTCTTTCGCACGCCCCGCTTTACAAGGCGGGTCTGGTCAATCAGGAAGTGTTGGACTATTATTTGCGCAACTAACTAAATAGTCAACAAGTTGATTTTTGACCGTTTTTAAATGCCATGAAATCCATTGCTGCGCCTGCCAGTGGTGACCGCATGGGCCAGCTGCCCGATGCGGCGCTGGAGACGGTGGCTGCGTACTTCCGGGTGCTCGGTGAACCCACGCGGCTGCAGCTGTTGCAGTGGCTGGGCGAAGGCGAGCACACAGTGGGGGCGCTGGCCGTGCTGTGCGGTTGCAGCATGGCCAATGTTTCGCGCCACCTGGCCTTGCTTACGCGCCATGGCCTGGTGCAGCGCGAGATGCGCGGTCACAGCGCCTGGTACCGGCGCGCCGACCCGTCGGTGGATGTGCTGTGCGACGGCGTCTGCGGCCATATCAGCCGCCATTTCGAGCGCTTGAGCAGCGAGCGCAGTTTCCCCCCGTCGGCCATTACATAGACATAGCGAAGCGCCCGCCCGCTCCCACGGCCTGGAACAGCGCCGCGCTGTCGGCCAGGCGCTGCGCCTGCGCGGCCACCAGGCTGCTGCGCAGTTGCAGGGCCTGTTGCTGGGCCACCAGCCATTGCAGGTGGCTGGCGGCGCCCAGCGCCAGTTGTTGCTGCGTGGCCTGCAGGCTGGCTTGCGCGGCGGCATCGGCGCGCTCCAGCGTGGCGAGCACTTGCGCATCGGCCTCGGTGGCGCGCAGGGCATCGGCCACGTTGCGCAGCGCGTCCAGCACCACGCCCTGGTACTGGGCGGCAGCGGCGTCCAGGCCTGCCAGCGCGGCGCGCTGCTGCGCCGGCAGGGCCGGGTCGAACAGGGGCTGGGTGAGTTGGGCAATCAGGCCCCACACGGCGGAGCCGCCGCCAAACAGGGCGCCCGCGGTCAGCGCCTGGCTGCCCAGGCTGGCGCTGAGGCGAAGCTGTGGGTACATGCGCGCCACGGCCACGCCGTGGTCTGCGCTGGCCGCCTGCACCAGCGCTTCGGCAGCCTGGATGTCAGGACGCTGGCGCACCAGTTCAGAGGGCAGCACCTGCGGCAGCGCAGCGGGCAGTGTGAAATCGTGCAGGGTGAAGGCGGGCAGCGGTACTGAGCCGGGCGTGCGCCCGGCCAGCACGGCCAGCAGGTGGCCGCTTTGCACTGCCTGTTTGCGCAATTGCAGAATGGACGCGCGGGTTTGCTCCAGCGCGGCCTGAAAGGCTTGCTCATCAGCAGGCATGGCTTGGCCCAGACGCACGCGCTCACGGGCGAGGGCGCTTTGCGCCTCCTGGTTGCGTGCAATCGCCTCCAGTGCTTCGGCCTGGGCAGCGATACGGGCCTGGGTGATGGCGGTGCTGGCCAGGCGTGCAGCCAGGTCCAGACGGGCTCCGGCGAGCTGGTAGCGACGGTAGTCGGTGCGTGCCGCGAGGGCTTCCAGGGCCCGCCGGTTGCCGCCCGACAGATCGAGCTGGTACTGCACGCCCACGCTGGCGCTGTGCAGACTGAAGGTGCGCCCGTCGCCCGGCAGTCCCTGCGCGCTGGGCGAAATGTGCTGGCGCCCACTGCCCACACCAAGGTCAACGCGCGGTAGCTGCGTGGCGCGCTCCTGCGCACCTTGCAGCTCCTGCGCCTGTCGCAGTTGGGCCTGCGCCGCTGCCAGCGTCGGGCTGGCCTTCAGGGCCTCGGCGATCAGCGCGTCCAGGCCGGGGGCGCCGAGCTGCTGCCACCAGGGCGCCTCCAGGTCCATGTCGGCGCGCCATGTCTGCGCTGCGCCAAAAGCGGTTTCGCTGGCGCTGTTCTGTACGGCTGGGGCCGGGTGCGGCAGTGCGTTGTCTGCCAGGGGCCCAGGGGCTTGGTAATCCGGGCCTGCCGCGCAGCCTGTGAGCAGGGCAGTCAGCAACAGGGCCCAGGCAGGGTGCCCGCCGGGCAGCCGGTGCAGCAAAGGGGTCTTCATGGCGTGGCCTCCCGCCGGACAGATCGGCCGGGCCGCAGGCGCAAAGCCAGGGCGCCGATGCCCAGCCACACCGCGGTGCGCAGTGCCATGGCGGCGACGGTGCGCACCTCAAAGGCGCCGCCCGTCAGCACATGGATTCCGAAAACCGCAAACACCAGGGCGCTGGCCAGGCCAATGCAGAGCGCCAGCCACGCTGCCCAGCCCAGGCGCCGCCACAGCGCAAGGCCTGCGGCCACGTAGGCAAAACCGGCCAGAAAGTTGAACCAGAGCACAAACGGCACATAGGCCCCGGCAGCGGTGCGTGCGGCTTCGCCGCCGAACAGCACGGTACCGCCCTCCTTGAGGGTCAGCAGGCCAAAGAGCACAGCGAACACGCTGGCACCGCGCAGCCAGGGATTGCGTTGCAGAAGGGCATTCATAGGGGTGGCCTCCGGGAGATGTTGCAAATTCATGGTGCGCGTCCTTCGCCCGCTTCCTCGTGCGTCACGCCGTCGCGGATGTGGTAAATCCGCTTGAAGGTCGGAATGATCTTCTCGTCGTGCGTGACTACGATCACGGCGGTCTCGAACCGCTGCGCCATGTCGTTGAGGATGCGGATCACCGCCATGGCGCGTTCGCTGTCGAGCGGCGCCGTGGGCTCGTCGGCCAGCACCACGGGCGGGCGGTTGACGAGGCCGCGTGCAATGGCCACGCGCTGCTGTTCGCCGCCCGACAGCTGCGCGGGCATGGCGCGGGCGCGGTGGCCCACGTCCAGCGCATCCAGGAGGTCACGTGCCCGCTGGCGCGCCTCGCCGTTCGGCACCCCGGCCAGCATGGGCAGCAGGGCGACGTTGTCGGTCACGTCCAGAAACGGAATCAGGTAGGGCGCCTGGAACACGAAGCCGATGCGGTCGCGCCGCAGCGCGCGCAGGTCGCGAATCTTCCAGCCGTTGTCGTAGATGACTTCATCGCCCAGCGTCATGCGCCCGGCGCTGGGTTCGATCACCGCGCCCAGGCATTTGAGCAGCGTGCTTTTGCCCGAGCCGGATGGCCCGATCAGCCCGACGACCTCGCCCGGCGCGACGACCATGTTGACGTCCTTGAGCGCGTCCACGGCGGTATCGCCCTGCCCGTAGCGCTTGCGCACGCCTTCGATGAGAATCCCTCGACCTGCCATGTCAGCCTCCCACCGCTTCGGCGGGATCGACGCGCAGCGCGGCGCGGATGGCGACGCCGCTGGCCAGCACGCAGATGGCCAGAATGGCCGCCAGCCCGGCGGCGGTGTCCTGCGGCACCAGCAGCACGTATTTGGGGAAGGCGGGCGCCATCAGCGTGGCAGAGATCTTGCCCACCACGAAGCCGATCAACCCCAGGCCCAGCGCCTGCTGCACGATCATGCCGACGATGGTGCGGTTCTTGGTGCCGATGAGTTTGAGCACCGCGATCTCGCGGATCTTGCCCAGGGTGAGCGTGTAGATGATGAAGGCCACGATGGCCGCGCTGACCAGCGCCAGAATGGCCAGGAACATACCGATCTGCTTGGCCGAGGTGGCAATGAGTTTGCCGACCAGGATGCCGTCCATCTGCGCGCGCGTGGTGGCTGTGAGGCGCTGCCAGCGGTGAATGGAATCCGCCACCTCTTGCGCATCGTGCCCGGCCCGTACCCGCACCAGCACGGCGTTGACCGAAGGGTTGCTGCTTTGCGAGGCAATCACTGCGTCGAGCAGGCCGGGTACTCCGGGGCGGTTGAATACGGGGTTGGCGGCGGTGCGGTGGCGGCTTTGCCAAAGAGCGTCGTTGTCGCGCAGAAATTGCGCGGCCTGCGCATCCTTGAGCGGAATGAACACCATCGGGTCGCCCCCCGAAGACACCATGCGCCGCGTGAGCCCGACCACGGTGTAGCTATTGCGCCGGATCTGGATGCGCTCGCCCAGCGCCAGGCCGCTGGCGATGTCTGCCACGGCCTCGTAGTGGCTGCGCGTAATTTGTCTCCCCGCCACCAGGTAGGGCGGCCAGCCGGGTGTGCCGCTGCCGCCCGGTGCGATGCCGACGACCATGGCGCGCACATCGCTGACGGCTCCGGCGGCGCCCGCAGCGCCAGTGTTGCCCGCTAGGCGCTGCACCTGCATGGTGAGGTAGGTGACGTTGGCGGCGTCCTGCACGCCGGGCAGCGCCCGCAGGCTGCGCCAGGTGCTGTCGTTCAGGCTCGATGGCTCGGCATACGGCCCCAGCGTACCCTGCTGCACCACCCAGATGTCGGCGCCGCTGTTGTCCAGCAGCGCGCGCCCGTCGTCCACCATGCCGCGGTACACCCCGGCCATGGTGAGCGTGACGCCGATCAGCAGCCCCAGGCCAATGCCGGTGAAGACAAACTTGCCCCAGGCATGGAGGATGTCGCGGCCCGCCAGGCTGATCACGGCGCCCCCTTGGTGATGCGGTCCACCACGTGGGTGTTGCTGCGGGCGCTCAGTTCTTTCTCGCTGTAGACAACGATGCGCGCGCCTTCCTTCAAACCGCTCTGCACCTGCACCTGGCCGTCCAGATCAGCCTGGCCCAGCACCAGGGGGGCAAAGCGCAGGCCGTCCGCGCCCAGTTCCCATACGCCCATCTTGCCGCCCACGCGCCGCAGGGCGGCGTTGGGAATGGTGGGCGCGGCGGCCAGTTCCGGCAGGGTGATGGTCACTTCCGCCAGCGTGCCCAGCGGTGGCAAGGGCGTGGGCAGGGTGGCCAGTACCACCTTGGCCAGCGTCTCTTCGGTCACCGCATCGGCCAGAGGCTCGACGCGCAGCACACGGGCGGCCAGCGGCGTACCAGTGTCCGAGCGCAGCAGCACCTGGGCGGGCAGGCCGGCGCGCAGGCCCGCAGAACTGGTTTGGTCAAAGCGCACGTTGACCCACAGGCTGGCCGGGTCTACCAAATCCACGACGGCCTGCCCGGGCACCACGGTGCTGCCGGGTTCGGCCAGGCGGGCGGTGACCAGGGCGTCCGCCGGGGCGCGCAGGCGCAGTTGGCCACGCTGCGTGCGCAAGGCTTCCAGCTCGGCGCGCAGGCGCGCCACCTCGGCCTGGCTACCTGCCAGAGCGGCGTTGGCGCTGGCCAAGTCTTGCTGGCGCGCGGTGGCGGTCTCTTCGCTGGTGGCACGCACGGCCAGCAACTCGGCGTAGCGCGTGGCCTGGGTCTGTGCCTGCTGCTGGCGGGCCTGTGCGTCCTTCAGGCTGGCCTGGGCGCGTTGTACGGCGGCGGCCTGGGCGCGCAGGCGTTCGTCAAAATCCACCGCATCCATTTCGCCCAGCACCTGGCCTGCCGTAACGCGCTCGCCCACTTCCGTCGATAGGCGCAGCACGCGCCCGGCTACTGTGGGACCCACGTGGTAGGTAGTGCGCGCTTCCACCGTGCCAATGCCGAACAGGGCAGGCGTGATGGCGCGCTGCCGGGCCGTGGCCACAGTGACGGCCACCGGGGCGAGTGGGCCTGAGCGCAGCACAACATAAATAAACAGAGCGGCGAGGGGCACCACCACGGCCAATAGGGCCAGGGTGCGGCGTTGCAGGGGGAGTCGGCTCATGGCACGCTCCGAATACCGCGTTGGTAAATGGCAAACACACGCGGCGCATCGCGGCGGATGCGTTCTACGTCGCCGGACAGCATCGATTGCATGACCAGGCCCTGGATGGTGCCGATGAACAGCGTGGCTGCGGCTTCGGTGTCCAGATCGGGGTCGATCTGGCCCTGTGCCTTGCCCTGCGCGAACAATTGCTGCAGGCGCTCGCCGTAGCGCCCCAGCAGCGTACGCACCATGCGCCGTGGCAGGCTGTCGCCAGTGCGCTGGAGTTCGCCAAACATCATGCGCGGTACGCCAGGATGCTCGGCGATGAAACCGGCGTGGGCCAGAAACATGGCTTCGAGCGCCGCCAGGGGCGTGGGGGCATCTTGTGCAGCCCGCTCCACACGGGCCAGCAACTGCTCAGCCACCCACTCCATCACGGCTTGCAAGATGGCGTCCTTGGAGGGGAAGTGCCGGAACAGCGCGCCTTGCGTCAAATGCATGTGGCTGGCGATGGCGCTGGTGGTGATGTCGCTGGGGTTCTGCGTGGCGGCCAGTTGCACGACCGCCTCCACGGTGGCGGCGCGGCGCTCGTCCGCAGGCAGGGGCTTGGCACGGGTGGACATGGATCAGATTTATTTGGCAGTAAGTAATTGATTACTATCTTAAGAGATGTGTTTGTTGATAGGCAAGCATTTTGGGAAGCCCTTGCGTTCGTCAGGGTTGGGGGTTTAGGGTTTTGTGTGCGGCTATACGCATCCAGAAAGAGGCCGCTGCCACCTAGAATGGGCTGAGGAGCGTGGACGTGCGGGTGGCGTTTCTGCCCGGGGGTCGTTGAAAGGCAACAACATGGGTCTGGGTGCCCGCTGCAAGGCGTGGGTCAATGGGGTGCTGGGGAGCGATCCACACATGCGCATCCGCATGTCTATGGCGGCTGTAGCGTCGTTTTTGATGTTGGCCTGCGCCGCCTTGCTCAACTTCCTGGCACTGGCCGGGCTGGCACGCCCCGACGGCGTGCGCTGGTGGACACTGGTCACCGTGACGGTACTGGTCGCTGTGCTGGTGTTGATCCGCAGTGGTTGGTCGCTGCGACTGCCCGACCCAGCGCTGACGCAGTTTCAGATCCGTTATGCCTTGGCTTCGAATGCGGTGGGGTATGTCATCCTGGGCGAGGCGCGGGGCATCACGCCGGTCATTCTGTCGCTGATTCTGATGTTCGGTATCTTCGGAATGTCGATCCGGCAGATGACCATCAATATGCTGTTTGCACTGCTGAGCTTTGGCGCTGCCATTGCCGTGGTGTTCTGGCTGGGTCTGGCGGGCAATCCCTGGGTGGAGATGGCCTATGCCGTGATGGTCTTTCTGGTGCTCGTGGGAAGCACTTTCATTGCCATCCGCATGCAGCACATCCGGCGTCGCCTGACGGAGCAAAAGAACGCCCTGACCGTAGCGCTCGAACAGATCGGCCACCTGGCGACGCATGACGAACTCACGGGCCTGATCAACCGCCGCCGCATGACCGAGTTGATGGAGGCCGAGCGACAGCGCTGCGAGCGCGGCCGCCGCCCGCTTGCGCTGGCGCTCCTGGATCTGGACCACTTCAAGCTGGTCAATGACCGCCATGGCCACGCGGCAGGCGACGAGGTGCTACGAGCGTTTGTGGCCTGTGTGCAAGGCGTTTTGCGCAGTACCGATGTGCTGGCGCGTTGGGGCGGTGAGGAATTCATACTGATGCTGTACGACACCGACGCACGTGGCGCTGCCCATCTGCTGGAGCGGGTGCGCACCAGCGTGGAGGCGATGGAGGTGACCGTAGGCGCTCGCACGCTCAGCGTTACGGTTTCCGCAGGGCTGGCGTTGGGCGAGCCGGGAGAAGCCGTCGAACGCACCCTGGAGCGTGCTGACCAGGCCCTGTACCGCGCCAAGGAAAAAGGGCGCAACCAGGTGGTGTACGACGGCGAAGCACACGAGGAAACAGCGCGAACCGTGGTGGGGCACCGGCCTTATATATAAAAATGGCCTTTAGAGCTTATCGGTAAAGCGCCATCAGCTATAAAAATTATAGCTGATCAGCGAATCCGCGGCACAGCCTGCATCTGCTCTGGCGTCGTAAACCATGCGGCGCTTTCACCCATCCGGGCCCGCGCCTGGGCGATTTCGTGCCGCGCCACGCTGCGCAAATGCACTTCATCCGGCCCATCCATCAGATGCAGTGCCCGGCCCCAGCTCCAGAATTGCGCCAGCGGGGTGTCGGGTGAGAGGCCCATGGCACCAAAGACCTGCATGGCACGGTCGACCACACGGCTTTGCAGGCGTGCGGCCACGACCTTGATGGCTGCGACCTGGGCGCGTGTCGCCGCGGCGTCCACCGCGCTACCCTGGTCGAGCAGCCAGGCCGTGTGCAGCACCAGCAAGCGCGCCTGGTTGATCTCGATGCGCGACTCGGCCAGCCAGTCCTGCACGTTGGAAAACTCAGATTCATAGCGGCCGAACATCTGGCGCTCCAGCGTGCGCTCGGCGGCCAGTTGCAAGGCCAGCTCACACTGGCCAATCGTGCGCATGCAATGGTGCACACGCCCGGGCCCCAGGCGCGCCTGCGCCATCGCAAAACCGGCTCCCCATTCGCCCAGCAATGATTCCTGCGGTACACGAACGCTCTGCAGCAGAATCTCGCAATGCCCTTCAGGAGCGTGGTGGTGCAGCACGGGAATATTGCGCAGCACCTGCACGCCCGGCGCGTCGAGCGGCACCAGCACCATGCTGTGGCGACGGTGGGCGCCGTTGCCTTCGCCGGTGTCTTCCTCGGCATTGCGGCACATCACAATCAGCAGCCTGCAGTGCGGGTGCGCCGCACCGGTAATGAACCATTTGCGGCCGCTTACCACCAGGCCGTCGCCCTCGCGGCGTACGGTCGTCTGCAGGTTGGTGGGGTCAGACGACGCGACATCCGGCTCGCTCATCGCAAACGCCGAGCGGATCTCGCCGTGAAGCAGGGGAAGCAGCCATTGGGCCCGCTGCGCATCGCTCGCGAAACGGTGGAGCAATTCCATGTTGCCGGTGTCGGGTGCGCTGCAATTGAAAACCTCTGATGCCCACGGCAGGCGGCCCATGCACTCGGCCAGGGGCGCATAGTCCAGGTTGGACAGGCGCGTGCCCGGGTCCTGCGGGCGCAGGCCGGGCAAAAACAGGTTCCATAGCCCTTCTTCGCGTGCCAGCGCCTTCAGGTCATCGAGGAAGGGGGGAGGGAAGACTCCGTCCTGCACAGAACGGTGCCATGCTGCGTTGTGTGGCAACAGGTAACGCCGCACGAAGGCGTCAAGGCGCTGGTGCAGATCCTGTGCGCGGGGGGATGGGGCAAAGTCCATACGGCATTGTGGGCGGCCGCGGCGCCGTCGTCACAACGCAGGCGACAGCGGGTGCTGGCGCACCAGCACGGGAATGCTCAACAGCACAGCAAGCAACACCGCTGCCGCCATGTTGTGCGCCAGCGCCACGCCCAGCGGGAGACCCAGGGTCACCAAAGCCACGCCCAGTGCCCACTGTAGTGCCAACACTGCCAGAAGCCATAGAGCGACGGCGCGCAGCCCATTGCGCCAGGCCGCAACCGCCAGCGGAAACAGAACCGCCACGACCACCAGTCCACCCATGCGGTGCAGCAGGTGCACCCAGGCTCCTGCCGGGTTATGCGGCAATGCGGCACCGACCTGAGGTTCCTGCCATGGGTTGAAGGCGCCCCAGGTGCCTGCATTCAGGTCACAGCCGGACAAGCCGGTGCAACTCAGCCCGGCTTGCCCGGCACTGACCAGCCCGCCCAGCGCCACCTGCACCAGCAGGAGGGCCGCGCCCCACCAGGCCCAGCGCGCCAGGCGCGAAGGCGTGCCACCCGGTGCGGTGACGGTGTTGCTGGCCAGCGCCATCTGTACGCTCAAGGCGAACATGGCAAATCCGCCCAGCAGGTTGCCCAGGGTGACCGCAGGCATGCGGGCTTGTGCCGTCCAGCGCCCGAGCACGGCCAGGAACAGTGCCAGCACCAACAGCCCCAGCGCCAGCCGTCCCTGGGACCACAACACCGGCTTTGACGCCAGCGCCGCCATCACCATGACCAGGACAAGCAGCAGCGCCGTCGAGGCAATGACCCGGTGCGCAAGCCGTGCATTGGCGATGGCGGGATCCGCTGCTGGCAGGGGCGGTTCGCCCTGCTGCTGTGCGCGCAGTGATTGCCCGTAGCACTGCGGCCAGGGCTCGCAGCCCAGGCCCGCTTTGGACAGGCGGATATACGCACTCAGGCTGGTGATGGCCAGCACCAGCGCGGCACAGACCCAGGCCATGCGCTGCAGTAACCGTAGCCGTCGAATTGCTGGAGCTGCTGTGATGGGCTGATCAGAAGAGGTCATGTGGTGAGAAACCATAACAGCGCGAGATAAAAACGCACCAAACGAAATCAGGTGCCGATTTGGAAAGAAATAAATCAGAGTACGGGAAAACCCGGATGGCGCACGAAAACTGCGATTAAAAGCACCCGAATATTCAAAAACCAAGCGTTTACCCTTACCCGGGGCCTCTTAACTATTGATTGAAATCATGTTTAAGTCGGAGTAGTCGATAAAAAATGTCAGGTACTGTCCGCTTTACCAAGGAGAAGACATGAGCCAGCACGACGACGAGAACGAAAAAGTTCCGCTTATGCAACAGCTATTGGACAACCCGTTCCTATTGCTGTTTTTAGGTGTGATGATTCCCATGATCGTATATTCGCTCTGGGGCGTTATCGATATTTTGACCATTCCGGTGGCCAAATAAGGGAGCAACGCACATGAGCGCCATTCTTCCCCCCTCAGAGCGGTTGTGGTGGAAACACCCGCTGGACCGTCTCGAAGCCGTCTGGATCGTGATCGCCTTCATCTGGTGCATGGTCATGTTTTTCATGATGGTTTTCTGGCACGTCTACGGTAAGCAGAACCTTGCGACCGAGACCTACAAAACCACGCCGGAAAAGTTCACCGTCTCGACCCAGGCCATGGTGGACAAATACACCGTTCGTACGGAAACCGACCAGAACATTCCTGTAGTGCACCCGCCTGAGGGCAGTGACATTTACCTGATTGGTCGCCTGTGGAACTGGTGGCCGATTCTGGAATTGGAAAAAAACAAATCCTACAAGCTGCACCTGACCTCGTTGGACTACAACCACGGTTTCTCGCTGCAACCCACCAATATCAACATCCAGGTGGTGCCGGGATATGAGCATGTGATCAAGGTCACGCCCAACGAGTCCGGCACTTTTTCCATTGTCTGCAACGAATTCTGCGGTATCAACCACCACACCATGGTGGGCCGCATGTACGTGAAGTAGCAGGAGCAAGGACATGACTGCAACCACTTACCGTACCTGCCCGCGTTCGGGCCTGCAATTCGAATCCCAGGCTGAAAAGCTGATGATCGCCAACGCCGTCGCCGCTGTCGTAGCGCTACTCGTGGGCGGCCTTCTGGCCATTGGCGTGGTGCTGACCCGTTGGCCTGCCGTGCATTGGCTGGCGGCCGACACCTTCTACATGGTGCTCACCGCCCACGGCATCGACATGCTGATCTTCTGGATCATCTTCTTCGAGGTCGCGGTCCTGTACTTCGCCTCTTCCACGCTGTTGCGATGCCGCATTGCCACACCCAAGATCGCCTGGGCAGGCTTTGCGCTGATGCTCATCGGCGCAGTGATGAACAACCTCACGGTGTTCCAGGGTGGCTCCAGCGTGATGATGACGTCCTACGTACCCATGATGGCATCGTCCTGGTTTTACCTGGGGCTCATCCTGTTCGCCGTGGGTGCTCTGGTGGCCTGCTTTGTGTTCTTTGGAACGCTGGTGGTCGCCAAACGCGAAAAAACCTACGAAGGCTCGGTGCCCCTGGTGACCTTTGGCGCCATTACGGCCGCCATCATTGCAGTGTTCACCATCGTTTCGGGTGCCATCATCCTGATTCCCACCTACCTGATGGCCATTGGTCTGGTCAATGAAGTGGATCCGCTGATCTATCGCACCATCTGGTGGGCCTTTGGCCACTCGTCGCAGCAGATCAACGTGGCAGCGCACATTTCGATCTGGTACGCCGTGGCGGCCATCGCCTTCGGTGCCAAGCCCATGTCTGAGCGCGTGAGCCGTGGCGCCTTCCTGCTGTACATCCTGTTCCTGCAGCTCGCCAGTGCCCACCACCTGCTGGCCGACCCCGGCATCAGCACCGAGTGGAAAGTGGTGAACACCAGCTACTTCATGTACTTCGCCGTGCTCGCTTCGATGATCCACGCGCTGTCCATCCCGGGCGCCATGGAAGTCGCGCAGCGTGCCAAAGGCTACAACAAAGGCCTGTTCGAGTGGCTGCGCAAGGCACCGTGGGGTAACCCGGCTTTCTCGGGTGTGTTCATATCGCTCGTCGGCTTTGGTTTCCTGGGCGGCATCTCCGGCGTGATGATGGGCACGGAACAGCTCAACCTGCTGATCCACAACACCATCTACGTGCCAGGCCATTTCCACGCCACGGTGGTGATTGGTACCACGCTGACCTTCATGGCCCTGACGTACTTCCTGATTCCGGTGCTGTTCCGCCGCGAGATGATCTCGCCCGGTCTGGCCAAGATCCAGCCGTACCTCTTTGGCTTCTCGATGTACTTCTTCTGCCTCGTGATGATGGGCGCCGGTACGCTGGGTGTGTCCCGTCGGCACTGGGACATGGCCTTCAGCGGCGCAGCCCTGGCCTATGAATGGCCCGGCGCGGCGTATCTGATGATGGGCCTGGTCGGCATCGGGGGTATTGCAGCCATCGTGGGCGGCGGCATCTACATCTATGTCACGGTCGGCTCCATTCTGTGGGGCAAGAAGCTCGATACCGGCGTCGTGAGCCCCAAGTTCACCCCGGTGGGTCGCGCAGCGCCTACCGCCGCCGCGCAAACCTACGGCTCGGCAGGGTTCGTGGCCCCTGGCACCTTCGTGCTGGCCATGTTCTTCCTTGTGTCCTTCGTGCTGTACTACTTCATCAACTGGAAGTACCTGGGCCAGCTCTGGGGCCTGAGCTAAGCGGGACACTGCGCCATGCACACCACCACGCTCCATCCCGCCGGGCGCAGTGCAGCGCAGTTGACGCGCGACGTCATCTCGCTGTTCAAGCTGCGCATCGGTGTGCTGATCATGATTACGGCGCTTGTGGGCATGGCGGTCTCGCCAGGCCCGGCACCTGGCCTGGCACAGGTGCTCGTGCTGGCGCTGTCGGTGCTGGTCGCATCCGCCAGCGCGGGTGCGTTCAACCAGTATGTCGAGCACGAGAGTGATCGCCTGATGGCGCGCACGCGCAAGCGTGCGTTTGTCACGGGTGCACTGCCCCACCATCCTGCCTGGCTCGTCCTCATGGCCGTGCTGCTGGCAGGGGCTGTGGCGGCAGCCTGGCTGGTGCTCAATGCAGCGGCAGCGCTGTATGTCTTTCTGGGTGCCTTTTTCTATGGGGTGGTCTACACCCTGTGGCTCAAGCGGCGCACGGCGCTCAATATTGTGATCGGTGGTCTGGCGGGCAGCTTTGCAGTGCTCGCCGGGGCTGCTGCCATCGATCCGGGCCTGGGTCCGCTGCCCGTGCTGCTGGCTCTGGTGCTGTTCTTGTGGACGCCGCCGCATTTCTGGAGTCTGGCGATTGCCAACAAGACCGACTATGCCGACGCGGGCGTGCCCATGCTGCCGGTCGTCGTGGGCACCGAGCGTGCTGCGCGCATCGTCCTGGGCAGCACGGTGGCCTTGTTCGTGGCTTCGCTGCTGCCCCTGGGGTTTGGTGCCGGGCCGGTGTATGCCGTGGGTGCACTGGCTGGGGGCCTGCACTTCGTGCACAAGTCGTGGCTTCTGGTGCGCCAGCCCAGCCGCTCCACCGCCATGGGTTCGTTCTTTGCCTCGCTGATCCAGCTCAGTGTGCTGCTCGTGGCGGCGTGCATTGACGCTTTCATGCGCTAGGGCCCGCAGGACGGATGCTGATGCGCGCCACAGTACGTTTTGCAAGGATGCCTGGGGTCGTGCTGTGCCTCGCACTGGGTCTGCTGGCGCCGACCTTCGTGCAGGCGTCCTCCCATGGATCTGATCTGGGACTGGACCGTGAGCAGGCCTTGCGCACCAGCCAGGCCGCGCTGGGACGGGAAGTGGGTGAGCATGTCTTGCTGAACCGTGAAGGGCGGCCGGTTCGGCTTTCCTCCTACCGGGGCAAGCCGTTGCTGGTGAGTTTCATCTACACGGGGTGCTTTCAGGTGTGCCCCACCACCACGCGCTCGCTGCAGGAAACGGTGGAGGGTTTGCAAAAGACTTTTGGCCCCAACCAGTTCAATGTGGTGAGCATTGGATTCAACCAGCCCGATGATTCGCCACAGGCACTCAAGGCGTTTGCGGCCCAATACCGCATCAACCAGCCCAGTTGGGATTTTTTGAGCCCCTCCATGACCACCGTAGGGCCACTCGCGCGCGATTTTGGTTTTGTCTACGAAGCCACTCCGGCCGGCTTTGACCATGTGCTGCAGGTGTCGCTGGTCGATGCGCAGGGGCGCATCGTGCGGCAGGTGTATGGGGAAAGCATTCGCCCTGGCGACATCGGAGAGCCCCTGAAGCTGCTGCTCAACGGCACGCCGGTAGAGCCCTCCCTGGCGTTGGAAAGTCTGATGGACCGTGTGCGTATTCTGTGCACGGTCTACGACCCCAAAACGGGCCAGTACCGGGTCGACTACACCTTGCCTATCCAGATTGCAGGGGGTATCACTTTTCTGATCGCCATGTTGTTGTTCTTTCTCAACGAATGGCGCTCGGTTCGGCGCAATGCCCGCAGCAAGGAGGCGCGCCGCGCCTGACGCCCGCCCGCTTTCATGTCTTTGCCTGGTTCAGCCTTCGCTCCCGAAGGGTCCCCTGTTTCGCTGACGCTCTCGCCGGTTACCCGCAGTGCGGCTATTTATCGGCTTGTGGAGCATGCCTTTGATATACCGTTTGGGGCCGCCCTGAACCCGCTCAAGCACTTGGGCGCCCTGGGTTTTCTGTTTTTCTGGCTGCTGGTTGCCACGGGTGTGGTGCTTTACGCCGTGCTCGATACCTCGGTGGAGGGCGCTTACCGCTCGATCAATGACTTGGCCCAGGTGCCCTGGATGCTGGGCGTCATGCTGCGCGGCGTGCACCGCTACGCGGCCGATGGGTTCGTGATCGTCATGTTTGCCCATCTCCTGCGGGAATGGATGCTGGGCCGTTTCAAAGGCTTTCGCCGGGTGCCCTGGCTGACCGGTGTGCCACTGGTGGCGCTGGCCTTTGTCAGTGCGATTGGCGGCTTTTGGCTGAACTGGGATCGGCTGGGCCAGTTCTCTGCCGTGTCCACGGCGGAATGGCTCGATACCTTGCCGTTCCTGGCATCGCCCCTGGCGCGCAACTTTCTGGGCGGGGTCAGCCTGAACGCACGGTTGTTCACGTTGTTTGTCTTCGTGCACCTGGGCGTGCCGCTGTTGATGGTGTTTGCCTTGTGGTTTCATATCCAGCGCATCAGCCTGGCCCGGGTGTTTCCGCCGCGCGCACTGGCGTGGGGCACGCTGGTCATGCTGCTGCTGCTTGCCCTGGCGCTGCCGGTGCGCAGCCAGGGGTCGGCCGACCTCATGTCGGTGCCTGTGTCGCTGTCGTTGGACTGGTTTTTGCTGTTTATTCACCCGCTGATGGAAGCCACTTCGGCGCAAGCGGTGTGGGCACTGCTGGCCATGGTCTTTGCCGGGTTGCTTTTACTGCCCTTCACGCCGGTGCGCCGTGAACCCGTGGCCGTGGTGAATCCCGACCATTGCAGTGGCTGCAGCCGCTGCTTTGAGGACTGTCCCTATTCGGCCATCACCATGGTGCCTCACCCCAATGGGCGACGGGGCATGCAATTGGCCGAGGTACGCGCCGACCTGTGTGCCAGCTGCGGCATTTGTGTGGGGTCGTGCCCATCCTCTACGCCGTTTCGCAGCACCGAGGTGCTGCTGACTGGCATCGACATGCCGCAGTGGCCCATCGATGCCTTGCGTGAGCGCCTCTTGCAGGGCCTCGCTGCCATGCCGGGGCCGCGCAAGCTGGTTGTTTTTGGCTGCGACCAGGGCGTGCGCAGCCGTCTGGATGCCCCCGATGTGCTGCACCTGGGCATGGTCTGCGCGGGTATGTTGCCCCCCTCTTTCATTGAATATGCCTTGCGTGGTGGCGCCGACGGTGTGCTTGTCAACGGCTGCCGCGAGGGGGGGTGTGAATTTCGCCTGGGCCAGCGCTGGACGCAGCAGCGCCTGACTGGCGAACGTGAACCGCATCTGCGCGCCTCGGTTTCTGTAGACCGCTGGCGTTTTGTCTGGACCGACCCGGGCGATGAAAACCAGCTTGTCACCGCACTGAATGAAATGCGCGTGCATTGCACGCACGGCGCATCCACCCCCTCTTTGGAGAAAACCCCATGAATCGAGTCCTCAACTGGACGGGACAAGCCCTGCTTTATGGCGGTTTTGCCCTGGTGGTTGGCGTCTTCTCGCGCTGGCCTAGCTACCACCCCCTTGCACAGAATGAGGCTCAGATCAAGGTCAGCTTCATTCACCACGGCGCGCGCCTTGCCGAATGCCGTCCCTACACTGCCGAGGAACTGGCCAAGCTGGCGCCGAACATGCGCGCCCCCATGAAGTGCGAGCGCGAGCGCTCGCCGGTGCGCATCGAAGTTGAAATTGATGGCGTTTCGGTCTATGCGCATACGGCCACGCCTTCGGGCTTTTCCCGCGACGGGGCTTCGACGGTGTACCAGCGGCTCAATGTCCCCGCGGGCGAGCACCGCATCACCGTGCGTATGAAGGACAACATGAAGTTGACCGACTTCCCCTATGTGCGTGACTCCATCGTCACGCTGCAACCGGCGCAGGTCATGGTGATCGATTTCAATCCGGACAAAGGGGAGATTGTTCTGCTATGAGTACGCTGCCTTCTCACGTACTGGGTGTGCATGCCGCCGTAGGGCGCCCGCTGCCCGCCGCCATGCCGGGGCTGGACTATGAACTGACGGTGCCACAGGATGCGCGGCGTGCGCTGGCGCGTGGCTGGCTCTGGCTGGGTCTGCTGGCCCTGGTGGGCTCGGGCCTGTTTTCCATTTTGCTGGTGCTCTCGCGCACGCCCTATGTCAACCAATGGTTGCCGGCGGCCAACTTCTTCCAGGTTTCGCTGGTGCTGCACGTCGACCTGTCGGTGCTGGTGTGGTTTGTGGCGCAGGGGGGCATGCTCTGGAGCATCCACGGTACGCAGCGTGGTGTGCGCTGGGGCTGGCTTGCGTTGGGAGTGGCTGCGGCCGGCACGCTGGCCATGACGCTGGCGCCTTTCCTGAACCGGGGCGAACCCATCATGGCGAACTACATTCCTGTGCTGGAGTCGCCGCTGTTTCTGGGGGGGCTGGTGGTGTTTGGTGCAGGCACGGCCCTTTTGGTGTTGCGCAGCTTGCTGTCTGCCCCCCGGCTGGGTCTTGAATATGACGGCCGTGGCGCGCTGGATTTTGGCCTGAGCAGCGCCGCCATTGCCACTGCGGTGGGCCTGCTGGCCTTTGGCTGGTCGTATGCTGTGCTGCCCACCGCGCTGCATGGCAAGGCCTATTACGAGATCCTGTTCTGGGGTGGTGGCCATGCCTTGCAGTTCACCTGGACCTTGCTCATGCTGGTGGGCTGGCTCTGGCTGGCCAGCGCCTGTGGCGCGCGTGTCCCGCTGAGCCCGCGCGTGGTGGTGCTGATGTTCGCTCTGGCCTTGGTGGGCGTTTTCATCACACCCTATGCCTACCTGGCACATGACATCACCTCGGTAGAGCACCGCAACCTGCTCACCTGGGCCATGCGCGCAGGGGGCGGGCCCGCCATCGTGCCTGTGGGCATGGCCGTGGTCTATGCCATCGCCACGACGCGGCTGGCAAACGACACCATGCACCCGCTGCGTGCGGCGCTGCTGGCATCGGTGCTGCTGTTTGCAGCCGGTGGGGTGATTGGTATCTTTATCCAGGGCAGCAATGTGCGCATCCCTGCGCACTACCACGGCTGCATCGTGGGCGTTACGCTGGCGCTGATGGGTGTGGTCTACAAGACCTTGCCCGCCCTGGGCTACCAGGCGCCCCAGGGCCGCCTGGCCACTTACCAGCCCTGGTTGTATGGAGCGGGCCAGCTCATGCACATCATCGGGCTCGTCTGGTCCGGTGGCTATGGCGTTCAGCGCAAAGTGGCGGGCGCAGAGCAGGTGCTGCGCAGCACAGCCGAAGTGGCGGGCATGGGCCTGATGGGTCTGGGAGGATTGATTGCCATCATCGGCGGACTGCTGTTCGTGGTGGTGGTGGCCCAGGCCATGCGACATACGTCCGCTGCCGCGGGCTCCAAAGGGATGACACGATGATCAAACGATTCCAGGCCCTGTTGCAGTGGGTTTTTCTGCGCGTCGAGGGTTTGTTCAACGCCGCCTTTGGCGACCGCATCAATCCCTTCTACCACCTGGGGTCCATTACCTTCTTCCTGTTCTGGGTGGTGGGGGCCAGTGGCTTGTACCTGTACATTTTTTTTGAAACCGGGCTGTCCGTAGCGTACCCCTCGGTGGTGGCCCTGACCGAAAACCAGTGGTTCGCCGGCGGCATCATGCGCAGCGTGCACCGCTATGCATCCGACGCCATGGTGTTGACCATGGTGCTGCACATGCTGCGTTACTTCGCTTTCAACCTGTACCACGGCTTTCGCTGGTTCTCGTGGATCACCGGGGTGATGCTGGTCTGGATGGTCTACGCCACGGGGATCAACGGCTACATGCTGCCTTGGGACCAGTTGGCGCAATACGTCACCGTCACCAGCTTCGAGTGGCTCGACTGGCTGCCCAGCTTTGGCGGCACGTTGATGCGCAACTTCATTTATTCCTCGGCCGTGGGCGATCGGTTTTTCACCCTGCTGTCGTTCATGCACCTGGGTCTGCCCTTGGTGGTGTTGATGGTGATGTGGATCCACGTGCAGCGTGTGCCCAAGGCGCGCACCACGCCGCCGCGCCCCATCGTCATTGGCTTGCTGTTGACCATGCTCGTGTTGTCGCTGGTGTGGCCCGTGCACAGCCAGGGGGGCATCAGCAACCTGGCCCGGGCCGTGACGAGTGTCGAACTTGACTGGTTTTACCTGGCCATCTTCCCCTTGCTGACGGAATGGCCCTTGGGCCGCGTCTGGGCTTTGGTGGTGGGCGGGTCGCTGCTGCTGGCGCTGCTGCCCTGGTGGCCGCCGCGCTTTCGCCGGGGAGAGCAGATCCGCCACCAGGTGGTAGTGCACGGTGTGGACGGTGCCAGCACCGAATTCAGTGTGCGCGAGGGGGAAACCATACTCGATGCCGGACTGCGCGAAGGACTGGCTTTGCCCTATGAATGCCGCAACGGCGGTTGCGGCCTGTGCCTGTGCAGCGTGGAGCATGGCGATATTGAGCACCGCCCCTACCAGCGCAGCGCACTGTCGGATGCGCAAAAGGGCCAGGGCAAGGCGCTGATGTGCTGCGCTGTGCCGCGTGGCGATGTTGTGATTGACGTTGAGGGCTTCACCGGTGCCGCAGCCAAGGCGGCCGAGGTGCACACCGCCACCGTTGCTCACCTGGAGCGCCTCGCCGACGATGTCATGCGCGTGCTGCTGCAATTGCCCGAGGGCAAGGCGTTGGATTTTGTTGCGGGCCAGTACATCGACATCCTGCTCGAAGACGGACAGCGCCGCGCCTTTTCGTTTGCCAACCGGCCCCACGCCAGCAGCCAGATCGAGCTGCACATCCGTCTGGTGCCCGGCGGGCGCTTCACCACCCATGTGTTCGAGGGCATGCGCGTGGGCGACACGCTGCGCTTCGAAGGCCCGCGGGGCAGTTTCACGCTGCGCGAGAGCCCGCACCCCATTCTGTTCGTGGCTGGCGCCACGGGTTTTGCCCCCATCAAGAGCATCGTCGAGGATGCCTTCGAGCGTGGCGTGCAGCGCCCCATGCGCCTGTATTGGGGCGTGCGCCAGCGCAAGGATCTGTACCTGTTGGAGCTGTGCGAGCAGTGGGCGCGCGATCACTCCAACTTTACCGTGGTGCCGGTCATTTCAGAGCCTGCCGAGGGCGACGGCTGGACGGGCCGCACAGGCCTGGTGCACGAGGCCATGCTGGCCGACTTTCCTGACCTCAGCGGCAACGAGGTCTACCTGTGTGGCTCCGTGAAGATGGTGGAGACCGCTGTGCCGGCTTTCATTGCCCAGGGCCTGGGTGAGGACGCCTGTTTCTCTGATGCTTTCGTGATGGCGGCCCCGGCCGTGCCGCCACAGTAGCGGATTACAAGCCCAGCGAGGTGTACAGCGCGTCCATGCGCGCTGCCACATCGGCGTCCATGGCGATGGTGCGGCCCCATTCGCGCTGTGTCTCGCCGGGCCACTTGTTCGTGGCGTCAAGGCCCATCTTGCTGCCCAGGCCACTCACGGGCGAGGCGAAGTCGAGGTAGTCGATGGGCGTGTGCTCCACCATCATGGTGTCGCGCGCCGGGTCCATGCGCGTGGTCATGGCCCAGATGACTTCCTTCCAATCGCGCACGTCCACGTCCTCGTCCACCACCACGATGAACTTGGTGTACATGAACTGGCGCAGGTGGCTCCACACGCCCATCATCACGCGGCGCGCGTGGCCGGGGTATGCCTTCCTGATGCGCACCAATGCCATGCGGTAGCTACAGCCTTCGGGCGGCAAATAGAAGTCGATGATTTCCGGGAACTGGCGCTGCAAGAGGGGGATGAACAGCTCGTTGAGCGCGACGCCCAGCACCGCCGGTTCGTCGGGCGGCTTGCCGGTGTAGGTCGAGTGGTAGAGCGCGTCGCGGCGCAATGTGATGCGGTCCACCGTGAACACCGGGAACTCTGCGCGCTCGTTGTAGTAGCCGGTATGGTCGCCGTAAGGTCCTTCGAGCGCGTGCTGCCAGCCGCTGGCATGCGCGGCATCGGGGTCAATGTGGCCTTCGAGCACGATCTCGGCATGTGCTGGTACCGACAGTGGCACGCCCAGCGCGGGCGCCACCTCGGTGCGCGCACCGCGCAGCAGGCCGGCGAACTGGTATTCGGACAGGCTGTCGGGCACGGGGGTCACAGCGCCCAGGATGGTTGCCGGGTCGGCGCCAATGGCGACGGCCACCGGGTAGGGCTCGCCGGGATGGAGGCGGCAATGCTCGGCAAAATCGAGCGCGCCGCCGCGGTGCGCCAGCCAGCGCATGATGAGCTTGTTGCGGCCCAGGACCTGCTGGCGGTAAATTCCCAGGTTCTGCCGCGCCTTGTGCGGCCCGCGCGTGATGACCAGGCCCCAGGTAACCAGCGGCGCCACGTCGCCCGGCCAGCAGTGCTGGATGGGCAGGCGCGTAAGGTCCACGTCCTGGCCTTCCCACACCAGCTCCTGGCACGGTGGGCTGCTGCGTTCCTTGGGTGCCATGTTCCACAGCGTTTTGAGCAGGCTGCCCATGCCCACCATTTCCTTGAAGCCCTTGGGCGCCTCGGGTTCCTTGAGCGACGCCAGCAGTTCGCCAAACGGGCGCAGCCCGGCGATGCTGTCCACTCCCATGGCGCGCGCCACGCGCTCGGGCGTGCCGAACAGGTTGGCCAGCACCGGCATGCTGTGGCCCGTGGGGTTTTCAAACAGCAGCGCCGGGCCACCCGCGCGCAGCACGCGATCGCACAGGGCGGTCATCTCCAGGTGCGGTGAGACAGGCTCGGCAATGCGGCGCAGCTCGCCGGTCTGTTCGAGCTGGGAGAGGAAGCTGCGGAGGTCGTGCGTTGGCATGGGGTGATTCTCAGATGAAATCAGGCTTTTGCGTCGGTGTGGATTGCGCGGCCAGCTATTCTTTTTGATTCACCTCATGGGAAGCTGCCGAAGCGGGCGCTGGAGCCCCGTTGTCACCATGGATTGCTCTTGCCTGGTGTGGTCGGGTTGCTGCGTGGGGTGCGAAAGGCCCTGCGGCGATTGTGAGGGAGCATCGTGGCTGAACGTTTGCATGCCGATACCGCAATGGGCCTGCTGTGAGGGCGCCTGCCCACGCTGCTGCTCGGTGCTGGGCCATGGTGCCGGGTCGCAGGCGGTACTGTCGATGGGCTTTCGGGGCCCCCGGCAGAGGGCGATGGTGCGGGCCTGGAGCGGGAGCCGGCGCCGCCCCTGTGAAGGGACTGCGGCGGGTCAGTTCGTGGGGAGGGCCAGTCCTTCCCAGCGTTTGTTGAGCGCGTGCGCAACGCCCAGCAAATCCAGCACGCGCGCCACGCTGGCATCCACGATGTCGGCAATGCTTTGTGGGTGCAGGTAGAAGGCGGGCACGGGAGGGCAGACGATGGCGCCCATCTCGGTCACGCTGACCATGTTGCGCAAGTGGCCGAGGTGCAGAGGGGTTTCGCGCGCCATCAGCACCAGGCGGCGGCGCTCTTTGAGCACCACGTCGGCGGCGCGGGTGAGCAGGTTGTCCGACAGGCTGTGCGCTACGGAAGCGAGCGTGCGCATGGAGCACGGCGCCACCACCATGCCCGCGCATTGAAACGAGCCGCTGGCAATGCTGGCGCCGACATTGCGCGCGTCGTGTGCCTGGTGTGCCAGCGCCTCGACAGCGGGGCGTTCCATGCCCAGCTCGTGGCGCAGCGTGCGCCAGCCGGCGTCCGACACGACCAGGTGCGACTCGGCGCCTGGGCATTCGCGCAGCACCTGCAGCAGGCGCACACCATAGATGGCGCCGCTGGCGCCCGAGATGCCGACGATGATGCGCTGGGGACTGGCCGCTGC
Source organism: Simplicispira piscis (assembly GCF_054783455.1). Taxonomy (NCBI): domain Bacteria; kingdom Pseudomonadati; phylum Pseudomonadota; class Betaproteobacteria; order Burkholderiales; family Comamonadaceae; genus Simplicispira; species Simplicispira piscis. Next base: position 41,088 of record NZ_BAAGQN010000007.1, read on the forward strand.
GCTGGCCTGGGCCGCGCTCATGCGACCCGCAAGGCGGGTGCGTCCGCCGTGGTGGAGTCCGCAGGGCCGCCGAGCGGATGCGCCAACAGGTCGGCCTGCACTTGCTCCAGCACGGTGTTCGCCTGTACGGGGTCAAAGTCTTCGTGGCGGCGTTTTTTGACGCCGTATTGTTGCAGCTGGTAATGCCGGTCGGCGGTGATGCCGTGGCGCGAGAGGCAGCCTTGCACGCAGTTGAGCGGGCAACCGTCCAGCGCAATGATGGGGCGGCCCGAGCGCGCGGTGCGCACCAGGCTGGCCACGTCGCCGCCGACACCGGCAATGCACGACATCTCGGCCACACCGGCACGGTCCAGGCGCAGCGCGACATGGTTGGCCAGCTGCGCGGCGCTGGAGCAGCCCGAGCAGGAATACACCAGGGGACGGGGGTCGGTGGCGCTGCTCATGGCCGGGCACCGGGATAGAGTGGGTCGGCGGCGCGCGTGCCGGGGCGCAGTTTCGCCAGGCGCGAGAGCACCTGGCGCGGCGCCCACTGCTGCAGGTCGAGCACGGGCAGTTCCAGCGCGTCGAGCGTGTTCTTCACCACCAAGCCCAGCTCGGTGTCGCCTTCCATGACCAGGCGGCGGTTGAAGAACAGCGTGTCGGGGTCTTGCTGGCGCTGTGCGAGCAGCAAAAAATCGTGCGCGCTGGCACTGATACACAGGTCGGTTTCCATCTGGCGGGCGCGGGGAGCAAAGGCGCCGCCTGTCCAGGTGAAGTCAAAAGTGACGTGTGCATCGCGCACCTGGATGCGCAGGCGTTTGTTCAGCAGCATCTCGCCCACATCACGCGGCAACTGGCGCGCCACCCCCAGGTTGAGCGCGGTAACCAGCAGGAGCGAGCCCGGATACGCCGGCAGCCGCCCGGTAAGCGCCGCCAGCGGTGCGGGCAGGGTGAAGGGGGTGGGGGCGTTCATGGCGTTCCTTTGCTGTGGATGTGTTGCATCACATTTGATAGCTGCTTGCGCTTTACCAGTATGCGTTAGAGGCGGTTTTTGCTTGTGTTTTCAATGGTGTCAGAAGGGACTTCAGGTTGCAACCATTGCTTCGGCATCCACCAGATCCAGCCCGGGCAGGCCGTGCCAATAGCCGTTGCAGCTCTGGTCAGGCACCAGGGGCTGTAGTTGCGTGCGCGCTTCGTGCGGCGCCAGGGTGCCCCGGCGCACGGCATCAAACAGGGCGACGATGGCACCCGTGTGCTGCGCCTGCGGGCTGATGCGCGCCACGGCGACGCCCATGCGTTGCATGCGCGGCAGTTCGTCGATCAGGTTGTGCACGCGGGCCGATTGCGTCTGGATGCCGTTGAGCACCAAAAAATCCTCGCTCTCGCGCGTCTTGAGCATCAGGCCGTCGGGATGGTCCATGCAGGCGAACTGGCAGTCGTCCTTGGGCAGGTTGCGCTGGCGCGCGGTGAAGCACCGTGCCGAGAAGGCGAGCGGCATGCGGCCATAGGCGAACACTTCGGTCTGCAGAGCCTTCGGGCCTTCCTCGATCAGGGCGGAAAGGTCCTGGTGCTTCATCTCCAGCGGCGCCACCCAGCGCGTGGCGCCCAGCGAGGCCAGCCAGGAGAGCGAGGGCTGGTTGTAGATGTTCAGGTGCAGGCCGCCGACAAAAGGGCGCTGACCGGCCAGGCGCTGTACGGCGCCCATGTCGTTGGCTTCGATGAGGTAATCCAGGTTGCCGGTGACCTTGTGCATGGCACCCACTTCGACACCCGATTCGAGCAGCACCTGCGTGGACAGCACGGCCTCCTTGCCCGCGTCGCGCATCAGGTCGGCAATGTCGATCCAGTCGGAAAAGCGCAGCTCGTGGCGGCGCGAGCACACGGTTTCGCCCAGGTAGACGATGTCCACCGGCGAGGCGGCGATGGCCTCATAGAAATCAAAAATGGTCTGGCGCGGCCAGTAGTACTGCAGCGCACCGAGGGAGAGTTTCAAAGCGGGAGTGTTCATCATTTCCACGGCCGGTGGTAAGCACCCAGAGTGTGCTGCTGGCCCTCGGCGACCTGGTCCAGGCTGGCCATCCAGGTGGTCTTGGGGGCATAGCGCAAGGGGTCGGCCAGACAGTTGTCGATGGCTTCGCGCCAGACTTTGGTGACCTGGGCGGCGTAGGCGGGGCTGCGCTGGCGGCCTTCAATTTTCACGGCACGCACGCCGATCTTCATCAGTTCGGGCAACAGCTCCAGCGTGTTCAGACTGGTCGGCTCTTCGATGGCGTAGTAGTTGGTGTCTTCGGCCACGTCAAAGCGCCCTTTGCACAGCGTGGGGTAGCCCGCGTTTTCACCGGAGGCGTAGCGGTCGATCAGCACGCCGTTCAGGCGCGACTCAAGCCCCTTGGGCGTTTCCTGCCAGCGTACCGACTTGGGCGGCGAGCACACGCCGTGCGTGTTGGGCGACTCGCCCGTCACATAGGACGACAGGGCGCAGCGTCCCTCCACCATCACGCACAGGCTGCCAAAACCAAAAACTTCGATCTCCACCGGCGTGCGGTCGATCACACGCCGCACCTGCTCCATCGACAGCACGCGCGGCAGCACGGCGCGCACGATGCCGAACTGCTCGCGGTAGAAGTTGATGGCGTCGGCACTGGTGGCCGAGCCCTGGACCGACAGGTGCAGGCGCAGCTGGGGGTGGTGCAGCGCGGCGTACTGCATGAGCCCTGGGTCGGCCAGGATGACGGCGTCCACGCCCAGGTCCACGGCTTTGTCCACTGCCGCGCGCCAGGGCGCGGGGTTGGCGGCCTGCGGGTAGGTGTTGAGCGCCATGAACACCTTGCAGCCCTTGGTGTGGGCGTAGGCAATGCCGCTGGCGATGGCGGCTTCGTCAAAGTTCAGTCCGGCGAAGTTGCGGGCATTGGTGGCGTCGCGCAGGCCCAGGTAGACGCAGCTGGCGCCGTTGTCCACTGCGGCCTTGAGGGCGGGCAGGCTGCCTGCGGGGCAGACCAGTTCAAAGGGCGCGGCAGCCCCTTCAGGGGCGGGTGCGCTGGGGGAGGGGGTCAAAGTTTGCATGCGGTCGGGGTTTGGACGCGGGCGCACAGAAAGGCGCCATCGCACAGCGCGCAACGATACGCTGCGGCAAATACCCATGTCCTGACATTTGTCAAGATCACCGGCAATGCCCGATGACCTGCATCGGACATGTTTCCGCTGCGCGGCAGCGATGGCAGCTTCCAGGGAAGTGGCGGACAATAAGTGCACACACTATGAACAAGAATCTGTGGCTGCTTGCCCTCTGCCAGGGCCTTCTATTGACCAACAACGTGGTCTTTATCGCCATCAACGGCCTGGTCGGGCTGCAACTGGCGCCTTTTGGCTGGATGGCGACGCTGCCCGTGATGGGCTACGTGGTCGGCGGCGCGCTCTCCACACCGTTGGTGGCGGCAAGCCAGGCCCGGTGGGGCAGGCGTGCCTCTTTTCAACTGGGGCTGGCCATCGCCTTCCTGTCGGCTGCGTTGTGCGCCTGGGCGGCCTTCAGCGCCAGTTTCTGGCTGCTGTGCGCGGCCACGGTGATTGCGGGTTACTACAACGCCAACGGCCAACTCTACCGTTTTGCTGCCGCCGAGCTGGCCGCACCGTCGTTCCGTGAAAAAGCGGTGTCGCTGGTGCTGGCCGGCGGCCTCATCGGTGCCGTGGCGGGGCCCAATCTGGCAAGTGGCACGCGCACGTTGTTTGCCATACCGTTTGCGGGCGCCTACATCGCGCTCATGCTGGTGGCCTTGCTGTCCATGGTCTGTATGGCCGCAGTGCGCTTTGAAGACATGGCGCCACCGGCGCCCAGTGCTGCCGCACCGCCCGTCGGCCGTTCTTTGGGGATGTTGCTGCGCCAGCCCGCTTTTGCCGTGGCAGTGCTGGGCGCTGCGCTGGGCTATGGGGTGATGAACCTGTTGATGGCCGCCACGCCGCTGGCCATGCAGGTGTGCGGCTTTGGCTTCGATGCGGCCGCGCTGGTGCTCGAGTGGCACGTGATCGGCATGTTCGCTCCCGGTTTCTTCACCGGCCATCTGATTAAACGCCTGGGTACGCTGCAGGTGATGCTCATTGGTGTGGTCCTGAACCTGGCGTGTGTCGGTATTGCGCTGTCAGGCCAGGACATCATGCACTTCACCGCCGCCCTGTTCCTGCTGGGCGTGGGCTGGAATTTTCTGTTCACCGGCAGCACGACGCTGGCGATCACGGCCTACCGTCCCGAAGAAAAGGACCGTGCCCAGGGTGCCATCAACTTCTTCGTCTTTGCCACCATGGCGGTGACCTCGCTGGCTTCGGGGGCGCTGGTCACCACCAGTGGCTGGTCCTGGCTGAACCTGGCTTCGCTGCCGCCGCTGCTGCTCACGGGCGGCGCGCTCTTGTGGCTTATCGCACGCCAGCGCCGCACGGCGGCGGGCGCCTCAAGTTGAGCGGCTGCGTTGGCGCGCTTCCAGGCGCATACTGGCAAGTTCTGTCGAAAGCTTCGCTGGGCGCAAGCAGTCGATGGCATTGAAGTGTGCGTTACCGGTGTCGCCGGGTCGCGCTATCGAAGCATTTTTTTTATCTGGAGAGAGCCATGGGCTTGCTTGATTCTGTTTTGGGTTCCGTGATCAATGCGCAAGGGCAAGGCGGCCGCAACGAAGGTGGTCTGGGCGCCTTGGGTGGCCTGGTGGCCATGGCTGCCCAGAATCCCCAGTTGGTGCAGGCCGTCATGGGCATGCTGGCCAACGACGGCCCGCACGGCGGTCTGGGCGGGCTGATCACCAAATTTCAGCAGGCGGGGCTGGGCGAGGTGATGGCTTCTTGGCTGGGCAATGGTGCCAACCAGAGCGTGACGGGTGACCAGCTCACGCGTGCCCTGGGCCCCGACCTGTTTTCGCAACTTGGTGCCCGGATGGGCGTGGGATCGGGCGAGGCCGCGTCCCAGCTCTCGCAGGTGCTGCCGGGTCTGATCGACCAGCTGACCCCGCACGGCCAGGCACCGGCAGGGGGGGTGGGCAATGCCGCAGACCTGATGGGGGTGTTGGGTGGTTTGCTGCAAAAATAATAGCTGTCAGCGCTTGTCTATAAAGCGCTGGAGCCTTATTTTTGTATTGTTTTCAGTGGAAAGCGCGCGTCCAGCCACTGGCGCAGCGCTGCGAAGACCGGCGCGGCATCCTGCTCGTTGAACAGTTCGTGCCAGAGCGATTCAAAACACCGTGATTCCACCACGCCACGCGGTGCTGCGGCGGCAAAGGCCGCGCTGCCGGCGGGCTGCACCAGACGGTCGTCACCCGCCCACATGAGCAGCGTGGGCACGCTCCAGTGCGCTGCACGTGCCACGGTGGCGGGGCCGCCGTCTGCGATAAAGCGGGCCAGGCGTGCACTGATGCGGTCGTGGCACAGCGGGTCGGCCTGGTAAGCCGCGACCACCGTCGGATCATGCGAGAGGTATTGGGCATCGAGCCCGTTGCTGATGCGCAGGTTGGGCGCGACGCCCGGCAGCGTGGCCAGCAGGACTTTTTGCACTGCGTTCAACCCCGGATCGAGCGCGGGGGAGGACAGCACCAGTGCGTCCACCGGCCGCAGGTGCATGGCAACAAAACGTGCCGCCACCAGGCCGCCCATGCTGTGGCCCAACAGCACCAGCGGCAGGCCTTCGGGTGTGCGGGCACGTGTGGCGTCCACCATGTCGGCCAGGTCGTCGAGCAGGCGCATGTCGTGGTTCAGTCCGCCGCGCGGCCCGCCCGACTGGCCGTGGCCGTACTGGTCATAGGCGCGCACGGCAAAACCCCAGGCATTGAGGTGGTGCGCCACTGCGTGGTAGCGCCCCGCATATTCACCCAGGCCGTGCACCAGCAGCACGGTGCCGCGCTGGGGCCGGGCATCGGCCAACGGCCAGTCATACACCGCCAGGTTCTCACCGTCGCTGGCGGTGTAGGCGGTCAGGGTGAAGTCGGCGGTATCGAACATGGGATGCGCAGCAGGGTTCATGGGGCAGGTGAATGCAGACTGTTGGCATGATAGATGTAACAGGCCCGGCGTGTTCAGCCGAGCCACGGGCACCCGTCAGGGCATCGCCGCAATCACCTGCGCCACGGCGGCCGTGAGTTTCTTGGCGTAGGGCACGTGCAGGAATTCGTTGGGGCCGTGGGCGTTGCTTTTGGGGCCGAGTACGCCGCACACCATCATCTGTGCTTTGGGAAAACCCTGGCTGAGCATGCCCATCAGCGGGATCGTACCGCCTTGGCCAATGAAGCCGCAGGACGCGCCGAAATGCGCCTGGCTGGCGGCGTTGAGCGCGCTCTCAAACCACGGCGCGGTCTCGGGTGCGTTCCAGCCGTTGGCACCGCTGGCGCTCTCCCAGGTCACCCTGGCCTGGTAGGGGGCGTTGTCTTCGAGCAGTGCCTTCATCTCCTGCACGCAACCTGCGGCATCCACCAGCGGCGGCAGCCGCAGGGACAGCTTGAACGCGGTGTAGGGGCGCAGCACGTTGCCTGCGTCCTGCAGGGCCGGAAAGCCGTCGGCCCCGGTCACGCTGAGCGTGGGTTCCCAGGTGCGTTTGAGCAGCGCCTGCACCGGGTCTTGCGTGGTGGGCAGCGCAAACGCCGTGGAGCCGCCGCAGTCATAGTGCGCCCAGGGAAAGCGCCGGTACACCTCTTCGCCCAGGATGGCCGCGGTGGCGCGGGCCTGCGCCAGCCGCTCGGGCGGCACCTCGCAGTGGAAGCTGGCGGGCAGCAGGCGGCCTGTGGCGCTGTCTTCGAGCCGGTCGAGCACCTGGCGCATGATGCGAAACGACGAAGGCACCAGGCCCGAGGCGTCGCCCGAGTGGATGCCTTCGGTCAATATTTCCACCTTCAGCGTGCCGCTGGCCATGCCGCGCAGGCTGGTGGTGAGCCAGAGCTGGTCGTAGTTGCCAGCGCCCGAATCGAGGCAGACCACCAGGGCGACATCGCCCAAACGGGTTTTGAGCGCATCAATGTAGGGCGGCAAATCGCGCGAGCCGCTTTCCTCGCTGGTCTCGATCAGGCCGACGATGCGCGGGTGCGGCACGCCCTGGCGCTGGAGTTCCTGCACCGCGGCAATGCTGGCGTACACCGCATAGCCATCGTCGGCGCCGCCGCGGCCGTAGAGCTTGCCATCCTCATACTTCGGGGTCCAGGGGCCCAGGTCGGCGCGCCAGCCGGAGAATTCGGGTTGCTTGTCCAGGTGCCCATACATCAGCACCGTCTGGGGCGAGGCAGCTTGCGTGGCGGCGATTTCAAAGAACAGCACTGGCGTGCGGCCCGGCAGGCGCACCACCTCCAGCGTGAGGCCTGCCACCTTCTGGTCTTCCACCCAGGCGGCGGCATTGCGCACCACGGTCTCGAGCAGGCCGTGCTGCTCCCAGTCAGGGGCGAACAGGGGCGATTTGGCCGGAATGCGGATGTAGTCCGTGAGCTGCGGCAGGATGCGCTCGTCCCAGACGTGGCCAATGCGTTCCAGCGCAGGGGCCGGCTGCAGGGTGTGGCTAGGGATTCGGGCGTTCATCACAAGGCTCCTCGGGGTTTCAGAGAATCATTATTCCAACACAGGCAGCCCGCTTGCGTTTTAAGCCAGCGGTTAAGCCAGCGGCGGTGGATAGGTCTCTGGCGAGCTGCTGGTGACGCCTTCGCGGGTGACCCGGCCAAGCGACTGCGCCAGTTCCACCCGGTTGCGGCCCCCTTGCTTGGCGCGGTAGAGTGCCAGGTCGGCAGCATGGATGAGCTGATCCCAGCTGTCGCCAGGCTCCAGGCGTCCGCCGAAAACCCCCACGCTGACGGTGACGGAAATGCTTGCACCGGTGTAGGTGCAGTGCGTGGCCTCTACGGCGGCGCGCAGTTGTTCGGCCAGCTGCTGGGCGCCTTGGGCGCTGGTGTCGGTCAGCACGACCAGAAATTCTTCGCCGCCATAACGGCCAACGATGTCCTGGGCACGAATGCGGTGCTGGATCACGTCCACCACGCAGCGCAGTACCTGGTCGCCGGCCAGGTGTCCGTGGGTGTCATTGACCGCTTTGAAGTGATCGATGTCCACCATCATCACCGCCATGGATTCACGGGTCCGGATGGCGCGGCCCACATCCCGGTCGAGTGCAGCAATGATGGAGCGGCGATTGGCCACGCCGGTCAGTTCGTCCAGTGCTGCGAGGCGGCGATTGGCTTCGTCGGCGCGCTCCTTGGTCATGAAAACGAAACCCAGGGATGTGATCAGCGATGCGGCAAACGTGCTGAGGAAGGTCAGGTTTTGCAGTAGGCCGGGCTGCAAGAATGACTGTGGCAGCAGTGCGCCGGTGATGCCCGACCCGGCGCGCAGCAGCAATACCAGCAGTTGCAGTGCCGTGCCCGCCATGACCAGTGCCACACCGCGCCCGGCCGTGCTGCTGCGACGGACATACAGGGCCTGCAAGATGGCCGCTGTTTGCCCCGCGAGCACCAGGTTGGCCACGACGACGCGCAGTGGGAAGTTGTCGAGCAAACCCAGCAAAGCGAACGAGAGCAGCAGCGGCGGCAGCAACAGCATCGGCCAGTGCAGTGCTCGGCGCTGGAAGCGCAGCACGGCGGCGAGCAGGTAACTCAGTGCGAGGGAGGTCAGTCCATTGCCCAAAAGGATGGAAATGGGTGGACTGATATCGTTGCGCAAACCAAAGAAAACATAGGCCAGGGCATTGATCCCCAGGCCTGCCGCCCAGAACTGCAGCCCTTCGTGCCGTTCCCCCCAGGCCACGGTGACCATGGCCAGTGCGATGAGCACGGGCGTCAGCACGAGCATCATCAGGAGGGTGGGGACGTCCAATTCCATGGTGCCCCGATTTTCACAGCACTGCCGGGCCTTTGGGGGCCATGTGTCATAAAACCCTCACTCAACGGGCCCGTGGAACCCCGCCCTGGAGGTCAGCGCTCGTCGGTCTCCATGTCCTGGGGCGCCGCAATGGCGGTGTGCCGCACAGTGCCCAGGGCAGGCATGCTGCTAGCGCCGCCATCGCCCAGCTTGAAGACCTGCACGGCTCCCGAGAGGCGCTGCGCCTGGTCGCGCATGCTTTGGGCCGCAGCGGCAGACTCTTCGACCAAGGCGGCGTTTTGCTGCGTCATCTGGTCGAGCTGGTTGATGGCCTGGTTCACCTGGCCAATGCCGTCGGACTGTTCAGAGGCTGCTGCCGTGATCTCGCCAATGATGTCGCCCACGCGCTGCACCGAGCCCACGATCTCATCCATGGTGGTGCCGGCGTTTTGCACCAGGCGCGCGCCGGATTCAACTTTTTCGACCGAGGCGCCAATGAGCTGCTTGATCTCGCGCGCGGCTTCGGCCGAGCGGCCGGCGAGGCTGCGCACCTCGCTGGCCACCACCGCAAAGCCCCGGCCCTGTTCGCCGGCTCGGGCGGCTTCGACGGCTGCATTGAGCGCGAGAATGTTGGTCTGGAACGCGATGCTGTCGATCACGCCGATGATGTCGGAAATGCGGCGTGAGCTTTGGTTGATCTCGCCCATGGTGGTCACCACCTCGCCCACCACTTGGCCGCCACGCGCCGCCACTTCGGCCGCCGAACCGGCCAGCTGATTGGCCTGGCGGGCTGCGTCGGCCGACTGGCGCACCGTGGCCGTGAGCTGCTCCATGCTTTGGGCGGTGGTCTGCAGGCTGCTGGCGGTCTGTTCGGTGCGGGCCGAGAGGTCCTGGTTGCCGCTGGCGATTTCGGCGCTGGCGGTGTTGATGTTGTCCACCGCGGTGCGCACCTCCTGCAGCATCTCGAGGTAGCGCAGGCGCATGCCATCGACTTCCTGCACCAGTGCGCCGATTTCGTCGCGCTGCGTGGTGTGGAAGGCCTGTGTCAGGTCGCCCTGGGCCACCAGCGTGACCGCATCGGTCAGCTGGCGCAAGGGCTGGCTGACGCCACGGCGCAGCATGACAAACAGGCCGGCAGCCAGCAGCGCCACGGCGACGGCCATCATGGCCCACACCGCCATCACCACCTGGGACTGGCTGGCCATGGCCTCGCCGTCGGGCACTTCTGCCACGACCCACCAGCCGTCGGCCTGGGTTTTGCGCATCAGCGCCCAAGGGTCGCGGTCCGAGCCGTCGAGCACGCTGGCCGCTGTGCGCACAAAGCCATCGGGCGACGCTGACAGGGCATCAAAAAAGGCCCGGGCCTGCGGGTAGGTCTGCAGCACCTTCTTGCCGCGTGCCGTGGGGTGGGCCACAAACACGGCCTCGTCCAGCCCGCTGCGCGGGTCGATGACGTAGGCGCCGCCGTTTTCAAAAAACCTGGTCTGCGCCACCTGCTTCTCCAGCATGCCCTCGAACACGCTGATGTCGTTGCCGATGAACAGCACCGCGATCACCTTGCCCGCTGCATCCTTGCTGGGCAGGTAGTAACCCATGTAGGGCTTGCCCTCCACCACGGTGCGGCCGGTGTACGGCTCACCCTTGCGCATTTTTTCCAGGGTGGGCCCAGCTTCCAACGGGGTACCCATGTCGCGCTGACCCTGGGCATTTTTGACCGAGGTGGAGATGCGTACAAAATCATCGCCCTTGCGGGCAAAAACGGTAGCAATGCCTCCGGTTTCCTTGGTGAACTTGTCGACCGGGCTGTAGTCTTCGTTGACCAGGCCGCCGAAGCTGCGCAACTCGCCTGTGCCCTCGTCCAGCTGCATGGTGGCTTCAAAGTTACGCTGGAAACCCGTCATATTGAGGTGCACCAGCTCGCGGTTGGTGGCGTCGGCCGCGTCCAGCGACTGGGCGACGCTGCGGGCGGTGTCGCCCACACTGCCCACGACCTGGGCGCGCGTGCTGCGTTCGGTCAGCACCGAGATGGCCAGGCCCACGACGATCAACACCAGAGCCACCAGGGCAATGGCCAGGGTGGTCACCCGGCGTGCGACGGATCGGTTGTTGGTGGTGGGTGTAGCCATGCGGCGGTTCTCCTGACGTCCATATCCATTACGGAGGTTTCCGTAACGTCAAGACTTTAAAGCCGTTCGCTTGTTACATCAGTACACGAATTCCCTTACGCAGTCTCGCGTACCGCCGTGACGGCAGCGGCGCTGGGCAGGCAGGCTCGGTCGCGCCAGCCCAGTCCCTCGGAGGTGCCGGACGCGGGCCGGTACTCGCAGCCGATCCAGCCGGTGTAACCCAGTGCATCGATCAGGTCCAGCAGGTAAGGGTAGTGCAGCTCTCCCCGGTCGGGCTCCTGGCGCTCGGGCACGCCGGCGATCTGCAGGTGCGCCACACGGCCTGTGGGCAGGTACTGGCGCAGTTTGGTGGCCACATCGCCCTCGACAATCTGGCAGTGGTACAGGTCCATTTGCACTTTCAGGTGCGGCGAGCCCACCAGGTCGATCAGCGCATGCGCCTCGTCCTGGCGGTTGAGCAGGTAGCCTGGTATGTCGCGGGGGTTGATGGGCTCAATCAACGCCATGCGCCCCTGTGCGCCGGCTTCGTGCGCAGCCCAGCGCAGGTTGTCCACGTAGCACGCGCGTGGCGCCGCACGGTCGGCTCCTTCGGGGAGGCAACCGGCCATCAGATGGATGTGGGGGCAATCCAATGCCTCGGCATAGCGCAGTGCCTCCCGCACGCCGGCGCGAAATTCGGCCTCGCGCCCGGGCAGCGCGGCCGTGCCGCGCGCACCCGTGTCCCAGGCCGACGCCATGTCCTCGCGCTGGTGGCCGCCAGGCGGGGCGTTGAACAGCACCTGGCGCAAACCCAGGTCGCGCAGCCGCGCGGCCAGTTCCACGGGATCGAATGCGTAGGGGAAAAGGTATTCCACGCCCGTAAAGCCATCGCGTGCGGCCGCAGCAAAGCGCTCCAGAAACGGCAGCTCGGTGTACATCAGGCTCAAGTTGGCGGCAAACTGGGGCATGGTTGGGCTCTCGCACAGGGGAGGTTTGGGCCGTAAATCGCCCAGAAATATTTTAAGGTAAAAATGGCCACTAAGGCTTATATGATAAGCGCTTCAAGCTATATTTTTAATAGCTTAATGGGCCATCGGTGGCCCATAGACCGCCGCCCCGTTCAGGTGGCGGTGGTTTGGTGCTGGCGCACAAAGGCCGTGAAGGCATCGAGCGGCAAGGCGGGAGACCAATGGAAGCCCTGGCCAAATTCGCAGCCGAAGCTTTGCAGCTTGTCCAGCATTGCGAGATCTTCCACGCCTTCGCCCACCACTTCCAGGCCCAGGCAGTGGGCCATCTCGATGATGGCGCGCACGATGCCCTCGTCATGCGCGCTGGTGCACATCTTGCGTACGAAAGACTGATCGATCTTGAGGCGGTGCACTGCAAAGCGTTGCAGGTAGCCCAGGTTGGAGTAACCGGTGCCAAAGTCGTCGATGGCGATCTGCACCCCGAGTTCCCGCAGGCGCTGCAGCACTTCGCTCAGGTGCTGTGCGTCGGCCACCAGCAAGGACTCCGTCAGTTCCAGCTCGATGGCGCTGGGTGGCAATTGGCAGGCGGCCAGCGCGTTGGCGACTTCACGCTCGATGTTGTCGCGGCGGAACTGCACCGGCGAGACGTTGATGGCCACCGTGAGATCGCCCAGCCCCTGGCTGCGCCAAGACTGTGCATCTTTACACGCCCGGTGCAGCACCCAGGCGCCCACTTCGTTGATCAGGCCGGTGCGCTCCGCCACGGGAATGAATTTGTTGGGGGGAATGAAGCCCAGTTCCGGGTGCCGCCAGCGCAGCAAGGCCTCGGCGCCGATGATGGCGCCGCTGCGCAGGTCGAACTGGGGCTGGTAATGCACTTGCAGTTCGCCGCGGTCTAGCGCCGTGCGCAAGCCAGAGGCCATGTGCAGGTGCTCGACCACGCTCTCGTTCATGCTGGCGTCGAAGAAGCGGAACGTGTTTCGACCCGCATCCTTGGCCTGGTACATGGCCAGATCGGCGTGCTTGAGCAGGTCTTCCACCCCGACGCCGTCGCGCGGGAAGACAGCGATGCCCAGCGATCCGGTTACCACTACGTCCAGCTCCTGGAGTGGGAAAGTCTGCTCCAGCAGCTGCATGACGTGCGAAGTGGCCGCCGTGATGGCCTCCTCGCTCTTGATGCCACCGAGCAGGATCAGGAACTCATCGCCCGAAAGCCGCGCCAGCGTGTCGGAGGCGCGCAGGCTGGAGCCCAGTCTTTCGGCCACCATGCACAACAACCGGTCGCCTGCCCCGTGGCCCAGCGAATCGTTCACGGTCTTGAAGTTGTCCAGATCCAGGAACATCACGGCCACCATGTTGCGGTCGCGCCGGGCCTGCAGCAGGAGCTGCTCCAGCCGGTCCTTGGCCAAGGTGCGGTTGGGCAGTTGGGTCAGTGGGTCCCGGTGCGCGAGCACCTCAATGCGCGCGTGGGAGTTCATGAGCGCCTGCTTTTCAGATTCGAGCTGGGCCATCGCCTGGCGCAGATCACCCGACAGCAGCCAGACAAAAAATCCCGTCACTGCCAGCACAGTGCAGAGGATGAGTGCGCGCCCCAGGCCCAAGGGGTCTGCAACACTGCGCAGCACGCCCGCCTGGTGCAGCACAAACAACGCGACCAGTGCTACCAGCATGCAGCCCAGGAGCACGATGAACATCCGCCGCGAGCCATACATGCCGGCAAATACCAGCAGACCGGGAAATGCCATGATGGCTTCGTCATACAGCCCTTCGCTGACGGCCATGAGGGCGCACAGCATCACCATCAGGGTGGACAGCATCAGCGCCGTTGCACGCGCCTGCTGACCGCCTTCATTCCAGCGGAAGGCGCCAGCCACCAAACCCATGGCCGCCAGCTCCAGAGCGACGCTGGTGTAGGCGCCCCTGGCAAAACTGAGCAGAGCAACCACACCCAGCGCCAGGATGATGGCCCACAGAATCTGTCGCAGGCGCTGTTGCTGCAAAGAAAGCACCGTGCCTGCGGGCGGTGCGGTGTCGGCAGTGTCTGGGCGGTGCGGCATGGTGGGGTCTGCGGTGAAAGAAGGGCTGAAAAGTCCGTGGCGCGCGGCTTTCTGGTATGTGCGCTCCGAGCGTAGGCCAAGGGCCATCACCCGTGAATGGGGGACTGCCCTATGGAAAAGCCTGCGCTAGCCTGGTGTGCGTGAGGTGGCGGCGCCAAGGCCTTGTGGCGGGGCGGCTCAGCGCCGCAGCAGCCGCACCGCTTCGGGCAGCGAATGCACGTCGGGCAGGAAATGGTCGATGCTGGCGCCCAGCAGCACGGCGCACAGCAGGGCGCCGAGCAGCGGCTTCCAGGTCAGGCGTACGGCGGCGCCCAGCCAGCCCTCGCGCTCGACGCCCATGGCCGCGCGGGCGGTGGCCACGGAGAAGGCGAGCTCTATTGCTACGGCCAGCAGGGCGTCCCAGCCAAAAAATGCCATGGCCAGCGAGCCGGCGCCCAGCAGCACGGCAGAGCCGATCAGGAAGATCGCCACGATGGGCACGACGACGATAGCGCCCTCGTCGGCACTGCCGACGGCTTCCAGTGCACCGCCTGCCACGTCGCCCAGTGCGCTGCCATCGGCTGACCTGCCCAGTCCCTCGGAAAAATCGCCCGAGGCACCGCCGCCGCCGAAGTCGCCCCCGCCGGTGCGCGGCAGCGGCACGCGCTCCCCGCCGCCGGATGGACCGCCGCTAGGCCAGTCGATGTCGGGCAGGTCCAGGTCAAAGCCGCTGTCCTGGGCCGTGCGCCGGCGCAGCAGCCGCGCCGCCCAGACGCGCAGTACCAGCAGGTAGCCCAGATAGCCCACGGCCAGCGTGACCAGATAGCGCAGCGCCAGGGATTCGACGCCCAGCTGCAACTGCAGGTGCGCGGTCGTCCACATGAGAAGCAGTGTGAAGCTGCCAATGCACAGCCCGTGCAAGCGCAGGCTGTAGCGCTGGTGCAATGTGCGCTCGATGTCCTGGTGCGGCATGCGCACCGCGCGCCAGTTGGACTTGTTTTTGCGGGTGCTGCGCGGCTGGGTCATGGGGCTTCAGTCGGCCACCACGGGCACACGCTGGGCCAGCGCGCACATCAGCTCATAGCCCACCGTGCCAGCCGCCTGCGCCACCTCATCGATGGGCAGCACGGCGCCGTTGCCCGCGCGCCCCCACAGGGTGACCTCGCTGCCAAAGCCCACCTCCATGCCGACGCGCCGCAGCGGCGTGAGGTCCACCGTGACCATGTCCATGCTCACGCGGCCCACCAGGCGGGTGCGCACGCCGTTCACCAGCACGGGCGTGCCGGTGTCGCAGTGGCGCGGGTAGCCGTCGGCATAGCCGCAGGCGGCCACGCCAATGCTCATGGGCCCCTCGGCCGTGAAGCGCGAGCCGTAGCCCACGGTGTCGCCCGCCTGCAGCTCCTGCACGGCCAGCAGACGGGTGGCCAGCGTCATGGTGGGCTGTACATCCCAGTGGGCGCTGCTGTGCTCGGGAAAGTCGGGCGCGCTGCCGTAGAGCACGATGCCCGCACGCACCCAGTCGGCGCGCACGCCCGCGTCCTGGGCGTGGCGCAGGGTGGCGGCGCTGTTGCACACGCTGCGCTCACCGGGCAGGTCCTGCGTGGCGGTGGCAAACGCCGCCATCTGGTGTGCAATGCCGCGCGGGCCGTCGGCATCAGAGAAATGCGTCATGAGCGAAATCTCGTCCACCTGGGGCAGTGCAGACAGGCGTGCCCAGGCGCTGCGAAAGCGTTGGGGCGTAAACCCCAGTCGGTTCATGCCCGAGTTCATCTTCAGGAAAACGCGGTGCGGCACCTGCGTCTTGTGACGGCTAAGCCAGTCGATCTGCTCGTCGCAGTGCACGGCGTGCCACAGGCCCAGGCGCGAGCACAGTTCCAGGTCGCGCGGCTCGAACACGCCCTCCAGCAGCAAGATGGGGCCGCGCCAGCCCAGCAGGCGCACGCGCTCGGCCTCTTGCAGGTCCAGCAGGGCGAAGCCATCGGCGCCGCGCAGTCCTGCAAAGGCGCGCTCGATACCGTGGCCGTAAGCGTTGGCCTTGACCACGGCCCAGACGCGCGCATCCGGCGCGGCGCGGCGCACGCGCGCCAGGTTGTGCTGCAGGGCAGGGGTGTGGATGGTGGCTTGAATGGGGCGTGGCATGTTCGGAGAGTCCGGTGGGCAAGCCCCGGATTCTGGCACCGGTGCCGCACAGCAGCGTGATATAACCGCCTGTCACATTTTCGGGCGACCAGATTTAACCCCTCATCAGCCAGACTGATGCTCCACCTGCCTACTGATGAAGCGCGGTTTCTACACCATCATGGCGGCGCAGTTTTTCAGCTCGCTCGCCGACAACGCACTGTTCGTGACCGCCGTCGAGTTGCTGCGAACGGGGGGCAGCCCCGAGTGGCAGCGCGCCGCCTTGGTGCCCATGTTTGCGCTTTTTTACGTCATCCTGGCGCCCTTCGTGGGCGCTTTTGCCGATGCGCTGCCCAAGGGCCGGGTGATGTTTGTCAGCAATGCCATCAAGGTCGTGGGCTGCCTGATGATGCTGTTTGGCTCGCACCCGCTGATGGCCTATGCCGTGGTGGGGCTGGGCGCAGCCGCCTACTCGCCGGCCAAATACGGCATCCTGACCGAGTTGCTTCCCGCATCGCAATTGGTCAAGGCCAACGGCTGGATTGAAGGGCTGACCATTGGCTCCATCATCCTCGGGGTGCTGCTCGGCGGGCAATTGGTGGGGCCTGTCATCTCGTCGCTGCTGCTGTCGGTGGATGTGCCGGGCATGGACTTCGGGGTGGACACGGCGCCACAGGCCGCCATTGCCACGCTGATCATCGTCTACGTCATCGCCGCCTGGTTCAACACCCGCATTCCGCTGACCGGGGTGGAGATGCGGCCCCTGCGGCAGAACCCCGAACGCAGCGTGCTGGCCAACACCTTGTCGCTTTTGCCCGATTTCTGGAGCTGTAACAAGCGCCTGTGGAACGATCGCCTGGGCCAGATATCGCTGTCTACCACCACGCTGTTCTGGGGCGTTTCGGGCAACCTGCGCTATATCGTGCTGGCCTGGAGCGCTGCCGCCCTGGGCTATGGCACTACACAGGCATCGGCCCTGGTGGGGGTGGTGGCGATTGGCACGGCCGTGGGGGCCGTGGCCGCGTCGATGCACATGCGCCTGGAAATGGCAACGCGCGTCATGCCGCTGGGCATTGCCATGGGGCTGCTGG
>NZ_BAAGQN010000007.1:58257-111361 GCF_054783455.1 Simplicispira piscis
GGTGGTTCCCATGAATGCTTTGCTGCAGCACCGGGGCCACAATCTCATGGGGTCGGGCCGGTCTATTGCCGTGCAGAACTTCAACGAGCAGGCCTGCATCCTCGGCCTGGGGGCGTTCTACAGCCTGTCCACCAAGTTGGGACTGTCGGCCTTTGGCGCGATCACCGCCTTTGGCGTGGTGGTGGCTGGCATCATGTGGGTGATCCAGCGCTGGCATGCCCACAACTGTGCCAAATATCCTGAAGAGATGGACCACCTGCTGCGCATCGCCCGGCAGGATACGCTCCACTAAAACTCCGTTTTTGATAGCTTGCAGCGCTTTCCAGTAAAGCGCTGGAGGCCATTTTGATGAAAAAATCCTTGCCCGTTTTCGCGCTGCTGTTCAATGCTTTTGTCTGGGGCGTTTCCTGGTGGCCTTTTCGGTTGCTGCACGGTGCGGGCTTGCACCCGCTGTGGGCCACGGCGCTGATGTACCTGCTGGCGCTGGTCACGCTGCTGGTGCTGCTGCCCGGCGCCTGGCGCCAGGTGCTGCGCTACCCGGGCCTGTGGTTGCTGGCGGTCAGCGCAGGGCTGACCAATGTGTGTTTCAACTGGGCCGTGACGGTGGGCGATGTCGTGCGCGTGGTGCTGCTGTTCTATCTCATGCCCGCCTGGTCGGTGCTGCTGGCCTGGCGATTTTTAGGCGAAGTGCCCACGCCGCTGGCGCTGCTGCGCCTGGCACTGGCTTTTGCGGGCGTGGTGCTGGTGGTGCTGCCGCCGGGTGTGCCGCTCAGCCAGTTGGCGCAGGGCCTGTCGGCGGTCGATTTGCTGGCCGTGGCGGGTGGTTTTACCTTTGCGCTGACCAATGTCATGTTGCGCCGACTGCACCAGGTGCCCGAGCAGGCGCGCATGCTGGCCATGTTTGGTGGGGGCGCGCTCATGGCTGCGCTGGTGGCGGCAACGGGCATGGCTGTGGGTATCGTCACGCCGGTGCCCCCGGTGGCCATGGGCTGGGTGCTGGTGGCACTGGGGCTGGCGCTGGCGTTTTTGGTGGGCAACTACGCGCTGCAATACGGTGCGGCGCGGCTGGCAGCAGGCACTACGGCCCTGGTCATGCTGACCGAGGTGGTGTTTGCCAGCGCCTCTTCATGGCTGCTGGACGCCGCTGCGCTGCAGGAGCGTACGCTGGTGGGCGGGGTCTGCATCATGCTGGCGGCCTTGCTGGCCGTTGTGCCTGCCCGCAGGCGCCTTACATGAAAAGGCTGACGCAGGCCTCGTTCCATTCATGCCCCTGCTGCGACCAGGGCCCCACGCCCGGCGGCGGAAAGCCCGAGCGGCAGTAGCCCTGCTGCGCTTCAAAATCGAACACCGCGTGGGGGTAGTCGTTGATGAGCAGCGCCACCTTGCTGCCGTCGGCGGTCCAGCCGATGCGCACCGTGGACGCCTTGTCCTTGTCGGTCACGCTGGCCACGTTGTAGATGTGCAAGGCATCCTGGATCGACTGGCCCTTGGCGGCGCGGTCGATGGCGTAGAAGTAGCCGGTTTCGCCATCGTCTTCAAAGACGGCACTGAAATGCCCCGTGGGCGCGGCCCCCTCGATCATGAGGGCCTGGCCCACCAGGAGTTGCCTGACGGCTGCGACATGGATTGGCATGGTGATGGACTGGGCGAGGGCGCAGGCCCCCGATTCCCGCAACAGGTGGATGGATGCCCAAAGTTACCACGCGGTGGGTGCGATTTTCTGCTCTGGATGCCGCGATTGCGATCCGCGACGGCTGAAAAGGCCATGTGCCCGCACCCGGCAGCGGCCCTTCAAAGGCGCTACGATGACCGGCCCACGCGCCTGCCGCGCCGCCATTGCCTTTGCACCGGAGCCCCCATGCCAACCATTTACGACTTTGACGCCCAGAACATCCATGGTGAGATGGTGCCGCTACGCCAGTACGAGGGCAAGGTGCTGCTCATCGTCAACACGGCCAGCGCCTGTGGCTTCACGCCGCAGTTTGGCGGGCTGGAGGAGCTGCACCAGCAGTACGGCAGCAAGGGGCTGGTGGTGCTGGGCTTTCCATGCAACCAGTTCGCGCACCAGGACCCGGGTAGCAATGAGGACATCGCCAGCTTCTGCCAGCTCAACTACGGCGTGAGCTTTCCGATGATGGCCAAGATCGACGTCAATGGAGCGGATGCCGCCCCGCTGTACCGCTGGCTGGCCGCCGAGGCCCCGGGCCTGCTGGGCAGCAAGGCCATCAAGTGGAATTTCACCAAGTTCCTGGTGGGCAAGGACGGCCAGGTGATTCGCCGCTATGCACCGCAGGACACGCCGTCCAAGCTGGCGGGCGATATTGAAGCGGCCCTGGCCTGAATTTTCCGGACGCCGTTCCCATGCTCATCAACTGCGTTGTCTACGAAAACGGTCGCAAGCGCGCTGACATCAGTGTGGACGACATCAGCGACTGGCTGCACAAGCCCGACTCCTTCGTCTGGGTAGCGCTGCTGGACCCGTCGGACGAAGAACTCGAGCAGATGCAACAGGAGTTCGGTCTGCATGAACTCGCCGTTGAAGACGCCCGCAAAGGCCATCAGCGGCCCAAAATTGAAGAGTATGGCGAGATGGTGTTCGTCGTGCTCCACCTGCCCGAGTCCGGTTACGACGCCGAGGACGTGGGCGAGGTCGCCATTTTTGTCGGGCACAACTACGTGCTTTCGGTGCGGCGGCGCAGCCAGAAGGGTTTTCAGGATGTGCGCGAGCGCTGCGAGCGCGAGCCGCTGCTGCTGCGCCATGGCTCAGGCTTTGTGCTGTATGCCCTGATGGACGAGGTGGTGGACCGCTATTTCCCGATGATCGATGACTTTGAGTCGGAGCTGGAGACCATCGAGGAGCACATCTTCGATCGGGGCGCGGCGCGCGGCAACATCGAGCGGCTGTATGCCCTCAAACGCCGCACCACCGTGTTGCGCCATGCCGCAGGACCGCTGCTGGAAGTGGCAGGCAAGCTGCACGGCGGGCGAGTGCCCGAGGTGTGCACGGGCTCGCAGGAGTATTTCCGCGACGTGCACGACCACCTCTCGCGCATCAACGGGGCCATCGACACCATCCGCGACACCATCGGCACGGCCATCCAGGTGAATCTGTCGATGGTGACCATCGAAGAGTCCGAGACCACCAAACGCCTGGCGGCCTGGGCAGCCATCTTTGCCGTGTCCACGGCCCTGGCCGGCATCTGGGGCATGAACTTCGAGCACATGCCCGAGCTGAAATGGGCCTTTGGCTACCCGGCGGCGCTGGCGGTAATCTTTTGTTCCGGCGCCGTCTTGTACTGGCGTTTTCGCAAGACCGGCTGGCTGTAGAAGTTACCGGTCAAAAATGCCTTCAAGGCATGCTGGACAAGCGCCATCAGCTACTTTTTTTGCAGCTGATGGCGTTCTGCCTCAGGCCGCTGCGTCCGGTGCAGGCGCAGGTGCAGTGGCGCGCTGGCGGGCGTTGTGCAGGCTGCGCTCTGCGGTGCGCGGGTCCATGCCATACATGTCGGCAAATTCCGCCACGGTCTTGCCGCTGGCTTCGTAGGCGCGCAGCAGGGCTTCTTCGCGTGCCTGCAGGGCAGCCAGTTCGGTCAGGGCCTCGGCCAGCACGGCGTTGGCGGCTTCGTCGCGGGAGTGCATGCGTTCGGTGTATTCCTCGCGCGTCAGGCCGCTGGCCTGGATATTGCGCACGATGCGCGCCACCAGTTTGGGCCGCAGATCCTCGCCGCCCCGGCCCTGGCGGCGGCGGTGCACCTCCAGCAGTGCCTGGTGGATGTGCTCGGGGGCCATGGCTTCTACCGGCTGGCCCTGCAGGTCGTGGCGCTGGCGCCCTTCGGCAACGCTGTGCAGGTAGCGGGTGGAGCGTGTATGGATGCCCAGGGCCAGTTTCAGCGCTTCGCGCTCAAACAGCTCGGGGTGTGCGGCCAGCAGGTCCTGGAAGATGCCGCGCTTGAGTGGCAAAAACACTGCGCCAAAGAGTTGCGGGTACAGCTCGGCCAGCTTTTCCAGCACGGGCGGCACGGGCCGTGGCGCGCGGGGCGTCTTGGCCTGGCCATCGGCCTGCGGTGCACCGGCACCGGCTGCGGGACCTGCACCTTTACGGCGGCCGCGGGCGTTGCTGCGCGTGGCGTTGGCGGGCGGGGGCGTGCCCTGCGCGCTGGCGGGAGCGTTCACAGGCCCCTCGTTCGCGGCCGTGCCTGGGGCTGCGGCGGTAGCGGGGGTCTGGTCAGGTGCGGGCGCGGAATCGGTCATGGCAGAGCAGGAGAGGGGGCAACAAAACCCTCAATCATGCCAGCCTTGGCGCACCACGCTGTGCGGCGGGCTCGCGCCGAGGGTGAAATCATGCAGCCAACGCGTCGTCCAGCACCTGCACCCAGTGGCGCACCGGTGTCCCGGTGCCGCTTTGCAGGTGGGTGATGCAGCCAATGTTGGCCGAGGTGATGACGACCGGTTCCAGGGCGGACAGGTGGCCGATCTTGCGTTCAAGCAACTGGTGCGAGAGCTGGGCCTGCAGCACCGAATAGGTGCCAGCCGAGCCACAGCACAGGTGCGATTCGTTGAGGGTCAGGCGCACATCGAAGCCCAGCGTGCGCAGGTGTTGCTCTACCCCGCCGCGCAGTTGCTGGCCGTGCTGCAGCGTGCAAGGCGGGTGGAAGGCCACCACGCCCTGCGGGATGTTGCGCAGGCGGCCTTGTAGCGCTGGGGCAATGTCGGGCAGCAGTTCCGAGAGGTCGCGTGTCAGCGCGCTGGTGCGCGCGGCCTTGTCGGCGTACTGCGGGTCGTGGCGCAGCAGGTGGCCGTATTCCTTCACGGTGACGCCGCAGCCCGAGGCATTCATGACGATGGCTTCGACCGCGCCGCTCTCGATGTGCGGCCACCAGGCATCGATGTTGGCGCGCATTTGTGCCAGGCCGCCGTCCTGGTCGTTCAGGTGGAACTTGACGGCACCGCAGCAACCGGCCTCGGGTGCCACCAGGGTCTGGATACCGGCCGCGTCCAGCACACGCGCCGTGGCGCTGTTGATGCCCGGCATCATGGCGGGCTGCACGCAGCCCACCAGCATCAGCACCTTGCGTGCGTGCTCGCGCGTGGGCCAGGCACCGGCGGGTTCGGGTGCGGGCACCTTGGCGCGCAGGCTGGCGGGCAGCAGGCCGCGCACGGCCTGGCCCATCTTCATGGCGGGGGCGAACAGGGGTGAGGGCAGGCCTTCCTTCAGTGCCCAGCGCAGGCCTCGCTGCACCAGCGGGCGTGGCACCTTCTCGTCCACGATCTTGCGGCCGATGTCCACCAGGTGGCCGTACTGCACGCCGCTGGGG
This sequence comes from Simplicispira piscis, assembly GCF_054783455.1. Lineage (NCBI taxonomy): Bacteria > Pseudomonadati > Pseudomonadota > Betaproteobacteria > Burkholderiales > Comamonadaceae > Simplicispira > Simplicispira piscis. Next base: position 63,573 of record NZ_BAAGQN010000007.1, read on the forward strand.
CAGGTACTTTCGCAGTTGCGGCAGGTCAGGCACCGGTCCAGGTGCAGTTGCGTGGCGCGTGTGGGCTGCGCGCCTTCGAGCACCTGTTTGATGAGGTAGATGCGGCCCCGCGGGCCGTCCAGCTCGTCGCCCAGCAACTGGTAGGTGGGGCAGGTGGCGGTGCAAAAGCCACAGTGCACGCATTTGCGCAGGATGGCTTCGGCTTCGATGCCTTCGGGGGTGCCTTGGAATTCGGGGGCCAGTTGGGTTTGCATGGTGGGGCTCAGGGGCTGCAACAAATCAGGGGGCGGGCGGTGGGTTCTGCCCGGCGGCGGGGGTGCCGTGCGCGCGGCGGCTGTTCGGGCGCAGGCGGGCGCGGTCGATCCACAGGGGCGGCAGGGCCAGCGCAAATAGCACCAGCGCCAGCGGCACCACAAACACAAAGCCCACATGTTTGAACCCGGCGGCACCGGCGATGCCGCCCACCAGAAACATGGCCAGCAGCCCGGCAAACAGGCGCAGGCGCTGGCGGTTGGCGCGCACCTGCTGGTCGGGCGGGCTGGCGCTGCTGTTCCAGTAGAGCATCTTGCCCAGCTCAATCCCCAGGTCGGTGATGACGCCGGTCATGTGCGTGGTGCGGATCTGGGCCGAGGACATCTTGGTCACCGTGGCGTTCTGCAAGCCCATGATGAAAGACAGCAGCAGTACCGTGACGGGCACGGCAAACGGCGTATGCCAGTTAAGCGTGACCGCGCCCACCAGCCCGAACACCAGCATCAGCAGCGCCACGATGAGCAGCGGCAGTGCGTAGCTGCTGTGCAGCCGGTGCTGGCGTGCCCAGTTCACCAAAATGGCAGTGAGCGCCGCGCCGCTGACAAAAGCCAGCAAGGCCCCCACGGCGCTGAGCACCAGCACCATGTTGCCCAGCACCAGGTTGTCGGCCAGCAGGGACACAAAACCCGTCATGTGCGAGGTGTAGAGCCGCACCACCAGAAAGCCCCCGGCGTTGACCGCGCCCGCGTTGAAGGCGAGCAGCAAGCCCAGCCGCCGGTTGCTGGCCACCGTGCGGTGCTGGCCGGTGAGGTGGCGAAATCGCCGCACGGGCTAGCGCTGCCAGGCCATGCGGCCTGGGTTGAAGATGCCGGCCGGGTCAAAGCTCTGGCGCAAGCGTTCGTGGATGGCTTGCAGTCCGGCGGGTAAAGGATCAAAAAAGGCTGCAGCGCTTGTTCCATCAGCGCTATGCGCTCTGAAAAGTGAAGCGCTGCCGCCTGCCTGGCGGGCGGCGTCGTGCAATGCCTGTGCGTGACCGGGGGCGGCCTGCACCCAGCGCAGCGCGCCGTGCCACTCGACCAGCGGCGGCGCCACGCCGCCGGGCAGCGCCAGCACTGGCGCGGTGGCGGGCAGTGACAGGCGCCACAGATCCAGTCCGGCGCTGGGCCCTGCGGTGAACCAGGGCAAGGCCTGGTCGCGGCAGGCGGCCCAGTCGGCGGCCACGCGGGCGTTGTCCTGGCGCTCGCCGCCCATGCTGCGGCAGGCTGCCTCGACGGCGGCCACGGCGCCGCGCAGGCGCACGTAAAGCGTGTCCATGCCCGCGTCGTGCACCCAGCAGCTGGCGTTGAGCGGCAGTGGCTGGCCGCCCCAGGCGTGCAGGCGGCGCAGGGCTTCGGCCTGGCCCAGTTCAAAGCGCAGCGTGGCCTCGGCCGGAGCCACGGGCAGTACCTTGAGGCTGACCTCGGTGATCACCCCCAGCGTGCCCCAGGCGCCCACCATGAGGCGCGAAATGTCGTACCCGGCCACGTTCTTCATCACCTGGCCGCCAAACACCAGGTGCTCGGCGCGGCCATTGATCAGTTGCAGACCCAGCACATAGTCGCGCACCGCGCCCACGCTGGCGCGGGCCGGGCCCGACAGGCCCGCTGCCACCATGCCGCCCACGGTGGCACCCGGGCCGAAATGCGGTGGCTCAAAGGGCAGGCACTGGTTTTTTTCGGACAGGACTGCTTCCAGCTCGGCCAGCGGCGTGCCCGCACGCACGGTCACCACCAGCTCGGTGGGCTCGTGGCTGACGATGCCTCGCCAGTCCCGGGTGTCCAGCAGCTCACCTGGGGGCAGGGTGCCGTGAAAATCCTTGCTGCCGCCGCCACGGATGTGCAGTGGTGCCTGGCGCGCGCCTGCGGCGCGCACCTGTTCAATCATGTGGTGAAGGGCGCTTTCCATAGGCTTGGATGGTAAGCCTTGGGGTCTGCCTGTGCGCGGCAGCGCGGCCCTGGGCTGTGTGAATTTTCTGCACGGGCCATGTGAGCGTTTTCGCCCACAGTCACGCTGTATTTCTTGTGTTTGCTACTAATTTAATAGCTATCTGCGCTTGATTGGATTGCGCTGGAAGCATATTTTGTTCAAATTTTCAGCGCAAAAAAAGCCCGCCGTGCGGGCGGGCTACAAGCACCTTGGAGTTTTCCGCGCTGTCCTGCCGTGGCCCCACCAGACACCACGGCAGGGACGCTTCAGCGGCTGTAAGCCGTTTCGCCGTGCGAGGTGATGTCCAGGCCTTCGCGTTCGGCTTCTTCGCTCACGCGCAGGCCCACCAGCATGTCGGCCACCTTGTAGGCCACCAAGGCCACCACGCCGGACCACACGATGGTGACCAGCACGCTCTTGGTCTGGACCCAGACCTGGGCGCCCATGGCATAGGTGTCGGGGGTGAGGCCGCCTGTGCCGCCCAGGCTTTGCGAGGCGAACACGCCGGTCAGGATGGCGCCCAGAATGCCGCCCACGCCGTGCACGCCAAACACGTCAAATGCATCGTCCGCACCCAGCATGCGCTTGAGACCACCCACGCCCCACAGGCAGACGATACCCGCGATCAGGCCCATCACGATGGAACCCATGGGGCCCACGAAGCCTGCTGCCGGGGTCACGGCCACCAGCCCGGCCACAGCGCCCGAGGCCGCGCCCAGCATGGAGGCCTTGCCCTTGTGCAGCGATTCACCCGCCAGCCACGACAGGGTGGCCGCGGCCGTGGCCAGCACGGTGTTGATGAAAGCCAGGCCCGCCACGCCGTTGGCGGCACCGGCCGAACCTGCGTTGAAACCGAACCAGCCCACCCATAGGAGCGAGGCGCCCACCATGGTCAGCGTCAGGCTGTGCGGGGTCAGCGCTTCCTTTCCGTAACCAATGCGCTTGCCCACCAGGTAGGCGCCCACCAGCGCGGCCACACCGGCGTTGATGTGCACCACCGTGCCCCCGGCAAAGTCGAGCGCACCGTCCTTGGCCAGCAGGCCGCCGCCCCACACCATGTGGGCCATGGGGATGTAGCTGAAGGTGAACCACAGCAGCGAGAAAATCAGCACGGCCGAGAAGCGGATGCGTTCAGCGAACGAGCCCACGATCAGCGCCACGGTGATGGCGGCAAAGGTGGACTGGAAGGCCACGAACACATATTCCGGAATGGTGGGCAGCAGACCCGAGAGCGTGTCGGGTGCGATGCCCTTGAGGAACAGCTTGTCCAGCCCGCCGAAGAACCGGCCCTCACCGGTGAATGCCAGGCTGTAGCCGTACAGCGCCCACAGCACGCTGATGATGGCAAAGACCACGAACACCTGCACCAGCACCGACAGCATGTTCTTCGAGCGGGCCAGGCCGCCGTAGAACAGCGCCAGGCCGGGGAGGGTCATCAGGATGACCAGCAGCGTGGAAGTGAGCATCCAGGCGGTATCGCCCGAGTCGAGCTTGGGTGCGGCGGCCGGTGCGGCCGGGGCCACTGCAGCCGCGGCCACAGGCGCAGCCGGGGCTGGCGCTGTCGCCGTGTCGGTAGCTGCAGCCGGTTCGGCCGGGGCCGCCATGGCGGCGGGTTCGGGAGTGGCAGGTGCCTGGGCCAGGGCGAGCGGTCCGGTGGCCAGCAGGCCCAGCCCTAGCAGGAGGGAGGCAAGCAGTTTTTTCATGGCAGTTTCTCGCGTTGGGTGGAAGGGGTGGCTTACAGGGCGTCCTGGCCGGTCTCGCCGGTGCGGATGCGTACCACCTGTTCGAGGGCGGAGACAAAAATCTTGCCGTCGCCGATCTTGCCGGTGCGCGCCGCGCCTTCGATGGCCTCGATGACGCGCTCGACCAGGTCGTCGGCAACGGCGGCCTCGATCTTCACCTTGGGCAGGAAGTCCACCACGTACTCGGCGCCGCGGTAGAGCTCGGTATGGCCCTTCTGGCGGCCAAAGCCCTTTACTTCGGTCACCGTGATGCCCTGCACCCCGATGTCGGAGAGGGCCTCGCGCACTTCGTCGAGTTTGAACGGCTTGATGATGGCAGTCACCATTTTCATTTTCAGTTCCTCCTTACAGAGTTTTGGTCAGGGTGACGAGCAGGCGCGACTGGTTGGCGGGTCCGAAATAAGCCTTCTTGTTGGCGCCCGCCACGGCTGCGCCGAGCGAGAGACCGCCGCCAAAGTCGTAGGCCGCGCCGAGGCTGTAATCCATGTAGTTGGGCACGCCCATGTCCTTGATATCGCTGGCAAAGCGCGTGAACCCGACCGAAGCCTTGAGCGTGACCGAGGGCGCCACTTCCTGCGCCACCGAGAACGCCAGGTAGCCCGTGTTGGTGCCCTTGAGGCCCGAGCCTGCCTTGGCACCAGCCCAGCCGAAATAGTCCTTCGACACCGTGTGCGAGTACTTGGCCGTCAGCGGCCCCCAGGTGGTCGCGGCGTACAGCTCGGTGGTGTTGCCTGTGGTGTTGCCGGGATAGAGGTAGGTGAGGGCGCCCAGGTCCCAGTCCAGCGCACCGGCCTTGAATTTGTAGCCGCCGTACAGGTCCATCTCGATGGAGTTGCCGGGCAGCCAGTGCACGCTGGAGTTCCAGTTGCCCACATACCAGCCGGATTCGCCAAAGGCGTAGTCAAAACCGCCCTGCAGCGCAGGCTTGACGGCCCGGGTTTTGCTGGTGTCCTGGTCCTGGCCACGGTACTTGTAGTTGGAGGCCAGGCCCAGGTTGCCGCTGAGCTGCGCGCTGGCCATCAGAGGCATGGCCGCCACAAGGGCGATACCGAGGGTCTTGAGAGATGTGTGGTTCATGGGTCCTCCGGTCAGAAAAAAACAAGCGATAGCCTGTCTACGCACAGACCGTGCCAGGCCTTTCACCGCTACATTCGCAGGGCGGTACATGGCCTTTGCACCGGACTGGTGCATGGCCGCCGGCCATTGCGCCCGCCGCCCGCAAACCGCACTCGTCTGGGGAGAAATACACGCATGAGTCTTGCTTTGGTGCAAAGCCGCGCCCTGCTGGGGTTGCAGGCGCCGCCTGTCACTGTCGAGGTGCACCTGGCCAATGGCTTGCCCAGCTTCACGCTGGTGGGACTGGCCGAGGTCGAGGTCAAGGAGGCGCGTGAGCGCGTGCGCTCGGCGTTGCAAAACGCCGGGCTGGAGTTCCCGCACAACAAGCGCATCACCGTCAATTTGGCTCCGGCCGATTTGCCCAAGGACTCGGGGCGCTTCGATCTGCCCATCGCCCTGGGCATCCTGGCGGCCAGCGGTCAGATCGATGCCGCCCGTCTTGCAGGCTATGAGTTTGCGGGGGAGTTGTCGCTCTCGGGCGAGCTGCGCCCCGTGCGCGGAGCGCTGGCCACCAGCCTGGCGCTGCGTGCGCTGCCCGCCGGGGTGCGGTTGGTGCTGCCGCCGGGCAGCGCCGAAGAGGCCGCGCTGGTGCCCGACGCCCAGGTCTGGCGTGCACGGCATCTGCTGGACGTGGTACAGCAGTTTTTGCCGCCCGGCAGCACGGGTGAAGGCCCGGCGCCCGAGGACAGTGGCTGGACGCGCATGCAGGCTACGCCCCTGCAGACCACGGGTGTCTATGCCGACCTGGCCGATGTCAAAGGCCAGGCCCTGGCCAAGCGCGCCCTGGAGATCGCAGCCGCCGGCGGCCACAGTCTTTTGTTGATGGGGCCGCCTGGCTCGGGAAAATCCATGCTGGCCCAGCGCTTTGCCGGGGTGCTGCCGGATATGACGGTGGACGAGGCGCTGGAGAGCGCCGCCGTGGCCAGTCTGTGCGGCCGGTTTGCACTGGAGCGCTGGGCCCTGCGCCCCACCGGCAGCCCGCACCATACGGCGAGTGCGGTGGCTCTGGTGGGTGGTGGCTCACCGCCGCGCCCGGGCGAGATCTCGCTGGCGCACCATGGCGTACTCTTTTTGGACGAGTTGCCAGAGTTTCCCCGCGCCGCCCTCGAAGCCCTGCGCGAGCCGCTGGAGACGGGCCATATCACTATCTCGCGGGCTGCGCAGCGGGCTCAATTCCCCGCACGTTTTCAGATGATTGCCGCCATGAACCCTTGCCCCTGCGGCTACCGGGGCGCCACGCAGCGCGCCTGCCGCTGCACGCCCGACCAGGTGGCGCGCTACCAGGCGCGGCTCAGCGGCCCATTGCTCGACCGCATCGACCTGCATGTCGAGGTGCCAGCCCTGCCTGCACAAGATTTGCTGAATGCACCCCCGGGTGAATGCAGCGCGGCCATCCGCGTGCGCGTGGTGCAGGCCCGCCAGCGGGCCACGGCGCGCCAGGGGTATGCCAACCAGGCCTTGCAGGGGCAGGCGATCGATGTCCATGCCCTGCTGGAGCCCGCAGCGCTGCAGTTTTTGCAGACGGCTTCCGCCCGGCTGGGGTGGTCGGCCCGCGCCACGCACCGCGCCCTCAAGGTGGCCCGCACCATCGCCGACCTGGCGGGCGCACAGCACACCCAGGTGGCGCATGTGGCCGAGGCCATGCAGTACCGCCGCACGCTACACGGCTAGCAAAAGCGCCCAATCGGTCACGTTCTGCCGCTGTGGTGCGCAGGTGCACGGGTGTCCAAAAAGGGTTCAGGACGTTACAGTGGCGCGGCAAGGCCGTCCCCCAGGTTCGCGCGGGGCGCCCATTTCAGGAAAGGCAAGACCATGCAGACATCGCGTTTCATCGTTTCCACCGCCGTACTGGCGCTGCTGGCAGGCGTATCGTTCACGGCGGCAGCGCAGCAGAAAATGCGCCCCGGCCTGTGGGAGCACAACGTCAGCTTCAAGACCCAGAGCGGCCAGATGGAAGCGGCCATGGCCGAGATGCAGAAATCCCTGGCCAGCATGCCGCCTGCACAGCGCAAGCAGATGGAACAGATGATGGCCCAGCAAGGCGTGGGGCTGGGGGCCACGGGCCAGAGCGTCAAGGTCTGCGTCACCAAGGAGCAGGCCGATCTCGACAACATTCCCCAGCAGGAGGGCTGTACACAGCAGGTGCAGCGCGTGGACGCCAACACCATGAAGGTGGCTTTCAGCTGCAAGGGCGGGCAGGATGAGCCGCCGTCCAGTGGCGAGGGCACGGTCACGTTTCAGGGCCCCAAGGCCTATTCCGGGCAATTCAAGTTCAAAACCGTCCAGCAGGGCAAGCCCGAGCAGATCGACATGGCGCAGAAGGGCCGCTGGATATCGGACAGCTGCGGCACCATCAAACCCATGCCCACTGGGCGCTGAGATGACAGGCTTTGCCCACACGCCCGCGCCGCCTTACTACGCGGTCATCTTCACCAGCCTGCGTACCGAGGGGGACGATGGCTACGGTGCCATGGCGCAGCGCATGGTGGAGCTGGCAGCGCAGCAGCCGGGGTTTCTGGGGGTGGAATCGGTGCGCGATGGCCTGGGCATCACGGTGTCGTACTGGGCCGATCTCGCATCCATCGCCGCCTGGAAGGCAGATGCCGAGCATCTGGAGGCCCAGCGCCAGGGGCGCGAGAAGTGGTACGCAGGCTTCAAGATCCGTATTGCCCGCGTGGAGCGCGACTACGGTCTGTGATCTTCAATCGAGCGTGAATGCTGCCAACGCCGCCAGCGGCGCGGTTTCTGCGCGCAGCACCCGCGTGCCCAGGGTGACCGGAGCGAAACCGTGCTGCAGGGCCAGGTCTTCTTCCGTGGGGCTCAGGCCCCCTTCCGGGCCAGAGAGAAAAACCAGGGCGCTGCTGCCGGGCACCTTGGTGTGCAGCGGCTGCGTTTCGGCGCGCAGCGACAGCAACAGGCGCGCGCCCTGTGCGTCGGCGAGTGGGCTGCGCAGCCATCCCGCCAGATCCATGGCCGGGTGAATGGTCGGCACGCGGTTGCGCCCGCACTGCTCGCAGGCGGCCACGGCCACGGCCTGCCAGTGGGCGAGTTTCTTGTCGGCGCGCTCGCCCTTGAGCTTGAGCACGCTGCGCTCGGCCAGCAGCGGGGTGATGCTGGCCACGCCCAGTTCGGTGGCTTTTTCAACCAGCCAGTCCATGCGCTCGTTGGCGGTGATGCCGGCCAGCAGGTGCACCGTGCGTGCGGCTTCGCGCTCGATGGCGTGGTGGGCGCCCACCTGCACGCGCACCTCGCTGCGGCCCATGTGGGTAATGGTGGCGTCGAACTCGCCGCCCGGCGCTCCGGGGTCTTGCAGGCCGCCGTGGAACAGCGTGATCGAATCACCCGGCTGCATGCGCAGCACCTGCACATGGCGCGCAGCGCCCGCAGGCAGGGCGAGTTCCAGCCCGGGGGCCAGGTCTGCGGGGCAGTGAAAGCGCGGCATTTACTGTGATTTTTGTAGCTGTTTGCGCTTGATGGATAAGCGCTAGAGGCTAATTTGTTATATATTTTTAAACGCGTCCAAAGGCATAGCCCATAGCCGCTTCTGTGCCTTCGATCTGGTCGATGAGCTTGCACAGCGGGCCCAGCTCGCGGTAGCGGTCGGCGGTGCTGCGGATGTAATGCAAAAAGCGGGGCGCGTCCTGCAGGTACTTGGGTTTGCCGTCGCGCAGCGTCAGGCGCGCAAAGATGCCGGCCACCTTCAGGTGGCGCTGCAGGCCCATCCATTCGACACTGCGGTAGAACTCGCCAAAGTCGGCCCCCCAGCCGCTGGGGCTGCCCGCGCCCAGCAAACCCGCCTTGCGCGCCTTCTCCCAGTAACGCACGGTAATGTCGATGACAAAATTTTCGTCCCAGCTGATGAAGGCGTCGCGCAGCAGGCTGGCGATGTCGTAGGTGATGGGGCCGTACACCGCGTCCTGAAAATCCAGCACGCCGAGCGGCCCGCCAGGTGTGGTGGGCACCATCAGGTTGCGCATCATGAAGTCGCGGTGCACAAACACGCTGGGCGCCTCCAGGTTGTGCGCAACGATGCGGTTGAAGGCGTGGTCGAGCACGGCCTGCTGCGCTGCGTCCAGCACCATGCCGCGGTGCTGGGCGATGTACCAGTCAGGAAACAAGGCCAGCTCACGCCGTAGCAGGGCTTCGTCGTAGGGCGGCAGCACGCCGGGGCGTGAGGCCAGCTGCCACTGCAGCAGCGTGTCGGTGGCTTGCTGGTACCAGGCGTAGGCGTCTTGCGGCGCTGCGGGGTCGAGTTTCTCGATCACGGTGTGCTGGCCCAGGTCGGACAGCAGCATGAAGCCGTTCGCCTCGTCCCAGGCCAGGATCTGCGGTACATGCAGGCCCGCTTGCTGCAGAAGGGCCTGCACCTGCACGAAGGGGCGGCAGTTTTCTTTGTCCGGCGGCGCGTCCATCACCACGCAGCTCTGGCCGGGCGTGCCCGTGTCGATGCGCAGGTAGCGCCGAAAACTGGCATCGGCCGAGGCGGGGCGCAGGGTGTCGGGCTGCAGCCCCTGCGCAGCGGCCAGGGGTGCCAGCCAGGCGTCGAAGGCGGCATGGCGCGCGGCGTCAGGCCAGGCCACGGTGGCCGTTGTGCGAGGGGGGGAGGCTGCGAAAGCGGAGGGAGTAGGGTGGCTCATGGATAATCGGATTCTACAAACCCGGCCTGTCCGGCGCGGGTGGCGGGCGGGCGCATGGTGCGCGCCGTGCGCGGCTGATTCCATGGACTGATTTCTTGCACGATTTGCATCGCACCTCTTTCCTGCTGTCCGCCTCCTCAGGGCCGGTACCAGTCCACCCGCGCACGGCGGTCGCCGCACTGGTGGCGGGCGTGCTGTGCGGTCTGCCCTTGGCGGCTTCGGCGCAGGCCAGCGCCTGGGATGCGCCCACCACGCTGCGGGCCAGCCCGATGCTGGGCGAGACCATTCCGGAAGCGGTGCGCTCGCAGTTGCCGGTATTTGTGTCGGGCGATCGCATTACGGGCCAACCCGACATCCGCACCGAGATCGAAGGCAATGCCATGCTGCGCCGGGGCGACACCGTGGTCCGTGCACAACGCATGGAATATACCGCCCCCGACGACACCGTCCGCGCCACCGGGCCGGTGCGCATCAACCGCGCAGGCAATGTGTACGAAGGCACAGCGCTGGAGTTGCGCGTGGATGCCTTCGAAGGTTTTTTCACCGACGCGCGCTACCAGTTCTTGCGCAACGGCGCCCACGGCGAGGCGGTGCGTGTGGATTTCATCGACCGCGACCGTGCCGATGTGCACAGCGCCACTTACACCACCTGCACGCGCGAGGAAGGGCAAAGCTGGCGGCCCGACTGGGTGCTGCGCGCTGACCGCATCCATATCGACCAGGCCGAAGAAGTGGGCACAGCCGACAACGCCGTGCTGGAATTCAAGGGCGTACCGCTGCTGCCCATTCCGCATATCAGTTTTCCGCTGTCGGACAAGCGCAAGTCCGGGCTGCTGCCGCCCACCCTGGGGCTGAACAGCGTCAACGGATTCGAATACGCCCAGCCCTACTATTGGAACATCGCGCCCAACCGCGACGCTACCCTGCAAGCGGCCATCATGGCCAAACGGGGCATCCAGCTGGGTGGCGAATTCCGTTACCTCGAGCCCTCTTACCAGGGCCAGGTGCGCGCCGACGTATTGCCAGGCGACCGTTTGCGCGATCAAAACCGCTGGAGCTATTCGCTGCAGCACACGGGCACCATCGATACGAGCGTGGGCGGTCTGGGGGTGAACCTCAACCTCAACCGCGCCAGCGACGACAACTACTGGCGCGACTTCCCGCGGGGCACCCAGCAATTGACGCAGCGACTGCTGCCCGGCGACGCCCAGCTGTCCTGGGCCGGCGCGGAGACGACGCTGCGCTTGCGCACGCTGAAATGGCAGACGCTGCAGGATGTGTCCGCACCCATCGTGCCGCCCTACGATCGCCTGCCGCAGCTGCAGTGGCGCTATGCCCCGTCGCGCCTGGGCGCCGGGTTGGATGCCAGTCTGGAGCTGGACAGCACGCGCTTTCATGCAGACCGTAGTCGGACGGGCCAGCCCAATGCGCAGCGCAGCTTTGCACTGGCGCAAATCAGCCGCCCTTTCCTGGCACCTGAAGGTTTTGTCACGCCGCGCCTGCAATGGCATGCCAGCCAGTACCAGTTTGACAGCCCACTGGCGAACGGCGCACGCTCAGCCAGCCGTGCGCTGCCCACCTTCAGCGTCGACAGTGGACTGGTGTTCGAGCGCGATGCAGGCTTCTTCGGGCGCGCTTTCATGCAGACGCTGGAGCCGCGCGCCTTTTATACCTACACACCCTACCGCGACCAGCACCTGCTGCCGGTGTACGACACGGCGGCCAACGACTTCAACTTTGCCACCATCTATACCGAGAACGCCTTTGGCGGGAACGATCGCATTGCCGACAACAATCTGCTCACCCTGGGCGTGACCAGTCGCCTGCTCGACCCCGCCACCGGTGCCGAAACCGCGCGTTTCGGTGTGGCGCAGCGCTTTCGCTTCTCTGACCAACAGGTCAGCCTTCCTGGCACACCCGCCGTAAGCGAGCGGCTGTCTGACGTGCTGGTGGGCGCGGCCGTGAACTGGGTGCCGCAGTGGAGCGTGGATTCCACGGTGCAGTTCAACCGCAAGACCGGGCGCTCGATCCGCTCGACCATCGGTGCGCGCTACCAGCCGGGCGACTACCGCGTCGTCAGCGCGGCCTACCGCCTGCAGCGCGGTACCAGCGAGCAGGTCGATATCGGTTGGCAGTGGCCCTTGAACGACCTGTGGGGCGACAAGGGTGCCCCAGGTGGCAAGGCTGGTGGGCGCGGTGCGCCGGATGGGGGCGCGCGCTGGTACAGCGTGGGCCGATTGAACTACAGTCTGCAAGATCGCAAGCTGGTGGATGCCGTCGTCGGCATTGAATACGACAGTTGCTGCTGGATTGGCCGCGTGGTGCTTGAGCGCCTGCAAAATGGCCTGAACAATAGCAACACCCGTCTGTTGTTCCAGATCGAATTCGTGGGTTTCTCGCGTCTGAGTCTGGGCTCCAACCCGCTCAGCAGCCTCAAGCAAAACATTCCTGGCTACCGGTATCTGCGCGACCAGGTCAGCATCCCCAGCCGCTTCAGCAACTATGACTAACGCACAGCCCTACACCATGAAATCACGTGCCCTGGCTCTTGGCCTGGTGTGCCTGGCCTCTCTTGTTTCACTGGGTGCCGGAGCCCAAGGGGTGCGCACCCCCGGCGCAGCAGGCGTGGGTGTGGGGCGCAAGCCGCCGCCCTCCGTGCCGGCGCCGCAAACCAAAACAGCGGCCGCACCCTTGGAGCCCCGGCAGGCTGATTTCATCGTCGCCGTGGTCAACTCCGAGCCGGTGACCAACCACGAGGTACGCCTGCGCCTGGCGCGCCTGCAGCGGCAGGTGGCCGGCCAAGGCGGCGCGCAGCCGCCGCAGGAGTTGCTGGCACGTGAAGCCCTGGAGCAGATCATTCTCGAACGCGCGCAGCTCCAGCTGGCCCGTGAGTCCGGTATCGTGGTCGATGACCTGGCCGTCAATCAGGCCGAGCAAAGCGTGGCACGGCAGAACGAGGTGTCCTTGCCAGAAATGCACAAGCGTCTGGCGGCCGACGGCATCAGCCGTGAGCAATTTCGCCAGGAGTTGCGCCGCCAGTTGACGCAGCAGCGCTTGCGCGAGCGCGAGGTGGATGCCCGTGTGCGCGTGAGCGACCATGAAATCGACCAGTACCAGCGCGAGCAAGGTGCAGGTGCCGAACAGGCCCAGATGGATCTGAATCTGGGCCATATCCTTGTCGCGGTGCCCGAAGGTGCCAGTCCCGCCCAGGTGGCCGAGCGCCAGGCACGCGCCCAGACCGCAGCCGACAAAGCCCGTGCAGGCGGAGATTTTGCCGCTCTGGCGAGCGAATTTTCTGACGCCGCCGATGCGCGCACCGGAGGGCTGATGGGCTTGCGCCCGGCCGACCGCTATCCAGAACTTTTCGTGCAAGCCACACAGGCACTGCCTGTGGGCGGCGTGGCGGGGCCCGTGCGTTCGGGGGCCGGTTTCCATGTGCTCAAGGTGATCGACAAAACCCGCAGCGGCATGCCCGCTACGGTCATGCAAAGCCACGCCCGCCATATCCTGCTGCGCACCAGTGCCCAGCTGAGCGAGACGGCCGCCGCCGACCGGCTGGCCGACTACCGCCGCCGCGTTCAAGCGGGTCAGGCCGACTTTGCAGAGCTGGCCAAAGAGCATTCTCAGGACAGCAGCGCCAAGCAGGGCGGCGATCTCGGTTGGTCCAATCCCGGCAGCTACGTACCCGAATTCGAGGAAGTCATGAACGCGCTCAAGCCCGGCGAAATCAGCGCGCCCCTGGTGTCGCGTTTTGGCGTACACCTGATACAACTCATCGAGCGGCGCGAGACCAAGCTCAATCCGCGCGAGCAGCGCGAAGTGGTGCGCCAGATGGTTCGCCAGAAAAAAATCGAGGACGCCTATGCCGTCTGGGCGCAGGAACTGCGGGGGCGTGCCTATGTTGAATACCGCGATCCGCCGCAATGAGGGCCGTTTTTTCCGCATTTTCTGAACGGCATCGTTCCCCGTTGAACGCTGGAGCCGGACGATGAAGCACATTCCCCGCAAGCGCTTTGGCCAGCACTTTCTGGCCGATGGCGGAATCATTGACGCCATCGTGATGGCGATTGCACCGCAGCCCGGTCAGCCCATGGTCGAGATCGGGCCTGGTCTGGCGGCGCTGACCCAGCCCCTGGTCGAGCGCCTGGGGCGCTTGACGGTGATTGAGCTCGATCGGGATCTGGCGCTGCGCCTGCGCTTGCATGGGCAGCTCGATGTCATCGAGTCTGATGTATTAAAAGTGGATTTTTCGCAGGTGGCACAAGCGCTACATGCTACAAAAATAAGAGTTGTCGGCAATCTGCCGTACAACATCTCCACGCCCATCCTGTTCCACTTGTTCAAGTATGTGGATGTGATCACCGACCAGCACTTCATGCTGCAAAAGGAAGTGATCGACCGCATGGTGGCTTCGCCCGCTACCAGCGACTACGGGCGCCTGTCGGTCCTGCTGCAGTGGCGCTACGCCATGGAGAACGTGCTGTTCGTGCCGCCGGAGAGCTTTGATCCACCGCCCCGTGTGGACAGCGCCGTGGTACGCATGGTGCCGCGCGAGGCTCCCGTGGCGCTCGATGCACGTTTGCTGGAGGAGTTGGTGCAGGTGGCCTTCAGCCAGCGGCGCAAACTGCTGCGCCACACCCTCGGGCGCTGGCTCGAAGCACGCGCCTTTGCCGGGACCTTCAATGTGCAGCGCCGCGCCGAGGAAGTGCCCGTGCACGAATTCGTGGCGCTGGCCGCTAGCCTGTAAAAAAAAGGCGCCCACCCGAGTAGAGGGAGCGCGAGCGCCGTTGCTCTGTCTTAGATCATGAAAACGTTCTTAGACCACGGGGCGTAGCAAGGCGGCCATGCCCGGCGTCTGCCAGACACTTTGGTCCCGTTCCGCCACCAGCGCGGCCTGGATTTCGGGCCGGTTTTGGAGTAGCTTGGCTGCGCCCGCGCTGCCCATCACCATGATGGCCGTGCCCAGGCCATTGACGCTGGCGGCATCGCGCGCCAGCAGGCTTACGCCGTGCGGGCCATGGGTCGGTCGGCCTGTGGCGGGGTTCAAAATGTGGTGCTGGCGTTCGCCTCGCACCATGAAAAAGCGTTCATAGTCGCCCGAAGACGCCACGATGGCCTGGCCTTGCAATTCCAGCATGCCCAGCATGCGTTCGGGCGCATGCGGGTCGCGCAGGCCCACGCGCCAGGCGCGTCCGTGGAGCTGGCCCGCGATGAGCACATCGCCGCCACCGTTGAGCAATGCATGTTCCACGCCATGGCGCTGGAGCATTTTCATGCCGGCTTCGAGGATGGGCAGTTTGGCCACGCCGCCGAGATCCAGCGCCATACCGGGCTGGCGCAGGAAAGCGGTACCCGTGCGTTCGTTTAGCACCAGATTGCGGTAACCCACCAGGCGGCGTTGTGCCTCGATTTCCTGGGGTGTGGGCAGGCTGGCCTGGCCTTCGCCAAAGTGCCAAGCCTTGAGCGACCCCACCGTAATGTCAAAGGCGCCCTGCGTTTGTACGGCCAGCTTTTGTCCCGCCTGCAGTACCGGCATCACCTCGGCTGGCACGCTGACGGCATGCACGCCGGCCGCACGGTTGATGCGGCTGACAATGCTGTCCGGGCTGTAGCGGGTCATCAGGGACGCCAGGCGCGCCATTTCCTGCCAGGCCTGCGCCACGGCAGTCTGCAGGGTGGGCTGGTGCGCGCCATGGGCAACGATATCCACCTGCGTGCCCATGAGGCTACGGGTGCTGCGTTCCACCGTGGCATCTGTTGTGGCCATGGCAGAAGGAAGCCAGGCAGCGCTGCCCAGCAAAGGCAGCGCCATGGCCATGCGCCGCCTGGTCAGCCCACGGGGCAGATGCATGCTGTGCATGGCCGTCTCCCGGATTAGCTGGACAAGCCAACCATGTAGTCAACAGCGGCCTTGACGTCGTCGTCTGCCATTTTGCTGTTGCCGCCACGGGCCGGCATCATGCCCTTGGCGCCGGTGAAGCCTTCCAGAGCGTGTTTGTACAGAGTCTCTTTGCCTTGGGCGATACGTGGGCCCCAGTCGTCCTTGTCGCCGGGCTTGGGAGCGCCGGCTACGCCTGCCGCATGGCACAAGGCGCAAGTTTTGTTGTAAGCGCTCTTGCCCAGGGCTGCGTCAGCCACAGGAGCGGGTGCTGCAGCAGGAGCTGCTTCGGGGGCAGCAGCGGCGGCCGGTGCCTCGACGGGCGCAGGTGCTGCTGCGGGTGCCACGACTGGGGCTGGCGCCGGAGCCGTTGTTTCAGCGGGCTTCTTGTCGCCGCAAGCGGTCAAAAAAAGTGCCAGGGCGGCAATGGCGAAAACGGGGGTGCGGTTTTGCATGGGGTGTCTCTGTATCGTAAATCGAAAAAATGCGTGGCCTACTTGCGTGCAAGCCGGCTCGCTGCGGACGGCATGGCGGCGCCACTGGGAGGGCAACACCAGAAGGCAGCCCGCACGGGTCTGGCATTTCTGCACAGAGCCACTACAGCACCGAAAGCACAGCCTGTAATGTAAGCCGTTTACAGAGCATTTTCGGGGTTACCCCTACGAGCAATCTTGACAAATGTCAAGGACACGTCTGATTACCTGCCTATACTTGTCAACCATGAAAACCCTGAGATCCATGACCCGACTGCGCTGGTGGTTATTGGCGTGGTTTGCCCTTTACCTGGGTGCCGCCATGGCTTCGCCGATTATCCAGCCAAAAGCGCTGGAGCTCGTCTGCTCCAGTGCTGGAGTCGTCAAGATCGTTGCGCATTCCACCGATGGTAGCGAAGCGCTGGGCGCTGTCGGTATGGACTGTCCCCTGTGCTTGCTTGAAGGTGCGCCCCCTGCTGCGGCGCACGCCCGCTGGCCCACTTTCGCGCCGCAAGCCGATCACCCTTCTTTTCGTATCCGCGTTTTTGCTGTAGCCACCATGGCGGCGCCGCCGCCTGCGCGGGCTCCTCCCCGTTTTTCCTGAGCCCATCCTAAAGAGGTAATTCACCATGAGCCAAAAGAAAGAAGACCTGAACGTAGCAACCGCTGGCATTGGACGCCGCCGGTTCATCAACACCGCCGCACTGGCTGGGTTGACCGTTGGGGTCGCTGCCTGTAACGATAAGCCGGCTGCCAGCCCGGCGGCGCCAGCGGCGTCCAGCCCTGCTGCTGCGCCCGCGGCATCCCATGCCAGCGCCAGTACCCACCTCAAGCCTGGTGAACTCGACACCTACTACGGCATCTGGAGTGGTGGACACACTGGAGATATGCGCATTCTGGGCCTGCCGTCCGGCCGCGAAATCCACCGTATCCCCTGCTTTGTACCTGATGCACTCGTAGGCTGGGGCATCACCAACGAATCCAAGGCCGTCATTGGCACCAAGCCCGATGGCAGCCTGAACTACACGGTGGCTGACACCCACCACACGCACGCCTCCTACAAGGACGGCAACTACGATGGCCGTTACGCCTGGATCAATGACAAGATCAACAGCCGTATCGCCCGCGTTCGTCTCGATTATTTCGTCTGCGACAAGATCACTCAGCTGCCCAATGTGCAGGGCTTTCACGGCATCTTCCCGGACAAGCGTGACCCTGTTGATCCGGCCATCAACTACACCACCCGCGTGTTCTGCGGCGGCGAATTCGCCATTCCCATGCCCAACAACATCGGCACCGCGGATCACACCAAGTACCGCTCGCTGTTCTCGTGCGTGGACGCCGAGACCATGGAAGTGCGCTGGCAGGTGATGATCGACGGCAACTGCGACCTGGTGGCCACCTCGTTTGATGGCAAGCTCGCCGCCACCAACCAGTACAACGTCGAGATGGGTGCGCACTATGAGGACATGATGTCCGCCGAGCGCGACGCCTGCCTGTTCTTCAACGTGGCGCGCATCGAGGAAGCCGTCAAGGCCGGCAAGTTCAAGACCATCGGAACCTCCAAGGTGCCCGTGGTGGACGGCACGCATGAAAGCAACAAGGATCCCAAGACCGCTCTGACCGCCTACGTCAGCGTGCCCAAGAACCCGCACGGCGTGAACGCCAGCCCTGACCAGAAGTACTTCATCTGCGCCGGCAAACTCTCGCCCACCGCTACCGTGATCGAGTTGGCCAAGGTGCTCGACTGGTTTGACGGCAAGATGGAAAAGCTCGATGACGCCATCGTTGCCGAGGTGGAAATCGGCCTGGGCCCGCTGCACACCGCCTTCGACGGCCGTGGCAACGCCTACACCACGCTGTTCCTGGACAGCCAGGTAGTGAAGTGGAACGTGGAATCAGCCATCAAGTTCCATGCCGGCGACAAGAGCGCCAAGTATGTGGTGGATCGTCTCGATGTGCACTACCAGCCCGGCCACATCAACGCCACGCAGTCCGAGACCATTGCCGCCGACGGCAAGTACCTCGCTGTGGGTTGCAAGTTCTCCAAGGATCGCTTCCTACCCGTGGGGCCTCTGCACCCCGAGAATGAACAGCTCATCGACATTTCTGGCGAGAAGATGGTGCTGCTGGCGGACCATCCGGTTCGTGGCGAACCGCATGATTTCATCATTTTCAAGCGCGATCTGGTCAAGCCCAAGCAGGTTTACTCGCACGACGATTTCCCACTGGCCATCAAGGATCCCAAGGAATCGGGCGTGTTCCGCAACGGTAAGAAGGTCACTGTCAAGATCACGTCCCAGGCGCCTGCGTTCAGCCTGCGTGAATTTACGGTGAAGAAGGGTGATGAAGTCACCTTGATCCTGACCAACCTCGACAAGATCGAAGATTTGACGCACGGTTTTGCCATTCCGAACCACAACGTCAACTTCATCGTTAACCCGCTGGAGACGAAGTCGGTGACCTTCATTGCTGACAAGCCCGGCGTGTTCTGGTGTTATTGCACCCATTTCTGCCATGCTCTTCACCTTGAGATGCGTACGCGCATGATTGTTGAAGGCTGATAGGTCGTTCACCGGAGGCGCGCAGCACTAGGGGGTGCGGCGCCTTCACTATAGGAAAGCGTGATGTATTTGCTTGGCCAACGGTTCGCGATCCTTGGGGTCGCTTTTTTTCTGGCGTTGTCGTTGCTTGCTCCGCGCGCCCATGCGGGCGCTTATGAAGCCGAGTTGCCTGCGGAACTTGCTACCGCCAAGGACATGTGCGCGTTGCTGCCATGCAAGGACGTATTCCCCGGGGCCCAGCATTTTTCTGAACGCAAAGGCCAGCCGCCGTACGTGGAGGCCTACGACAACGATGGGGCCCAGAAGAAACTGCTGGGCTATGTGATGTTGTCCACGGACATCACCGACACGCCGGCTTATTCCGGTAAGCCGGTGGTTACGCTCATTGGCATGGACTTGCAAGGGCGCTTCGTCGGCGTCCAGGTGCTCAAGCACTCCGAGCCGATCTTGTTGCTGGGCATTCCTGAGTCGGCCCTCGTGAATTTCAACAACCAGTACCTGGGCAAGTCGGTAACCGACCAGATCGAGGTGGGCCCTTCCCGGCCGGAAGAAAACGTACTAGGCCTTGATGCCATCTCCGGCGCTACTGTCACAGTGATTGCGCAGAACCAGGTAATGATGCTGTCGGGCGCTGCGGTGGCGCGCCAAACGGGCATCATTGCGCCCACAGTGCGCGACCCTGCGCGCTTTGTCGCCACTGGCCAGCGCTACGACTGGGCGCAATTGGTGGCCATGGGTGCGGTGCAGCCCTTGCTTGTCAAGCCTGAGCAGGTCGGGTTGCCGCGCGGCCCGGAGCCGTTCATTGAATTGTGGTTTGGTGACCTTAACCATCCAGATATCGGCCGCAGCCTGCTGGGCGATGGGGGTTATGAAAGCCTGCGATCGCGCCTCAAGGAAGGCGAGAACGCTCTCTTCGTTATCCGCACCGGCGGTGGCGAATCCTTCAAGGGATCGGGTTTTGTGCGTGGCGGTATCTACGACCGCGTGCAGGTCAAACAGGGGGCTGATGCGTTTACCTTCCGCGACCTCGATTCCTACAACCTCTATGGCCTCTCCGCCGAAGGCGCACCGCGCTACAACGAGTCGGCCATCTTTGTCATTCGATCCAGTGCGTTCTCGGCCGCCTATCCCTGGAAGTTTGCCTTTCTGGGCAACCGTGTGGACCGGGCCACCGGGCACCGCAGCTTTGCTGTCTTCGAATCCAAATACTGGTTGCCTGCCAACCTGCTCGAGGGTGGACGCCCCAAAGTTGTGGAACCGGATGCGCCCTGGGTGCGGATCTGGAAGTCTCAGGCCCTGCCTATCAGTCTGTTTGGTCTACTGCTGGTCGCCGTCACGGTGATCTACGCGCTGCGCGAGCGGCTCACGCGCCTGTCCACGCACAAGAACAAATGGCCTGTCAACGGTTTCAAGTACACGTTCTGGGCCATCAGCATCTTCTGGATCGGTTTTGGCTACATGGCACAGCCCTCCATCACGCAGGTGCTGACTTGGTTCCATGCGCTGCTGTTCCAGTGGACCTGGTCGCTGTTCCTGTCCGATCCGTTCATTTTCCTGTTCTGGATCTTCATCATCGTGACCGTGTTCCTGTTCGGACGTGGCCTGTTCTGTGGCTGGATGTGCCCGTTCGGGTCGCTGCAGGAAGGCATCTACAAGATCGCCAGGGCGGTCGGTTTGAAGCGCTTCCAGACCCAGCTGCCGCAGAAGTGGCATGACCGCCTGAAATGGCTCAAGTACGCCATTTTCTTTTTCCTGCTCACCGTGTCCATGTTCTCCATGGGTCTGGCAGAAAAGCTGTCTGAAGTTGAGCCTTTCAAGACCACCTTCCTGGTTGGCGTAATGAACCGGGCCTGGCCCTATAGCTTGTTTGTGGCCGCGATTCTGGGCGTATCCATCTTCATCGAGCGCCCGTACTGTAAGTACATCTGCCCGTTGGGCGCGTCGCTGGCCATGCCCAGCACTTTCCGCTGGTTTGGTCTCAAGCGCAAGCAGGACTGCAACAGCTGCAAGGCCTGCGCCGTGGGCTGCGGCGCGCAGGCCATCGACGCCGATGGCCGCATCGACCACCGCGAGTGCCTGCACTGCCTCGATTGCATGATTCTTTACACCGACACCAAGGGCTGCCCGCCGCTCGCCAAAGAGCGCAAGCGCCGCGAAAAAGACGGCCTGGAGATCACGCCCATTGGCGCGAATGGCTATTTCATTCCTATCCATCCGGCGGCAAGTTTCACCGAGCAGATCAGCGCCAAGGCGGCCAATGGCCCCGACCCCCGCATGCCTACCGAACCTGTGGCGCCCTGGCACAAGGCAGGCGAATCGAGCCTGAAATGGGTCATCATGGAAGTGCGTGACCATCTCTGGCCCTGGAGCACCGAGGGCTGGCACAGCCAGCGCGCGCTGCAGATTGCAGGGTTCTCCCTGGCTGTGGCCGCCACGGTGGCGTGGGTCATGACGGCCATGGGCACGCTGTCGTCCGGTGCCATCATTGGCTGGTGGTTTGGCTGGAGCGTGTACGAAGTGCTGATCCGCCTGTCGGGCCGCCGCTACGTCAAGGACGGCCCATGGTGGCGCGGCAACTACCGTGCGGCAGGAGTGATGGACATGATGAGCTACGTGGGTTTCAAGAACCTGCTGATCGGCGCAGCGCTGTTCCTAGTGCTCAAGTCGATGGGCTGGCTGATCCCATGACGCATGGTTTGGTGCGCGCCTCCCTTGTTGCGCTGCTGGGTCTGAGCGCGGCATGCCTATCTTGGGCAGCCACCATCCAGGTGCAACCCGGCCAGGATCTGGCGGCTGCCGTCCAGTCGGCGGCGCCCGGCGACGTGGTCGAGGTGCAGCGCGGCATGTACCGCGCCAACCTGCTGATCGACAAGCCGCTCACGCTGCGCGGCATCGACCGCCCCACGCTCAGTGGCGGGCTGACCGGCGACACCATCCGCGTGACGGCGCCCGACGTGGTGATCGAGGGCCTGATCGTGCGCGACTCGGGCAGCAGCCTCAAGGAGCAGAACGCCGGCATCTACCTCTATCCCGGCGCGCACCGCGCCGTGGTGCAAAACTGCGACCTGACCTACAACCTGTTTGGCCTGTGGATCGAAAAGGCCAACGACGTGCGCATCGAGGGCAACCTCATTACCGGCAAGCGCGAGTTCGATTCGGCCCAGCGCGGCAACGGCATCCAGCTCTACAACACCCAGCGTGCGCAGATCCTGCACAACAACATCGGCTTCGTGCGCGATGCGCTGTATGTGGACGTGTCGCACCACGCCGTCTTCCGTGGCAACAAGCTGCACCACAGCCGGTACGGCACGCACTACATGACCTCGTACTACAACGTCTGGGAAGACAACGAGACCTACTACAACCGGGGCGGCCTGGCGCTGATGGAGGTGCGCGAGCAGACCGTGCGCAACAACCGCGCCTGGGGCAACTCCGACCACGGCATCATGCTGCGCTCGGTGCAGGACGCGGTGGTCGAGGGCAACGTGGTGGCCGGCAACAACCGGGGGTTTTTCATCTACGACGTCGAATACGCCGTGTTGAAAAACAACCTGGTGGTGGACAACGTCGTCGGCGTGCACCTCTCGGCCGGTTCCACGCGCAACGTGGTCGAGGGCAACGACTTCATCGGCAACCGCGAACAGGTGCGCTATGTGGGCGCCCGCGATGAGCCCTGGGGCGTCGAAAGCGGCAACCACTGGAGCAACTACCTGGGCTGGGACCGCAACGGCGACGGCGTGGGCGACGTGCGCTACGAGGCCAACGACATGGTGGACCGGCTCAGCTGGCGCTACCCGAGCATGAAATTGTTGCTGGCCAGCCCCGCGGTGCAGGCGCTGCGCCTGGTGGGCCAGCAATTTCCGGTCTTGCGCGTGCCTTCGGTCGTTGACCCCAAGCCGCGCATGGTTCCGACACACAAGAATTGGAGTGAGTGGCGTGGCAAGCATTTCCCCGGTCAGTAACGGCATGGCGGTTTCGCTGCGTGGCGTGACCAAACATTACGGCGCCTTGCATGCGGTCGACGGCGTCGATCTGGACATCGCGCGTGGCGAGATTTTTGGCCTCATCGGCCACAACGGCGCGGGCAAAAGCACGCTGTTCAAAATGATGCTCGGCCTGGTGCCGACCACCAGCGGCGAGATTTTGGTCGGTGGTGCTTCGGTGCGCGGGCGTGGTTTTCGCGCCGCGCGCCGCCACCTGGGTTACCTGCCCGAGAACGTGGTGCTGTACGACAACCTGAACGGCCTCGAAACCCTGCGTTTTTTTGCCAAGCTCAAGGGCGCGCCCCTGGCGCAGTGCCAGCCGGCCCTGGAGCGCGTGGGCCTGGCCCATGCCGGCAAGCGCCCGGTGCGCGAATACTCCAAGGGCATGCGCCAGCGCCTGGGCTTTGCGCAGGCGCTGCTGGGCGCGCCCCAGGTGCTGTTTCTGGACGAGCCCACCAGCGGCCTGGACCCGCAGGCCATCCGCGACTTTTATGCCACGCTGCGCGGCCTGCAGGCCGAGGGCGTGACCATCATCATCACCTCGCACATCCTGGCCGAGCTGCAAGAGCGCGTCGGGCGCCTGGCGATTTTGTCGGCCGGTAAGGTGCAGGCCGTGGGCAGCGTGCAGGCGCTGCGCGAGCAAACCGACATGCCGCTGGTGTTTGAGCTACAAATCGAAGCGGGTGACACCCCCGCCGTGGCGCAGGCGCTGGTGCACGCCACGACGGCCATCCCCGAGCCGACCACCCTGGGCTTGCGCCTGGCCTGCCCGCGCGAACGCAAGATGGCCGTGCTGGCCGCGCTGGCGCCCTTTGGCACACGCGTGCTCGACATCAAGATGCACGAGCCCTCGCTGGAAGACGTGTTCTTCGGCTTTTCGGACTGAAAGGACAGGCCATGGAACTGACACAAATTTTCACCGTTGCCGCCAAGGAATTTCGCGACCGTATCCGCAACCGCTGGGTGCTGGCCGTGGCGCTGGTGTTCGCCGTGTTCTCGCTCGTCATTGCCTACTTTGGCGGTGCGCAGCAGGGCGCGGTGGGCTTTCGCTCGATCGAGTTCACCATTGCCAGCCTGGTCAGCCTGGTGATCTACCTGATCCCGCTGATCGCGCTGCTGCTCGGCTTCGACGCCATCGTCGGCGAACGCGAGCGCGGCTCGCTCGACCTGCTGCTGTCGCTGCCCATCACGCGGCTCGAACTGCTGCTGGGCAAATACCTGGGCCTGGCGGCAGCACTCACCTTGTCCACGCTGGTCGGTTTCGGCCTGGTCGCGGTGCTGCTGTACCAGCACGTCAGCTGGGCCGGGCTGTACCACTACATCGGCTTCATGATTAGCTCGGTGCTGCTGGGGCTGGCCTTCTTGAGCCTGGCCGTGCTGGTGTCGGTGATTGCCCGCGACCGCACCCGCGCCTCGGGCCTGGCCATTGCCATGTGGTTCTTCTTCGTGCTGGTGTTTGACCTGTTGCTGCTGGGCGTGCTGGTGGGCACTGGCGGCAGCTTTGGCGGCGATGCCTTTGCCTGGCTGCTGCTGCTCAACCCGGCCGACGTGTTCCGTATCCTGAACGTCTTTTCGCTCGATGACGTGCGCACGCTCTATGGCCTGGCCAGCATCGTGCCGCCGTCGCTGGGCAGTCCTACCGTGATGGGCGGCGTCATGCTGGCCTGGATTGTGTTGCCGCTCGCGCTGGCACGTTGGAGATTCAAATGAAAAACACACCCTGTTCTTGCCGCCGCCACCTGCTCGGCGGGCTGGCGGCCATCACTGCCTTGGGCGCACTGGGCGGCCTGGTCGGCTGCGGCGAGCGAGGCGGCAGTGCCCAGACCCTGGCGCCGGTCGAGATCGACCGCTCCACCAGCTGCGAGCTCGACGGCATGCTGCTGTCCGACTACCCCGGCCCCAAGGCGCAAGTGCACTACGCCGGCCAGGCGGCCCCCAGCTTTTTCTGCGACACGGTCGAGCTGTTCAACACGCTGCTGGCCGGCGAGCAGGTGCGCGCCATCAAGGCGGTGTACGTGCAGGACATGGGCCAGGCGCAGTGGGAACAGCCGGTGGGCCACTGGATCGACGCCAAGACCGCAATCTACGTGCTGGGCAGCAAGCGCCACGGCTCCATGGGGCCGACCATTGCCAGCTTTGCGCAAGAGGCCGACGCGGTGAAATTCGCCGCCGAATATGGCGGCAAGGTGCTGCACTTTGCCGATATCAAGGCCGACATGGTCGACCTGAGCGGCGGTGCCCTGCACGACACGCGGATGTAATCGCACCATGCACCAGCCCTGGCAGCCCCCCATGCCCGCGCAGGCCCTGCGCCTGTGGGTGGGCGCGGGCCTTGCATTGGTACTGTTGGCCCTGGTGCTGTGGAGTCTGCCCATGGTCCGTACAGCCCAGGGGCCTGGGGCGGCCCCCGAGATCGAAGCCGACGTCTGCGTTGTCGCACCCCCCACGCCCTACAACCCCGCCTCGGGCCTGCCTTTGCAGGCGGCCCGTCCGGTTCCTGCCGATGTGCGCTGCCCGGTGTGCGGCATGTACCCGTCGCGCTCGCCCGATTGGGCGGCGCAGGTCATTTTTGCCAACGGCGATGCGCAATTTTTCGACTCGCCCTTGAGCCTGTTCATGTACCTGGGCGACGTCGCCCGCTACAGCCCCGGGCGCAGCGCGGGCGAGATCGTGGCGCACTACGTCACCGACGTCTCCAGCCGCAGCTGGGTCGATGCGCGCAGCGCCTTCTATGTCACTGGCTCCACCGCCAAAGGCCCCATGCGCGCAGGCAACCTGCCCGCCTTTGCATCACAAGAGAAAGCGCGCGAGTTTGCCGCGCAGCGCGGCGGCAAGGTGCTGGCCTATGCCGATGTCGACGCCGGGCTGGTGGCGCAGCTGGGTGGGCAGGGCGTGCATGCGCATTGAATAGCTATTGAAAATGTAGCTACTAGCGCTTGATGGATAAGCAGTGCAGGTATTTTCCAATCTCAATCAATCGGTGGATAGGCGTGAATAGCTATGCTTTTGGTAGCGGTGAGCGGTAAAAAGCGTTTCGTCTCGAAGTCGGCGCTGCTATTCAATGAGCACTCACCGTGAAGTATCACCATGACTTGGTCAGTGGTTCTTTGGAGCGCAAGTTGGATCAACAGGAAAGCGTGGCCGCTGGAACTGCTCCGACCGATCTGATAGGGGAAGGGCGAGGAGCCGCTCCAAAACGCCGAGCCGGGGATGCAGGGCGCCCATGAAGGGCAAGATGGCTGCATCGGGTGCACACCGGTGGACAAACCGGACGAGCACTCCGCGTATTCCATAACTGCTATATATTGGTTTACGTCCCACACCCTCCAAGAGGAATCCATGTCGATCCAATCCGCTCTGAAATCCACCGTGGTGGCCCTGGCCATTGGGGCCACTGGGCCGCTTTTCGCACAGGGCACGCCCATCAATGCAGCGGCGTTTGACGCGCTGGTCGCGCAGGGCCCTGTCGCCGACGCGGCCACCATCGCTTCGAGCACCTGGGCCAGCAAGATCAAGCAGGCCGGCCTGCTCCGCCTGGGCGGCACGCAAACCTCGAATCTGTTCTCGCTGCTCAACGAGAAAGACGGCAAGATGCGCGGCTTCGACGCAGGTTTGGCCCAGCTCATCACCCGCTACATCCTGGGCGATGGGGCCAAGATCCAGTTCACGCAGGTGACCTCGTCCACGCGCGAACAGGTGCTTATCAACGACCAGGCGGACATGGTGCTCGCCACCTACTCCATCACCCCCGCCCGCGCCGAGAAGATCTCGTTCGCCGGCCCCTACTACACCTCGCAGGCCGGGGTGCTGGTCAAGGCGAACAACAAGGCGATCCAGTCGTACAACGATCTGGGCGGCAAGAAGGTTGCCACGCAGGCGGGCTCCACGGGGCCCGCGATCCTCGCGCAGTTCGCGCCCAAGGCGGTGGTTCAAGAGTTCCAGACCCACCAGGAAGCCCTTGACGGACTGCGCCAGGGGCGCGTGGACGCCTACGTTACCGACTACACGCTGCTGCTCAATGCCCTGAGCCTTGGCACCGGCGACGCGCAGCTGGCGGGCGCGCCCTTTGGTGCGCAGGACCCCTACGGCATCGGGCTGCCCAAGGGCTCGGACGGCGTGGCCTTCATCAATGGTTTTCTGAAGAAGGTGGAAGCCGATGGCACCTGGGCCAAACTCTGGACCATCTCCATCGGGCAGCGCACCGGCAGCACCGCCGTTCCGACGCCGCCCGCTCTGCCATAACCCGTTTCAATAGCGGGTTTCCATAGCGGATGGGCGAGGTTTCCAAGCTCCTGGTCGACTACGGGCCTGCCTTCGGGCAGGCCCTTTTGCTGACCTGGAAGCTCACCGTGCTGTCGTTCGTGCCCGGCTTCTTGCTGGGCATGGTGGTGGCGGTGCTCCGGCTCCTCCCGCTGCCGCTGCTGCGCTTCGTGCTGACCGTCTACGTCGAGATCTTCCGCAACATCCCCAGCGTTGCGCTGCTGGTCTTCATCGTGTTCGCGCTGCCCGATCTCAACGTCCTGATCGACTATGAGCCCAGCGTGGTCCTGACCTTGGCGTTGGTCTGCTCGGCGTTCACGGCGGACTACCTGCGCGCGGGCATCAACACCGTGAGCGGCGGCCAGGCCGAGGCGGCGCTCAGCCTGGGCATGCGGCCGATGCGCGTCATCACGGCGGTGGTACTGCCGCAGGCACTGCGCGCGGTGGTGCAGCCGCTGACCTCGCTGCTGATTGCGCTGATGCTGTCGACCTCGCTGGCCTCGCAGGTGCCATTTCCGGGCCGGGAGCTGACCGCGCTCGTGTCCAAGATCGCCACAGACTCCGCCGCTGGCATTGCCGCGTTCGCGGTCGCCGCTGCGATGTACGTGGCGACGGGCTTGCTCATTGCCTGGGCGGGCGCCACCCTGGAAAAGAAGGTGCGGATACTGAAATGAAGCACCCCCTGAGTCGCTTTGCGTCTTCCCCCTCTCTCGCTGCGCGGGAGGGGGACGCACCCGGTGGCCTGGCAAAGCCAGTTCCACGGGTGCGCTGGCTTGGAGAGCGCCAGTTTCATGGTTGCAGGTGGCGCGCAGCGCTATAGATAACTGGGATGAGCCGCTCTCTGGAAGACATTCTGTTTGGCGATCCCCGGCCGCAAGCCCGGGTCGCCCGCCGCGCCGCGAGCGCGGTCACGGCCGCCGTGCTGCTCCTGCTGGCTGCGGGGGTCGTGCTGCGCTTCCATGCCGCAGGGCAGCTGGGCGCGCGGTACTGGGAATTCTTCGCCTTGCCAACCACCTGGGCCTTCCTGGCCAAGGGCCTGCTCGGCACCATGGCCTCGGCGGCCATGGCCGCCGCGATCGCGTTGTCCCTCGGGCTGGTGCTGTTGCTGGGGCGCCTGGCGCGGCCGCGGCTGCTGCGCTGGCCGAGCGTCGCGGTCATCGAGTTCCTGCGTGGCACGCCGACGCTGCTGCTCATCTATGTGTGTTTTCTAGTGCTTCCGCAGATCGGGATCAAGCTGAGCACCTACTGGATGCTGACCTTGCCCGTCGGCCTGAGCACCGCCGCGGTGGTGGCCGAGGTGTACCGCGCGGGCGTGCTCGCCGTTCCCCGTGGCCAGACCGACGCTGCGCGAAGCCTGGGGATGACCGAAATGCAGGTGTTCTTCGTCATCGTCTTCCCCCAGGCCCTTCGCTACATTGTCCCGGCGCTGGTCGCGCAACTGGTCATCGTGGTCAAGGACACGACCTTCGGCTACGTCGTCACCTACGGTGAACTCATGCAGAACGCCAGGGTGCTCATCGCCAACTACCATGCGCTGGTGCCGGTGTACCTTGTGGTGGCGCTGCTGTATTGCCTGGTGAACTACGCGATCTCCAAGGCAAGCAAGCGGCTTGGCGAGCCGGTGCATTGACCATCGTTCAGCATGCTCCATGCAACTTCGCCAGAAATGAAAAGAGAGCGGCACTACTGCGACTCTCTTTTTTATAGCTGCTATCGCTTGTCCATAAAGCGCTAGAGTCTTATTTCATCTGATATTGAGCAGATCTCAGAGGGTTCTCGCTCCCTCTCCCGCAAGGGGCGAGGGGGCCAATCCCGAGCGCCGGTCTTTGTACAGAGGCGGTTGTCCCTGTCCGAGGTATGTCGCCCATCAGATGATTTCATTCATATCCCGGTATTCAGCGCCGTGCCAGTGGCAGTAGCGCCGCCATACGCCAGACCAATGCGCGCAATGCACGGCGCAGCGCCGGGGTGCCTGCCGGTGTGAAGGCGGCCTGCAGCACCTCCTGCTTGGCGCAGCGCAGGGCTGCGCGGTCATTCGCCTGCAGGGCGGACAGCAGGCGGTCGTGCAGGCGCGCAAGGCGCAGCGCCTCGGCGGGGGGCAGGGCCGTTTGCTGCGCAGTGACGGGGGCCATCAGGTGCTGTGCCCAGGTGGTTTCCTGGTTGAAAGGGTGGGCGCAGTTCATGGCGTTTGCGGCGCTGCAGCAGCGCTCCGTGGGGCGGTCAGCCCGTACCAGTTCACCTTGCGCGTGAGCACCATCACCAGGGCCAGCACGGCAAACAACGCCAGTGCGCCCACGACCAGTGCCGTCTGCTCCAGTTGCAGCAGCACATACAGCAGGCTGTAGAGCAGCGCCATGCCCGCACCAAAGGGCAGGCCCCGGCGCACGCTGCCCAGCATGTGGCTGGCGTAGTAGCCCAGCAGCAGCACGCAGGCCGTGGCTGCCAGCGCATAGGCGGCGCCGAACGGCAGGTGCTCTGACAGGCTGAGCAGCAACAAGAAGAAGCTGCACAGCGCGCTGCCGACCAGCAGGTATTGCACCGGGTGCACGCGCAGGCGTTTCATCAGTTCGAAGAGGCCCACTCCCACAAAGGTGAGGGCGATGAACAGAACGCCGTACTTGATGGCGCGCTGGGCCAGTGAATACGGGTTCACCGGGTCAATGAAGGCCACACTGAAGCTGTCGGCGCAACCGCCGCTGGGCGCGGCTGCTGCGGCAGGCTCGTCGTCGCCGCCGCTGGCCTGGCACACCGGTTTGCCCTGGGCGACATCCTGCTGTGCTGTGGTGGCCAGGGACGACAGGCGCCATTGCGCCGTGAAGCCGTCGTCCCGTACCGCCCGTTCGGACGGCAGAAAGCGGCCGGTAAACGAGGGGTGCGGCCAGCCGCTTTCCAGCTGTACCTCGGTGTTGCTGCCCAGGGGCACGATGGACAGGCGCTCGGTGCCCACCAGTTCGAGGGCTAGCGTTGCGGCAAGGCCTTCGGTGGCGCCGATCACGGATTCGGGCAGCGTGGCATGCAGGCCCCGGCTGTACTGGGGATGAAAGGTGCCCGGTTTGAGCGCCAGCGTCTGCCCGCCCAGGGTGAGCTGCGCCGTGCGGATGCCGCGCGCATCGCCCACGCCCAGCATCAGGATGGGAGCCCCGCACTGCATGCGCGAGCCTTTGACGGTGGTTTGCGGCTGCAAGCGGGTCAGCGGCGCCCACTGCGCCTGGATGTAGGTCTTGAGCTTGTAGGTGTTGACCTTGTGCAGGCCCCGGGCACGCTCTTCCATGGTGGCGCCCGATTTCAGCTGGAGCGTCTCGGGCATGGCGGTCAGCAGGAACTCGCGGCGCCGCTCCTCCATGCGGCGCTCGTCGCCCTTGCCGGTTTCCACGTCCCAGCTCTCCACGCAGGCGCTGTGGATCAGTGGGCCCATCAGCGTTTGCGGCCCGGCCAGGCTGCTGGCCACGCTCTGGGCGGTCATGCTGCGGTAGTGCTGGCGGTCGCGTACCACGTCTTCGATCAGGCCCAGGCCGAAAAGCAGCAACAAGACGACGGCGGCCAGCGCGGCCAGTTTGGTGAACCAGGGGTGTTTCAAGGGTGTCCTCCACAGTGAATGTGGGGGCAGTCTGTGGCGCTGCCGTGAGGGCACGGTGAAGTTTGTGAGGGCAGTGTGAAGTCCTGCCGCTGGGCGAAACTTTCAGTGGGGCAGGTGCAGCTCGACCCGCAGCCCCGGCGCGGTGTTGCGTACCGCCATGCGCCCGCCATGCAGCGCCACCACGCGCTGCACAATGGCCAGCCCCAGGCCCGAGCCGCTGCGCTCGCCGCTCGGGCGGGCAGTGGTGAAAAAGCGCTCGCCCAGGCGGGTCAAAGCGTAGTCGGGCACGCCGGGGCCGCTGTCCTGCACGGCCACCGTGCTGCCTTGCAGCTCCACCGCCACGGTGCTGCCGGCGGGCGAAAAATCAATGGCGTTGTCGATCAGGTTGCACAGCGCCAGGGTGATGAGTTCGGCCTCCCACGGGCCGCTGGAACCCTGGCCCGTGAGGGTGAGCGCCACGCCGCGCTGCGCCGCCCGCGCCTGGGTGTGGGCCAGCGCGGTGCGGGCGCAGTCGTGCAGCGCCACCGGGCCCTGCGCTTCGGCGTGCTGGCGCTGCTCGAGTTTGCTCAGCTCCAGCAGGCGGTCGATGAGGCGCTGCAGGCGCTCGCTTTGCTGCACCACCTGGGCGGCAAACAGGGCGCGGTCGCCTGCGGGCAGGTCTTCCTGCAGCAGCTCGCCGGCGCCGCGGATGGCGGCCACCGGGCTCTTGAGTTCGTGGGTGAGGGCGCGCACATAGTTTTCAATGTAGCCATGCCCCTCCAGCCGGGCGCGCATGCGGTCCATGGCGCGCGCCAGGTCGCCCAACTCGCCCGGCACCTGCGGCACGGCCAGCACCGGGGAGGCTGCGGCGGTGTGCGTGCCCGCCTCCGGGCCCTGCACGCTCAGGGCATAGTCGCGCAGGCGCCGCACGTTCCACACCATCCACAGCGTCACCGCCACCCCCACGGCGGCCGACAGCGCCAGCAGCAGCAGCCCGCCCATCAGCACCTTGTGCTCGGCCCGGTCGATGAAGCGCTGCACGGTGCGTGTGGGCTTGGCCACGGTCAGCACCCCGGCGATGCGGTTCTGCACAAAAATGGGCGCCGAGACGTGCATCACGCCGCTGGTGTCGTCCCCCGGCGTGTCGCGGCTCATGCGCGCACCGTACTCGCCGCGCAGGGTGAGCGCCACGTCGCGCCACTGCGAGAAATCCTGACCGACGGCCTGCGATTGCGAGTCAAAGACCACGCGCCCGGCACCATTGGTCACATAGATGCGGTAGTCGAGCGATTGCTTGGAAAACCCCCAGATGGCCGCATCGACGGGGCGGCTGGCGTAGCGCTGCACATGCCGGGCAAAGGCGCTGCCGCCCGTTTGCAGGCTTCCCGAGGCCAGATTATCGCTGGCCAGTTCGGCCAGGATATGGGCTGTGTCCACCATCATGTCTTCCATCACCTCGCGCACGCTGGGCTTGATCTCGGCCACGAACACGCGCAGCACGAAAAACGCGGCAATGCCGTTGATGAGAAAGAAGGCGAACAGCAGGCGGATGCCCAGGCGCATAGGTCAGCGGTTTGTGGTGATTGCTATCAAAAATAGAGCTGCTTGCGCTTGATACATAAGCGCTAGAGGCCTATTTTTGCATGAAACTAAACCTCAAGACAGTAACCCATGCCCCGGTGCGTAACGATGTAGTCCGTCGCCGGGTCTACCTCGCGCAGCTTGGCGCGCAGCGTCTTGATGTGGGTGTCCACCGTGCGGTCCGTGCTTTCGCTCTCATCACCCCAGGCGGCAGACAGCAAGGCGTCGCGCGCATGGATGCGGCCCGCGCCCGCCAGCAGGCACGACAGCAGGCGGTACTCGCGCCGCGTGAGCGGCAGTGGCTGGTTGTGCAGAAGAATGCGCTGGCCGCTGCGGTCGTCGCAGAAGGCCGTGGTGGGTGCGGGCGCCCGCGCCACCGGGGTCCCGGCGCGGCGCAGCAGGGCGCGGGCGCGGGCGGCCAGTTCGCGCGTGCTGAAAGGTTTGGCCAGGTAGTCGTCGGCGCCCAGCTCCAGGCCCAGCACGCGGTCGAGTTCCTCGCCCCGGGCGCTGAGCATCAACACGGGCGTATTGCCTGCGGCGCGCACTTCGCGGCACAGGTCCAGGCCGCTGCCGTCGGGCAGGCCTACATCGAGTACCAGCAGGTCAAAGCCGCCGCTGCTCCACTGGCTGCGGGCGTCGCGCAGCAGCAGGCTGTGCGTGGTGTGCAGGCCTTCGCGCTCGAGCGCATAGGCGACAGTCCGGGCGATGGCCGGGTCGTCCTCCAGCAGCAGCACGCGCAGGGGTGCCATGGCCAGGTTCAGTGCGCCAGCGCCGGGAACAGCTTGCCCAGCCCCTCGGCCATCACCTCCACCGCCAAGGCGGCCAGGATCAGGCCCATCAGGCGCGTCATCACATTGATGCCTGTTTTGCCCAGCACGCGCGCAATCGGGTCGGCCAGCGAAAAGCACGCAAACGTGGCGGCAGCGATCACCACGCCATAGCCCACCAACGCCGCGTGTTGCCAGAAGGTCTGCGCGCGGTCGGCATAAATCACCACGGTGGACATGCTGGCTGGGCCGGTCAGCAGCGGAATGGTGAGGGGCACCACCGCAATGCTGGCGCCCGCCGCCGCCTTTTCTGCGCCTTCTTCCAGCTCGTGGGTATTCGTCTTGGCCTCGGCGGGCTGGGCGTTGAGCATGTTCATCGCACTGATCAGCAGCAGCATGCCGCCGCCGACCTGGAAGCTTTGCAACGAGATATTGAAGAAATCCAGAATCTGCAGGCCCAGCAGCGCGCAGGCGGCGATCACGCAAAAAGCACTGAACGCCGCCGTGCGGATGGTGCGCTTGCGCTGGGCCTCGGAAAAGCCCTGTGTGTAGTGGATGAAAAACGGAACGATGGCCAGCGGGTTGACGATGGCCAGCAAGGTGATGAGGGGCTTGAGATCCATCTTGTCTCTTCGGGTGAGGGAGTGCCGATCCTAGCGGGAAACGGCATTGTGTACTGCGCGTTTCGATGGTGCGTGAATTGCACACATTCTTGCGCGCCGTCAGTCTTTCGTCGAACTGTTCTTGTGGTGTATGCAATGGGCCCGTGTAATATTTTTTTACAACTCAACGCCGCGAACCCGCGAGGAGGTGTCCGATGAACTTCAGCGACATGAAAATTTCGACCAGGCTGATTCTGGGCTTTGCCGTGATGGGGGTTTTAATCTTGGCCTTGGGCGCGGTGTCGCTTTGGAAAAGCAATGCTATCCAGGCTGAATTCAAGGTCGTGACCGAGGCGCGCCTGCCTCGGGTGGTGATGCTCAATGACATCAAGGGACACCTGGGGAAAATTGCTATCGCGATGCGCAATATGGTGCTGGTGGAGGGAAGCGATGAAGTCAAGCGCCAGCAGCAGCAGGTGCTGGCATCGCGCCAGAAGATCGGAGAAGTGCTGGGGCGTCTCAAAGCGGAAATCACGGCGCCCAAGGGCAAAGAACTGCTCGGGAAGATCGGGGTGCAGCGCGAGCGCTATGTCCAGGCGCAGGAGCGCTACCTCGCGATGATGAACGATGGCAACCTGGGTGGTGCGCGCAGTTATCTTCATTCCGACGTGGGCCCGGTGTTCGATGCATATTTCGAAGCCGTCGATGGCCTGATTGCTTTCCAGACCGATCTGCTGGGCGAGGCGGTCGATGCGGTGAGCGTGGCGGTGGCCTCAATCCAGAAAACGGTCTGGGCTGCGGTGCTGGCGGCCTTGCTGGGAGCGATCGTCCTGGCCCTTTGGATCATTCGTGCCATCACCGTGCCTTTGCAGAAGGCTGTGGAAGTGTCGCGTGCAGTGGCTGCTGGCGACCTGAGCATGGATCTTCATGTCCAGGGACGGAACGAAACCGCACAGCTTCTCCAGGCTTTGCAAGAGATGCTCCAGAGCCTGCGCAAGGTGGTGACAGACGTGCGCTCAGGTTCCGAAGGTGTGGCATCGGCCAGCTCCCAGATCGCCCAGGCGAACCATGATCTGAGTGCGCGCACCGAACAGCAGGCCAGCGCGCTGGAAGAAACAGCGGCGTCGATGGAGCAGCTCAATTCCACCGTGCGCCAGAACGCCGACAACGCGCGGCAGGCCAACCAGTTGGCAATGTCCGCCAGTACCGTGGCAGAACGTGGAGGGATGGTGGTGGGTGAAGTGGTCGGCACCATGAAGGGCATCAACGAAAGCTCCCGGCGCATTGCCGACATCATTGGGGTGATCGACAGCATTGCCTTCCAGACCAACATCCTGGCCCTGAATGCGGCGGTAGAGGCCGCCAGGGCAGGCGACCAGGGCCGGGGCTTTGCCGTGGTGGCCAGCGAGGTGCGGGCCCTGGCGGGGCGCTCGGCCGATGCCGCCAAGGAGATCAAGCAACTCATCGGTGCGAGTGTGGAGCGCGTTGATGCGGGTTCTGCGCTGGTGGATCAGGCCGGTGCCACGATGCAGGAGGTGGTAACGGCTATTCGCCGGGTGACCGATCTGATGGGTGAAATCAGTGCCGCCAGCAATGAGCAAAGCCAAGGCGTCGGCCAGGTGGGCGAGGCCGTCACCCAGATGGATCAGGTGACGCAGCAAAATGCCGCGCTGGTGGAGGAAATGGCGGCAGCGGCCAGCAGTTTGCGCGGGCAAGCGCAGGACTTGGTCCGGACGGTGGATGTGTTCCGCACGGGGGATGAAAAGGAGCGCCCTGCAGCAGGTTTGCAGGGCGCTCCTTTAGCATTCCTTCCGTCTCGTGCCACCAAACCTGCGAAGGCGGCTGGACAGAAGGGTTTGCCGCGTTTGACTGCGTGAAGGTGCTGCTCGAAGAGTGCAGCGCTGCGATCGGCGTGCAGTGTGCAGCCGCCAGCAAAAGTACAGGTGCTTTTCGTGCCGTCACAGGGAGACGGGCATGGCAGGGCGTAGGCGTCAGGACGCTAGCAACGGCTGGGCGGGGCGCCGTGGCAGGCGTGGTGAGTGGGGTGTATGGGCCACAGGGGCGCTGGCTTGCCCGCCGTCGCGTGGCAGCGTGAATATGGCGATGGTTTCCACCTGGCTTTGTGCCTGGTCCTGCAGGCTGCGCGCAGCGGCCGACAGTTCTTCCACCAGCGCGGCATTTTGCTGGGTGGTCTGGTCCAGGTGTTGTACCGCTTCACCGATCTGCCCCATGCCGCTGCTTTGCTCCGCCGTGGCCGCGCTGATGTCGGTCATGAGAGTGGTCACGCGCTGGATGGCGGTGACGGCTTCCTGCATGGTGGCGCCGGCAGTGTTGACCAGCTCGGTACCCTTGCCCACGCGTTCCACGCTGGAGGTGATGAGCGTCTTGATTTCCTTGGCAGCATCGGCAGAGCGCCCCGCCAGGGCCCGTACCTCGCTGGCCACCACGGCAAAGCCCCGGCCCTGGTCGCCTGCCCTGGCGGCCTCTACCGCCGCATTCAGGGCCAGGATGTTGGTCTGGAAGGCAATGCTGTCGATCACGCCGATGATGTCGGCGATCTTGCCCGATGAGGTGTGAATCTCGTGCATGGTGCTGACCACCTGGCCCATCACCTCGCCGCCCTTGACCGCCACCGCGCTGGCGCTGGCCGACAACTGCTGTGCCTGGCGCGCGTTGTCGGCGTTCTGGTGCACGGTGGCGTTGAGCTGCTCCATGGCGGCTGCTGTCTGCTCCAGTGCGCTGGCTTGTTGTTCCGTGCGGCTGGCCAGGTCGTGGTTGCCGGAGAAAATTTGCTCCGATGCGCTGGCCAGGCTTTCACCGCCTGCGCGGATCTCGGTGACGATGCCGGTCAACTGCTGCTGCATGGCGCCCAGCGCATGCAGTACCTGGGCCGCTTCGTCCTGGCCCTGCACGGTCACCGCATGGGTCAGGTTGCCCTGGGCAATGGTCTGAGCCACGTCGATGGCATGCCCCAGTGAGCGGGAGATGCCGCGCACCAGGGCGGCAGCGAAAACCATCGCAAACAGCAAGCCCGCAAGAATGGACGCGATCACGGTCGCACGGATCATCGAGTACCGTGCGTCGGCCGCTGCTGCGGCTTTCTTGCCTTCTTCGAATTGCAGTTTGACCAGGGTGTCGATGCCATCCCCGACGGGCCCATACAGGGGCCGCACCTTTTCGACCACGATGCGGTTGGCGGCGGGGATGTCGTTGGCACGCAGCGCCGCCACAGTCGCCAACAGGCCTTCCTGCACAAAGCGTCGGCGGTTCTCGGTGAAATCCTTGGCCAGGCGTTCCTCTTGCGCGTTGTGGCGGCGGGCCAGGTAACCGTCCCACAGGCGGGTAATGGCACCGATATTGGCTTCCACCTCTGCCGTAGTGGCTTTGATGGTGGGTTCATCCGGTGTCACCAATGCCACGGCCAGGATGAGTCGCTGGCGCAGCAGCAGCGCCTGGATCGCGCCGATGTCCGCCGTCGTGGTGAGCCGGTCTTCGTACATGGAATGCACGGCGTTGTTGGACTGAACGATGCCCCATAGACCCAGCCCTCCAATGCTCAGCAGCATCAAGGACATCAGTCCGGCCAGGGCCGCGACGCGGGTTGAGATTTTGAAGCGGTTCATGAAAACTCCCGTGGGTTGGGGGCCACCGCAATGGCCGTTGTTGAAAGAGGAACTGGGGCAGGGATCTGGGCGAGGCAGGCTTCAAAGGCGGCGATCGGCTGGGGCCGGTCGAACAGGAAACCCTGGAAAATCGAGCAGTCGAGGCGCTGCAGGGCATCGCGTTGGGCGGGGGTTTCCACGCCCTCGGCAATGACACTCAGCCCCAGATTGCGGGCCATGCCAATAATGGTCTGGACGATGGCGGCATCGCCCGGTTCACTGTCGATGTCCTGCACAAAGCTGCGGTCGATCTTGAGCTGGTGCAGCGGCAAGCGCTTGAGCTGCGCGAGGGACGAGTAGCCCGTGCCAAAGTCGTCCAACGCAAAACGCACCCCGTGGTGGCGCAGGGCCTGCATCTTGGCCACGGTATCGGCCACATCGTCGAGCACCAGGCTTTCGGTCAGTTCCAGCACCAGGTGGGTCGGCGATGCGCCCGACCGTGCCAGTGCATCGCAGACCTGGCGCACGAAATCAGGATGCCGAAACTGCCGCGCACTGACGTTCACCGCCAGCTCCAGGTGCTGGGTGCGGGGGTGCTCGGCCCAGGCGCTCAGTTGTGCGCAGGCTTGTTGCAGTACCCACTCACCGATGGGCAGGATGAGGCCGGACGTCTCGGCAATGGGAATGAACTGTGCGGGGGTCACGTTGCCGTGCAGCGGGTGCTGCCAGCGCAGCAGCACCTCGGCGCCCAGCACTTGCCCGGCCTGGTTCACCTGCGCCTGGAAATGCAGTGCGAGCTGGCCTGCGAGGATGGCATCACGCAGCGCAGCTTCCAGTGCGGCCCGGTTTTCCAGCGCCGCCTGCAGGGCGGGGTCGAACAGGCGGTAGTTGTTGCGCCCGGCGTTCTTGGCCTGGTACATGGCCGTGTCGGCGCGTTTGAGCAGTTCATGGATGCTGGCGTTACCGCGCCGGAACAGGCAGATGCCGATGCTTGCGCTGCCGTGGTGCATCTGTCCCGGCAAGGCGCAGGGTTTGGCGGCGGTAAGCAGCAACTGCCGTGCCAAGGCTTCGGCCTGGGCCTGGGCCTCTCCTTCAGCGTTGCTCAGGTGGTCCATCAGCACGACGAATTCATCGCCGCCAATGCGGGCGACCGAGTGGGGCGCCAGCACGTTCTGGCGCAGGCGCCGGGCGATCTCTACCAGGTACAAGTCGCCTACCTCGTGCCCCAGTGTGTCGTTGATGTTCTTGAAGTTGTCCAGGTCCAGCAGCAGCAAGGCCCGGTGCTGTGCATCCTGGCCACTGGCGTCCAGGGCCTTCTGGATGCTGTCGCGCAGCAGGCGGCGGTTGGGCAAACGGGTCAAAGGGTCGAAATAGGCGAGCTGGTGGATGGCATGCTTATTCGCGGCCAGCCGCGACTGCATGGAGCGCAGGTCGAACAGCAGGGTGCTGATTTCATCCTTGCCGTGCACGGCAATGGGTGAATCCAGTTGCCCCGCGGCTATGTTGCGAAACACTGCGCTGGCTTGCCGCAAGGGGCGAACGATAGAGCGGATCAGCATGGCGCCCAGAAATCCCAGCGTGGCCATCGATGCCAGCAACGCGCCCACGGCCCACTGGCGTGTCTGTGCGTGGCGCTGCACACCGGCTTCGTAGGCAGTGCGGGCCTGCTCGAACTGCAGGTCGATGAGGGCCTGGATGAGCGGGCTGTCGCGCTCGTACAGCAGGCGTGCGGTGTTCGCGTGTCGCTGGGTGCCCGCGTAGTCCAGGTCGCGCAGCGCCGTGATGGCGGGTTTCACGGCGTCTTCGCGGTAGCCGGTGCGCCGCTGCGTAAAACGCTCGGCCAGTGGCGTCTCCTGCGGCCCTTTGGCGGCAGCGGCATAGGAAGTCCACAGCTGGTCGATGCCGCGCATGTTTTCTTCTATGGCCTGCGCCGCACGGCGTGCCCCCTCGGGCTGCAGGGCCGCACCTGTGGTGGCCCCTGCCCATGTGGATTCGGCGAGTGCCCTTTGCAGTTGGAGCTGGTTGCCCTGCATCAGTTGCGCAATCTGCGCCAGGCTGCGCACCGGGGTCATGCGCTTCTCGTACACCGTGCGCAGGCTTTCGTTGGATGCAGCCAGCCCCTGAATGCCCATGGCGGCCAGCAGTGCGCTGACTGTGGCCGCCAAAACCATCATGGCGGCCAGGCGCGTGCCAATGCGAAAGCGCGAAAACAGGCTGTGCGCCATACCTTGTGGCGTGCCCGCCGTTGGCGGCCAAGGCGCCGCCTCCAGTGCAAGCGTGGAGTCACTCATGGCATGGACCATGGTGTGGGTGCCGCCGACAACAGCACAGCGGGGGCTGAAAAACTTGTGTTGGAACCGAACATTGGCATCTGTCCGCGGGCACAAGGCCGTGGCGTGGAGCGAGGCGTGTTCGGGGCCTCAGAGGTTCTGGCTGCGGGGTGGGGGCAGGCGTGAACCGGGGAGGTTGATTTTTTAGTGAGGGATTGTTACTGACAATGAGGTCAAACCCTGTGATCGGGGTCAGGAAATGGCGGTGTGTGCAGGCGGTCGCAGGTGTCGATAGCTTCCTGCGCCAGTTCGGCCAGCTTGCGCCGTTGCGAGCGGGCGGCCGAGCGCAGCAACTCAAAAGCCGCATCGCGCGGCAGCCGGTATTGCATCATCGTGATGCCCGTGGCGACATTGATGCTGCGGTCACCATTCAGTGCTGTTTGGAGGTGGGCGCGCTCCTGGCGCAGGCTGTCGATTTCCTGGGCGCGCTGCAGTGCCGCCTCAATAGAGGGGCGCATTTGCACCACATCCAGGGGTTTGACCAGGTAGCCCAAGGCGCCAAATCCCGAAGCGCGTTCAACGGTCTGCGTGTCGCTGAAGGCGCTGAACATGAGGAAAGGAATATGGTCCAGATTGCGCAGGCGATCGG
The DNA here is from genome assembly GCF_054783455.1 of Simplicispira piscis. Lineage (NCBI taxonomy): Bacteria > Pseudomonadati > Pseudomonadota > Betaproteobacteria > Burkholderiales > Comamonadaceae > Simplicispira > Simplicispira piscis. Next base: position 103,470 of record NZ_BAAGQN010000007.1, read on the forward strand.
CCAGCTGCAGGCCATCGCGCCCGGGCATGCGTACATCCACGATGGCCAGGTCTGGCCGCAGGCCACCGGTCAGCAGTGCTTCGGCGTCGTCCACGGATTCGGCGGTGCTGACCTGGTAGCCCATGTCTTGCAGCCCGCTGGACAGGGTGGCAAGGATGAGGCGGTCGTCGTCCACCAGCAGCAGGTGGGCTGGAGGGCGCGTGGGGGCAGTGCTGGCAAGGTTCATGGCGAGGGCGGTGATTCAAGGTGGATGACCGGCGGGGTAAATTCCAGACGCAGCACCGCCCGATCAGCATCTTGGGTGCGGATCAGTGTGGCGCCGCTGCGGGGCATGAGGGCAGAGACCAGGCTTTGCCCGCCCCGCGGTGGTATGGGCGCCACGGGCCATTGTCCGGGGTTGGCGATGGTGATGTGGATGTGGTCGGCCTGCATCCCCTTGCGCAGTGCAACCTGGACATCCTGGTGTGCTTGCCCGCCATGTTTGACCGCGTTGAGTATCAGCTCGTTGAGCACCAGCGCCACGGGCACGGCCTCTGTGGGACTGATGCGGCATGCCTGCCAGGGTGTCGGAATATCCACGTGGATGGGGGTGTCCCAGAGCGATTCAATACCCGCTGCCACGGCGCACGTCAGTTCACACAGTCGCACACGGTCGGCGTCGGCACGGCCCTGCAGTCCGTGGATGACGGAAATGCTGTGGATTTGCCCAATGACCTGGTTGATGGGCTGGTGCAATTGCGGATGCTGGTGATCCAGCGTGCGCAGCATGCCCATGATGCCCTGCAGATTGTTCTTGATGCGGTGGTGCACCTCTTGCACGAGCGCATCGCGCTGCGCTTGCTCCCTCTGGCGGCGCTGCGCCTCTTGTTCGTGCAGGCTGGTGATGTCGATCATGGTCACCACGTAGTGCGTGGTGCGCGCCTGCGGATCCTGAACCGGGCTGAGTGTGAGCCAGACCGGGTAGACCTCGCCTGATTTGCGGCGCAGCCAGTCACGGCACTGCAGGGATGTGCGGGGGGAAAATTCCAGAGTCCTCCTTTGTGAGGGTGCGTCGGGAATCGCGTCTGTCGGCGCCCACAGGAAATCCGGGGTTTTCCCCAGTACCTCTCGCGCCTCATAGCCCGACATGTGGAGGAAGGACTGGTTGGCCTGCAGGATGGCGCCTTGGGCATCGGTGATCAGCATGCCCTCCTGGCATTCGAAGGCGATGGCAGCTACGCGAAGTGCTGCCTTCTGGCGCCTGCGCTCGGCCATGTGGGACGCCAGCGATAGGCCCACTACGGACAGAATCATCATGTACGACCAGTACCCGAAGCCGTGGCTGGTGGCGATGTCGTGGGCAAAGAAACCGGTGCGCTGGTAGGTGCCCCACAGGGCCTGCAAGGAGATCATGCACAGCAAGCTGGTGGTGGAGAGCAGGCCCAAGCGTGCGCCTGACCAGCTCACGAAGAGGAACATCCAGTAGGCATTGGCCAGTGGCGCCAGCAGCGGGCTTTGCGCACTGCCAAAAATGGCTGCAGCACTCACCGTGGCCAGAAGCCAGACCAGGAGACCTTCATTCACACGGCGCAGGGATTCGGGAAAACGCAGGGTGCGACGGTATGACAGGACCAGTGGCGCGATCAGCAGACTGCCCAGCGCGTAGCCCAGCCACCCTTGCAGCAGGTGCCCGGACCAGGCGGCTGGGGCGATTTGGCCCGCCAGCAGCAGCCCCGTGCTGGTTGTCAGCGCACCAATCCCGGCCCCGACGCCACACACCCACAGCAGCACATGCTGAACGACCTTGAATGTGGGGTGATCCCTGTCAAAGTGGGCTTGCCGCAGCAGGAGCACGCACGAGACCCAGGCTGCCGTGGTGGTACCCAGCGCTTGGGCCAGTGCAGCAAGTGGCGCATCGCCCGTCAGCAAACGGCTGAGCAGGCTGGCGATAAACAGAGTGGGCGCCCAGCGCAGCCCGCCAACGATCAGCAGCGCCAAGGCGAGCCCACAGGTGGGCTGAAACAGTTGTGTCAGCCCCTGGCCGGGCAGCGGCATGGCCGTGGTATCGGCCAGCGCCATGTAGAGCAGCACCGTGCCTGCCAAGGCCAGCAGCGATGGCTGCTGGGATGTGCGGGGCTCGGTCACGGCACGAAAATAGTAGTCAAATTGGCATCCAGCGCTTATCTATAAAGCGCTGTAAGCTATGTTTTTCGAAGCAAACGTGCGGCATCACGGGCGAAGTAGGTGAGCACGCCGTCGGCGCCTGCGCGCTTGAAGGCCAGCAGGCTTTCCATCATCACGGCGTCGTGATCGAGCCAGCCGTTTTGTGCTGCGGCCTTGAGCATGGCGTATTCGCCGGACACTTGGTAGGCGAAGGTGGGCACCTTGAACTCGTCCTTCACGCGGCGCACCACGTCCAGGTAGGGCATGCCGGGTTTGACCATCACCATGTCAGCGCCCTCGGCGATATCGAGCGCCACTTCGCGCAGGGCTTCGTCGGTGTTGCCGGGGTCCATCTGGTAGCAGTTCTTGTCGGCCTTGCCCAAGGCGCCGCGCGTGCCCACGGCGTCGCGGAACGGGCCGTAGAACGCGCTGGCGTACTTGGCGCTGTAGGCCATGATGCGCGTGTGGATGTGGCCATGCGCTTCCAGCGCGTCGCGAATGGCGCCAATGCGCCCGTCCATCATGTCGCTGGGCGCGACGATGTCCACGCCCGCTTGCGCATGCGTGAGCGCCTGGCCCACCAGCACTTCGACGGTGTCGTCGTTGAGGATGTAGCCGGTCTCGTCGAGCAGGCCGTCCTGGCCGTGGCTGGTGTAGGGGTCGAGCGCCACGTCGGTCATCACGCCCAGGCCGGGGAATTCTTTTTTCAGCGCCCGCACCACGCGCGGGATCAGTCCTTCGGGATTGAGTGCTTCCATGCCGTCGGGCGTTTTGAGTGCGGCATCGATCGATGGAAACAGTGCCAGCACCGGGATGCCCAGCTGCACGCATTCCTCGGCCACGGGCAGCAGCAGATCCAGGCTCAGGCGATCCACGCCGGGCATGGACGTGACGGCTTCGCGCCGGTTCTGGCCTTCGTGCACGAACACCGGGTAGATCAGGTCGTGGGGTGTCACGGCGTGCTCGCGCACCAGGTTGCGGGTGAAGGCATCGCGGCGCAGGCGGCGCGGGCGGTTGGCGGGGAAGGGGGTGGGGCTGGAGAGATGCATGGGGAAAATTGTGCCTGATCTGGCTGCACAAAGATTGCGGCTGCTTGAACGCAGGCGCCTGCAGTGCTAGATTAGCGCCGGGTAGAACTTCTACCCCCCGCTTTTTCCTCCCTGAGCGGGGCCTGGAGGCGCAAACCGCCCCCAGGCTTTCCTGGCCCGGCATAGCCTGCCGGGCTTTTTTTGGGCGGCCTGCCCTGTGCCCCACTAAACTTGCGGCATGCTTTGGGTCAAATCTTTCCATATCGTCTTCGTGGCCAGCTGGTTTGCGGGGCTGTTCTATCTGCCACGCATCTTTGTGAACCTGGCCATGGTGGCGCCCGGTTCGGCCGCTGAGCGCGACCGCTTGCTGCTGATGGCGCGCAAGCTCATGCGCTTTACCACCTTGCTGATGGTGCCTGCCGTGGGCCTGGGCTTGTGGCTCTGGCTGGGCTACGGCATCGGATGGGGGCCGGGCAACGGCTGGATGCACGCCAAGCTGGCCATCGTGGCGCTGGTGCTGGCCTACCACCATGCCTGCGGGGTGCAACTGCGCCAGTTTGTGGCCGGCACGAACCACCGCAGCCATCGCTGGTTTCGCTGGTTTAACGAGGCCCCGGTGCTGATGCTGCTGGCGGCGGTGGTGCTGGTGGTGGTGAAGCCGTTCTGAGGCATGCCGAAGGGAGCGATCGGTGCATAAAACCTCTGCCTGGCCGCTGGCGTTGGTCTATGTCGCACTGATCGTCTTTGCCAGCCTGTTCCCGTTCATGGGTTGGCGTGCCCAGGGCATTCCGCCCGGGGTTTTTTTGCTGGCACCGTTGCCCCCGCCGTACTGGACGGGGTTTGACGTGGTCACCAACCTGGCCGGCTATGCGCCGCTGGGTTTTTTGCTGGCGCTGGCCATGCTGCGCACAGGCCGGGGTTGGGTGGCGGTGCCGCTGGCGCTGCTGGCGGGCGGCACGCTGTCGCTGCTGATGGAATTTCTGCAGATTTACCTGCCCCAGCGCGTGCCCTCCAACCTGGATCTGGCCCTCAACACGGGCGGTGCGCTGCTGGGAGCGCTGAGCGCCGCGTTGCTGGAGCGCCTGGGGGCCATCGACCGCTGGAGCCGTTTTCGTGCGCGCTGGTTCGCCCATGATGCGCGGGGCGCCCTGGTGCTGCTGGCACTGTGGCCGTGGGCGCTGCTGTTCCCGGCGGCTGAACCTTTTGGCCTGGGTCAGGTGCTTGAGCGCCTGGAGCTTGCCTTGGCTGAGCTGCTGGCTGATACCCCGTTTTTGGCCTGGTTGCCGGTGCGCGAGGCGCAGTTGCAGCCGCTCTCGCCTGCGGCTGAGCTGCTGTGCGTGGCGCTGGGTTTGCTGGTGCCCTGTCTGCTGGCCTTCAGCATGGTGCGCCACCGGGGGCGCCGTGTGGTGCTGGTGTTGGGCATTGCGCTGGTGGGCGTCGCCGCGACGGCTTTGTCGGCCGCACTGAGTTATGGTCCATCCCATGCCTGGGCCTGGTTGGGTATGCCGGTACGTGCCGGTCTCTGGCTGGGGCTGGTGCTGGCCGCCTTGTCGCTCGTGCTGCCGCAGCGGGTCAGCGCGGTGCTGCTGCTGGTGGTGCTCACCATCCACCTGGCGCTGCTCAACGATGCGCCCACCAGCGCCTATTTCGCCCAGACCCTGCTGGTCTGGGAGCAGGGGCGTTTCATCCGTTTTTATGGGCTGGGCCAGTGGCTGGGATGGCTGTGGCCTTTTGCCACACTGGTGTATGTGTTACTGCGGGCCTCGCGGCGCAGCAGTGCTTCCTAAAATGCAGGTATGAGCGATTCCACATCCCCCGCGCCCGCCTACTTCGCGCGCCATATTTTCTTTTGTCTGAACGAGCGCGCCAATGGTGAAAACTGCTGTGCCCAGCATGGCGCGCAAGCGGCGTTCGATCGTTGCAAGGCCCTGGTCAAACAAGCGGGCCTGGCCGGGCCGGGCCAGGTGCGTGTGAACAAGGCCGGCTGCCTGGACCGCTGCGCGGCCGGGCCCGTGGCCGTGGTTTATCCCGAGGGCGTGTGGTACAGCTACGTGGATACGGCCGACATTGATGAGATCGTCGAATCGCACCTCAAGAACGGGCGCGTGGTGGAACGTTTGCGCACGCCACCGGAACTTGGGCGCTGATCCGGCCTCTATCTGTTTTTAAATATATAACTTTTTGGCATCTAGCGCCCTATTTACAAGCGCTGGAAGCTATCAAATAGATAGTATTCAGTGAACGCACAAACCGAGAAATTGCGGCTCCAGGGCGAAGCGGGTGCCATTGAGGTGCAGCGCGATATCCCTGCAGGCGCAGCGCCCCGTGGCGTGGTCGTCATTGCCCACCCGCACCCGCTGTTTGGCGGCACCATGGATAACAAAGTGGTGCAAACGCTGGCGCGGGCCTTTGTGCAGTGCGGTTGGAGCGCTGTGCGTTTCAATTTCCGTGGCGTGGGCGCCAGTGCCGGTGTGCATGACGAAGGGCGTGCTGAACAGCAAGACATGCTGGCGGTGGTGCGCCAGGTGGCACCCGAGGGTCCGATTGCCCTCGCCGGGTTTTCTTTTGGCGCTTTTGTCACCAGTCATGTGCTGGCCGATCTGTGGGACAAGCGGCAGGTGGCGCATGCCGTGCTGGTGGGCACTGCGGCCAGTCGCTTCACGGTAGCCCCGGTGCCGCCTGCGGCGCATCTGCGCACCTTGGTGCTGCATGGCGAGCAGGACGATACCGTGCCGCTGTCTTCGGTGATGGACTGGGCGCGGCCCCAGACACTGCCTGTCACCGTCCTCCCCGGAGGCGGGCATTTCTTTCACGGACAATTAAATCTCCTCAAAGAACTGGTGGTTCGCCACCTGCAATCGGGCGCCTGAAGCGTCCTTCTTTGGCGCGTTGCGCCCTCTGCGCTTTTTTGCGTGCGCCTATTTACTCTTCTCTATGGTTTTTTGAATGAACAGAATTTTCTCTACGTTGCGATCCTTGGTTGTGTCCGTCGGTGTGCTGTCCTGCGCCCTGGTGGCGCAGGCGCAGGCTCCTCAGCCCCCTGAAATCGCCGCCCGGGCCTACATGCTGGTGGATGTGACGGCAGGCCAGATCCTGGCGGGCAAAGACATTGATGCGCCCGTCGAGCAGGCGTCCCTGACCAAGTTGATGACCGGTTATCTGGTCTTTGACGCGCTGCGGGCCAAGAAGATCAGCCTGCAGCAAAAACTGCCTGTGAGCGTGCGCGCCTGGAAGATGCCTGGATCGCGCATGTTCATCGACCCCAAGATGCAGGTGCCGGTGGACGACTTGCTCAAGGGCATGATCGTGCAGTCCGGCAACGACGCCACCATGGCCCTGGCCGAAGGCGTGGGTGGTACGGCGGAGAACTTCGTCAAGCTGATGAACGACCAGGCGCGCGCCCTGGGCATGAAGAACACGGCCTACAAGAACCCCGAAGGCCTGACGGAGGCCGGGCACACCACTACGGCGCGTGATCTCGCCACGCTGTCGTCGCGGCTGATACACGACTTCCCGGAGTACATGCACTACTACGCCACCAAGCAGTACCGCTACGAGGGCACCCCGGCATCCAACAGCAACAACCGCAACCTGCTGCTCTACCGCGACCCCAGTGTGGACGGCCTCAAGACGGGACACACCGAAGCCGCAGGCTACTGCCTGGTGTCCACGGCCAAGCGCGATTTTCCCCAGGTGGGCGCGCGCCGGCTGGTCTCCATCGTCCTGGGGGCTTCGAGCGAAAACGCGCGGGCCAACGAAAGCCAAAAGCTGCTGAACTGGGGCTACACCGCCTTTGATGCCGTCAAATTGTTTGATGTAGGCCAGAGCGTGGACACCCCTGCAGTATGGAAAGGCAAGGCCTCGCAGCTCAAGCTGGGCCGCCCCGAGGCCATCGTGGTGGCCGTGCCCTCCGGGAGCGCTGGCAAGCTGACCACGCAGATCGTTCGCCCTGATCCGCTGGTCGCGCCCTTCACCCAGGGGCAGGAAATCGGCACCCTCAAGGTGGTGCTGGGTGAGCAGACACTGCGCGAAGTGCCCTTGGTGGCGCTGGAGGCGGTGGAGCAGGCGGGTCTTCTGGGGCGGGCCTGGGACGGTATTCGCCTTTGGATCAAGTAAGCGCGAGCCCGCGAAGCGGCTCGTCGGGGCTTGCTGAGCGCTGGCCTATCTGCTACATTTGAAGGCTTTTCGGAATTTCCGAAGGGATTCACGTTTTCGTATTTTACGTTTAGGGACGATAGTTCATGCCAACCATTAACCAGCTCGTGCGTCACGGGCGTGAGGTCGAGAAGACCAAATCCAAGAGTCCGGCGATGGAAAACTCGCCGCAGCGCCGTGGTGTGTGCACCCGTGTGTACACCACGACGCCCAAGAAGCCCAACTCCGCTCTGCGCAAGGTTGCCAAGGTGCGCCTGACCAACGGTTTTGAGGTCATCTCCTACATCGGCGGTGAAGGCCACAACCTGCAAGAGCACAGCGTTGTGCTGGTGCGCGGCGGTCGTGTCAAGGACTTGCCTGGTGTGCGTTACCACATCGTGCGTGGTTCGCTCGACCTGCAAGGCGTGAAAGACCGCAAGCAGTCGCGCTCCAAGTACGGCGCCAAGAAGCCCAAGGCCAAATAAGCCCTGCGCTTTTCAGCAAAAACAATCGGTGTTTGATTCGCCTGGCTGGCGGCTCAAACGAAGTGACCCCAAGCGCGAATATTTCGTGTGGGTCGAGTAAGTG
>NZ_BAAGQN010000007.1:111455-284077 GCF_054783455.1 Simplicispira piscis
TTCTGCCGGACCCTAAATTCGGCAATGTCGAGCTGTCCAAATTCATGAACGTGATCATGGAAGGCGGCAAAAAAGCGGTTGCAGAGCGCATCATTTATGGTGCCCTGGAACTGATCGAGAAGAAGCACCCTGATAAGGATCCGCTGGAAGCTTTCGTTGTTGCCATCAACAACGTCAAGCCCATGGTCGAGGTCAAGTCCCGCCGTGTCGGTGGTGCCAACTACCAAGTGCCCGTCGAAGTGCGTCCCGTGCGCCGTCTGGCTCTGTCGATGCGCTGGATCAAGGAAGCCGCCCGCAAGCGTGGTGAGAAGTCCATGGCTCAGCGCCTGGCCAATGAACTGCTCGAGGCCACCGAAGGCCGTGGCGGTGCCATGAAGAAGCGTGATGAAGTGCACCGCATGGCCGAAGCCAACAAGGCATTCAGCCACTTCCGCTTCTAAATCGACGCAGACCAGTCTCAGTCAAAGCGCAAGGCTGCTGGCATTTTTGCCTGCAGCCTTGTGGCGATTGAGGCAGTCGCACCATCGAAGGGTTCCCGCCACGAGCCGGTGCCCTGAAAACCCGAATAACTCGACCCATCAAGGATTCACCATGGCTCGCAAGACTCCCATCGAGCGCTACCGCAATATCGGTATCTCGGCCCACATCGACGCCGGCAAAACCACGACGTCTGAACGTATCCTGTTCTATACAGGCGTGACCCATAAGCTGGGTGAAGTGCACGACGGCGCTGCCACCACCGACTGGATGGAGCAGGAGCAGGAGCGCGGCATCACGATCACGTCTTCTGCCGTGACCTGCTTCTGGAAGGGCATGGATCTGTCCCGCCCCGAGCACCGCATCAACATCATTGACACCCCCGGTCACGTGGACTTCACGATTGAAGTCGAGCGCTCCATGCGCGTGCTCGACGGTGCGGTCATGGTGTATTGCGCCGTGGGTGGCGTGCAGCCCCAATCCGAAACCGTGTGGCGCCAAGCGAACAAGCACAAGGTGCCCCGTCTGGCCTTCGTGAACAAGATGGACCGTACCGGCGCCAACTTCTTCAAGGTCGTCGAAGGCATGAAGCTGCGCCTCAAGGCCAACCCTGTGCCGATCGTTGTGCCCATCGGTGCTGAAGACAAGTTCGAAGGCGTGGTCGACCTCACCAAGATGAAGGCCATCTACTGGGACGAAGCCTCGCAAGGCATGAAGTTTGAGTACCGCGACATTCCCGCTGATCTGATCGACGTGTGCAACACGTGGCGTGAGAAGATGGTCGAATCCGCCGCTGAAGCCAGCGAAGAGCTGATGAACAAGTACCTCGAAGAGGGCACGCTCTCCGAAGAGGAAATCACGGCCGGTCTGCGCCAGCGCACGATTGCCTGCGAAATCCAGCCCATGCTGTGCGGTACCGCGTTCAAGAACAAGGGCGTTCAGCGCATGCTCGACGCCGTGCTGGACCTGCTGCCTGCACCTACCGACATTCCTGATGTTGCTGGTACTGACGAAGACGAGAATCCCATCACCCGCAAGGCAGACGACAACGAGAAGTTCTCTGCCCTGGCGTTCAAGCTGATGACCGACCCCTTTGTGGGCCAGTTGACCTTTGTGCGTGTGTACTCGGGCGTGTTGACCAAGGGCGACACCGTGTTCAACTCGATCAAGGGCAAGAAAGAGCGCATCGGCCGTATCGTGCAGATGCACGCCAACGAGCGCCAGGAAGTGGAAGAAATCCGCGCCGGTGACATCGCTGCTTGCGTGGGCCTGAAGGACGTGACCACTGGCGAAACCCTGAGCGATATCGGCTCGCCGATCATTCTGGAGCGCATGGTGTTCCCCGAGCCCGTGATTTCGCAGGCTGTGGAACCCAAGACCAAGGTCGACCAGGAAAAGATGGGCATTGCCTTGCAGCGCCTGGCTGCTGAAGATCCGTCGTTCCGCGTGCGCACCGACGAAGAATCGGGCCAGACCATTATTTCCGGCATGGGCGAGCTCCACCTGGAAATCATCGTCGACCGCATGAAGCGCGAGTTCGGCGTGGAAGCCAACGTGGGCAAGCCCCAGGTGGCCTACCGCGAAACCATCCGCAAGACGGTGGAAGACGCCGAAGGCAAGTTTGTGCGCCAGTCCGGTGGTAAGGGCCAGTACGGCCACGTGGTGCTCAAGATCGAGCCCAACGAACCCGGCAAGGGCCTTGAGTTCATTGATGCCATCAAGGGCGGTGTGGTGCCACGCGAGTACATCCCTGCGGTGGAAAAGGGCATCAACGAAGCCGTCACGCAAGGCGTGCTGGCCGGCTACCCCGTCGTGGACGTCAAGGTCACGCTGCACTTCGGTTCGTACCACGATGTGGACTCGAACGAGTTGGCGTTCAAGATGGCCGCCATCTTCGGTTTCAAGGAAGGTTGCCGCAAGGCCAACCCTGTCATCCTGGAGCCCATGATGGCTGTGGAAGTGGAAACGCCTGAAGACTATGCCGGTAACGTGATGGGCGATCTGTCCTCACGCCGTGGCATGGTGCAGGGCATGGAAGACATGATTGGTGGCGGCAAGGCCATCAGGGCCGAAGTGCCGCTGTCCGAAATGTTCGGCTACTCGACGACGCTGCGTTCGGCGACACAAGGCCGTGCGACGTACACGATGGAATTCAAGCACTACGCGGAAGCTCCGCGCAACGTGTCTGAAGCCATCATGGCCTCGCGCGCAAAATAAATCCTTGGGGGCATCGGCCTTGCTGCTCTGTCCTCTTTGACTCTCATTGGCCTCCAGCGCTTATGCAGTAAGCGCTGGCAGCTATAAAAATAATAGTTTTGTCTGCGATCCGGTGCCGCCCCGTTCCCCGTGCAGGGCGATCCAGCAATCGGATGCAGACGTAAAACCACTACACGGGTACTGCTCTTTGGAGAATTGAGAATGGCAAAAGGTAAGTTTGAACGCACCAAGCCCCACGTCAACGTGGGCACCATCGGTCACGTTGACCACGGCAAGACCACGCTGACGGCAGCGATTGCGACCGTGCTGTCGGCCAAGTTCGGCGGCGAAGCCAAAGACTATTCGCAGATTGACAACGCGCCCGAAGAAAAAGCGCGCGGCATCACGATCAACACCTCGCACGTCGAGTATGAAACGGCTGGCCGCCACTACGCCCACGTCGACTGCCCTGGTCACGCTGACTATGTGAAGAACATGATCACCGGCGCTGCCCAGATGGACGGCGCTATTCTTGTGTGCTCGGCCGCTGACGGCCCCATGCCCCAGACCCGCGAGCACATCCTGCTGGCCCGCCAGGTGGGCGTGCCCTACATCATCGTGTTCCTGAACAAGTGCGACATGGTGGACGACGAAGAACTCCTTGAGCTCGTCGAAATGGAAGTGCGCGAGCTCCTCGACAAATACGATTTCCCTGGCGACGACACCCCGATCATTCGCGGTTCCGCCAAGCTCGCCCTGGAAGGCGACAAGGGCAAGCTCGGCGAAGAAGCCATCATGAAGCTGGCCGAAGCGCTGGACAACTACATCCCCACGCCTGAGCGCGCTGTGGACGGTGCCTTCCTGATGCCCGTGGAAGACGTGTTCTCCATCTCTGGCCGCGGCACCGTCGTGACCGGACGTATCGAGCGCGGCATCATCAAGGTCGGCGAAGAAATCGAAATCGTCGGCATCAAAGACACCGTCAAGACCACCTGCACTGGCGTGGAAATGTTCAGGAAGCTCCTGGATCAAGGCCAGGCGGGCGACAACGTCGGCCTGCTGCTGCGCGGCACCAAGCGTGAAGACGTCGAGCGCGGCCAAGTGCTGTGCAAGCCCGGCTCGATCAAGCCCCACACGCACTTCACCGCAGAGGTGTATGTGCTGTCCAAGGACGAAGGCGGCCGTCACACGCCTTTCTTCAACAACTACCGTCCCCAGTTCTACTTCCGCACGACGGACGTGACCGGTGCGATCGAGTTGCCTGAAGGCAAGGAAATGGTCATGCCTGGCGATAACGTGTCGATCACCGTCAAGCTGATCAACCCCATCGCCATGGAAGAAGGCCTGCGCTTCGCTATCCGCGAAGGCGGCCGTACCGTGGGCGCGGGTGTCGTGGCCAAGATCATTGCTTAAGATTTAAGCATCACCAGGAACTTGCCATGTCCAAGCAAAAAATCCGCATCCGCCTCAAGGCCTTCGATTACAAGCTGATCGACCAGTCTGCTGCCGAGATCGTTGACACTGCCAAGCGCACCGGCGCCATCGTCAAGGGTCCCGTGCCCCTGCCGACGCGCATGAAGCGTTTCGATATCCTGCGCTCGCCGCATGTCAACAAGACCAGCCGCGACCAGCTCGAAATCCGCACGCACCAGCGTCTGATGGACATCGTTGATCCCACCGACAAGACCGTGGACGCGCTGATGAAGCTCGACCTGCCGGCTGGTGTGGACGTCGAAATCAAGCTGCAATAAGCTTCAAGCCTTGGCGGTGCATACTCGCCAGGCTCCTTCAAAATAACGCGAACTTGCTTTCATAAGCAGTTCGCGTTATACTTTGAGGCTTCGCCTTTTTGCGTTTGTAAAAAGGCGGAGTTTTATCAACCGTCTTTCATGCACATACAGTGCAACGCCGGGGCCAATTGCAGTCGCGGCGGTGGAAGTTTTGGAGAAACAAATGAGTCTGAGCAACTCCCTGGGGTTGCTGGGCCGCAAGGTGGGCATGATGCGCCTGTTCACTGATGATGGGGACGCAGTTCCTGTCACAGTGGTGGATGTGTCAAACAACCGCGTGACCCAGATCAAAACCCAAGAGAACGATGGCTATGTGTCCGTGCAGGTCACATTCGGTTCGCGCAAAGCTTCGCGCGTGACCAAGCCACAAGCCGGCCACCTCGCGAAAGCGGGCGTTGAAGCTGGTGAAATTATCCGTGAATTCCGCGTGACCGCCGATACGGCTGCCCAGTACAAGCCGGGCGCTACCGTGCCTGTGGCTGACCTGTTCACCGTGGGCCAGAAGGTGGACGTGCAAGGTACTTCGATTGGTAAGGGCTTTGCCGGCACCATCAAGCGCCACAACATGTCTTCCCAGCGCGCGTCGCACGGTAACAGCCGTTCGCACAACGTGCCGGGTTCGATCGGTATGGCGCAGGATCCGGGCCGTGTGTTTCCGGGCAAGCGCATGACCGGTCACATGGGCGACGAAACTGTCACCACGCAAAACCTCGATGTGGTTCGCATTGACGAAGCACGCCAACTGCTCTTGATCAAGGGCGCTGTTCCGGGCTCCAAGGGTGGGTTCGTTACGGTGCGTCCCGCCATCAAGGCAACCGCATCCAAAGGAGCGAACTAATGCAGCTCGAACTCCTGAATGACCAAGGCCAGGCCGCATCCAAGTTTGATGCGCCCGAGACCGTGTTTGGTCGTGAATACAACGAAGATCTGGTGCACCAGATCGTGGTTGCATACCGCGCCAACGGCCGCCAGGGCACCCGTGCCCAGAAGGACCGCGAGCAGGTTCACCACTCTACCAAGAAGCCTTTCAAGCAAAAGGGCACCGGTCGCGCACGCGCCGGTATGACTTCCTCGCCGCTGTGGCGTGGAGGCGGTCGCATCTTCCCGAATCTGCCTGACGAAAACTTCACGCAGAAGATCAACAAGAAGATGTACCGTGCTGGCATGGCTTCCATCCTGTCGCAGCTCGCCCGTGAAGGTCGCCTGGCTGTGGTGGATTCGCTCACGCTCGAATCGCCCAAGACCAAGGTGCTGGCTGATAAGTTCAAGGCGATGAATCTGCAATCGGTGATGGTGATCGCCGAGGAAATCGACGAAAACCTGTACCTGGCTTCCCGCAACCTGAAGAACGTGTTCGTTGTCGAGCCGCGTTATGCAGACCCCGTGTCGCTGGTGCACTACAAGAAAGTGCTCGTCACCAAGGGCGCTATCGACCAACTCAAGGAGATGTTCGCATGAGCACGCTCAAGTTTGACGAAGGTCGTCTGATGCAGGTGCTGGTCGCTCCCATCGTGTCCGAAAAGGCCACCATGGTTGCTGAAAAGTCCAATGCTGTGACGTTCAAAGTGCTCCAGAGCGCGACCAAGCATGAAATCAAGGCCGCTGTGGAATTGATGTTCAAGGTGGAAGTCAAGGGCGTTTCTGTGCTCAACACCAAAGGCAAGACCAAGAAGTTTGGCAAGACCGTGGGCCGCCGCGACAATGTGCGCAAGGCCTATGTGATGCTCAAGCCAGGTCAAGAGCTGAACCTCTCTGGGGAGGCTGCGTAATCATGGCTGTCATTAAGATGAAACCCACTTCGCCCGGCCAACGTGCTGTGGTGAAGGTTACCCGTGACCACCTGTACAAGGGTGATGGCTACGCACCGCTGCTGGAGCCTCAGTTCCAGAAAGCCGGGCGTAACAACAACGGTCACATCACGACGCGCCACAAGGGCGGTGGTCACAAGCACCACTACCGCGTGGTGGACTTCAAGCGCAACAAGGATGGCATCGCTGCCAAGGTGGAGCGCATTGAATACGATCCCAACCGTACGGCCCACATCGCTCTGGTGTGCTACGCCGACGGCGAGCGCCGCTACATCATCGCCCCCCGTGGTCTGGAAGTTGGCAGCACGCTGATGTCCGGTTCCGAGGCGCCGATCCGCGCTGGCAACACGCTGCCGATCCGCAACATCCCGGTGGGTTCGACCATCCACTGCATCGAGCTCAAGCCCGGTGCCGGTGCGCAGATCGCCCGTTCCGCTGGTGCATCGGCAACGCTGCTGGCCCGCGAAACCGTGTATGCGCAGGTTCGTATGCGCTCCGGTGAAGTGCGTCGCATCCATATCGAATGCCGCGCCACCATTGGTGAAGTCGCCAACGAAGAGCACAGCCTGCGCCAACTCGGCAAGGCCGGTGTCAAGCGCTGGATGGGTATCCGTCCTACGGTGCGTGGCGTTGCCATGAACCCGGTGGATCACCCGCACGGTGGTGGCGAAGGCCGCACCGGCGAAGGCCGCCATGCTGTCGACCCATGGGGCAACCTGACCAAGGGTTATCGCACCCGCAACAACAAGCGCACGCAGAACATGATTGTTTCGCGCCGCAAGAAATAAGGGATAGCCAATGACTCGCTCTCTCAAAAAAGGTCCGTTTGTTGACCACCATTTGATGGCAAAGGTCGAAAAGGCCGTTGCCACCAAGGACAAGAAGCCCGTCAAGACCTGGTCGCGTCGCTCCATGGTTCTGCCTGACTTCATCGGCCTGACCATTGCCGTGCACAACGGCAAGCAGCATGTGCCGGTCTATATCACCGACCAGATGGTGGGCCACAAGCTCGGCGAATTCGCCCTGACGCGCACCTTCAAGGGTCACCCCGCGGACAAAAAAGTCCAGAAGAAATAAGGAACGACCATGTCTGAAACACGTGCAGTCCTCCGGGGCGTCCGTCTGTCGGTCGACAAGGGCCGTCTGGTCGCTGATCTGATCCGCGGCAAGAAGGTGGACCAGGCTCTGAACATTTTGACCTTCACGCAGAAAAAAGCTGCGGGCATCGTCAAGAAGGTTCTGGAGTCGGCCATCGCCAACGCCGAACACAACGATGGCGCTGACATCGATGAGCTGAAGGTGAAAACCATCTACATCGAGCAAGGCACCACGCTCAAGCGCTTCACCGCGCGCGCCAAAGGCCGCGGCAACCGCATCAGCAAGCCCACGTGCCATGTGTACGTGACGGTTGGTAACTGAGGCCAAGGAAGACTATGGGACAGAAAATCCATCCTACCGGCTTCCGCCTTGCGGTCAGCCGCAACTGGGCTAGCCGTTGGTACGCCAGCAACCGTGACTTCGCCGGCATGCTGGCCGAAGACATCAAGGTGCGCGAGTACCTCAAGGCCAAGCTGAAGAATGCTGCGGTTTCGCGCATCCTCATCGAGCGTCCTGCCAAGAATGCCCGCATCACCATTTACTCGGCACGTCCGGGCGTGGTGATCGGCAAGAAGGGCGAAGACATCGAGAACCTCAAGAAGGAACTCGCCTCCCGTCTGGGCGTGCCTGTCGCAGTGAACATCGAAGAAGTGCGCAAGCCTGAAATCGATGCCAAGCTGATCGCTGACAGCATCACGCAGCAGCTCGAGAAGCGCATCATGTTCCGTCGTGCCATGAAGCGCGCCATGCAAAACGCCATGCGTCTGGGTGCCCTGGGCATCAAGATCATGTCGTCGGGCCGTCTGAACGGTATCGAAATCGCCCGCTGCGAGTGGTACCGTGAAGGCCGCGTGCCACTTCACACACTGCGCGCCGACATCGACTACGGCACCTCTGAAGCCAAGACCACCTACGGTGTGATCGGCGTCAAGGTCTGGGTCTACAAGGGTGACACGCTGGGCCGTAACGATCTGCCCGCCGTGGAAACCCCACGTCCGGACGATGAGCGCCGTCCCCGTGGTCCGCGCCGTGATGGCCGCCCTGGTGGCGACCGTAACGACCGTGGTGCAGGCCGTGGCGGCCCGCGCCGGCCTGCAGGCGCCAATATGGCTCCTGCTGATGGCAGCGACAAGCCTGCCGGCGCCGGTGGCGCCGACACAACCGCCGTTAAGCGCGTTCGTAAAGCAGACGCGCCCGCTACAGCAGCGGACGGAAAAGGAGAATAAAACATGCTGCAACCTGCTCGCCGCAAGTACCGCAAGGAGCAAAAAGGCCGCAACACTGGCATCGCAACCCGGGGTAACTCGGTCGCGTTCGGTGATTTCGGTCTGAAGTGCACCGATCGGGGCCGTCTGACGGCCCGTCAATTGGAAGCCGCTCGCCGCGCCATTTCCCGCCACGTCAAGCGTGGTGGCCGCATCTGGATCCGCGTGTTCCCGGACAAGCCGATTTCCTCCAAGCCCGCCGAAGTGCGTATGGGTAACGGTAAAGGCAACCCCGAGTTCTACGTGGCCGAAATCCAGCCGGGCAAGATCGTGTTCGAGATCCTCGGCGTGCCCGAAGAACTCGCCCGTGAAGCCTTCCGTCTGGCCGCTGCCAAGCTCCCCCTGCGTACCACGTTCGTGGCACGCATGGTAGGCCAGTGAGTTCAGGAGAAACTGATATGAATACTGCTGAACTTCGCCAAAAAGACGTCGCTGGCATCAAGGAAGAAATCAAGGCCCTGCAAAAGGCCCATTTCGGACTGCGCATGCAAAAGGCTACGCAACAACTGGGCAACACCGGCACGCTGCGTACCACGCGCCGTGACATCGCCCGCGCCAAGACCATTCTTGCCCAAAAGCAAGCCGCCAAATAAGGAGCCCACATGACGGAAGCTAAAAAATCCCTCAAGCGCACCTTGGTTGGCAAGGTGGTCAGCGACAAGCGTGAAAAGACCGTGACCGTGCTGATCGAGCGCCGTGTGAAACACGAGCTCTACGGCAAGATCGTCGGCAAGTCGAGCAAATACCATGCGCACGACGAAAACAACGAGTACAAGACGGGCGACGTGATCGAGATCACCGAAAGCCGTCCACTCTCGAAGACCAAGAACTGGGTTGCGACCCGCTTGGTGACAAAGGCATCGCTGGTGTAAGCCTTCCTGGCACTGCACTGCAAGCCCCGCAAAAACGACCCACAATGTGGGTCGTTTTTCTTTTTGGGGCGCCAACAACGGGTCTGCCCCTTTCTGTTTACACCACCGGAGACACGCATGATTCAGATTGGCGATACCCTTCCCGATAGCACACTGATGGAATTCAACGAGGTCGAGGGCAATGGCTGCAGCCTGGGCCCCAACCCGGTGCAGGTGGGCACTGCCGCAGCGGGCAAAACCATTGCGCTGTTTGCTGTTCCGGGTGCCTTCACGCCGACCTGCTCAGCCAAGCATGTGCCTGGTTTTGTAGAAAAGGCCGCAGAGTTCAAGGCCGCTGGCGTCGATGAGATCTGGTGCCTGGCCGTCAACGACGCCTTTGTCATGGGCGCCTGGGCGCGCGATCAGAAGACCGGTAGTGCCATTCGCATGCTCGCCGATGGCGACGCAGCCTTTGCCAAAGCCACCGGCCTGACCCTGGATCTGAATGGAAAGGGGCTCGGCCTGCGCAGCAACCGCTATTCCATGCTGGTCAAGGATGGCAAGGTCGTTCAGCTCAACATCGAAGGTCCGGGCAAGTTCGAGGTCAGCGACGCAGACACTCTCCTGGCCCAAGCACGGGCGTAATCGTTCAATCGTGTCGGGTCATTGCACGTGGGAGCCGAGATCGGATACGCAGCTTTCCTTGTGCTATTAATAAAATAGCTTGCTGCGCTTTATGGCCGTGCGCTCAAGGTTGATTTGACTAAAAAATATCGACCTTGAGGTAATGCGCACCCTGGATCGGGTTGTGATAGTACGGAGGAATGTCCGTAAACCCAAGGTCGGTGTAAAGAGCCCGGGCCGACTCCATGTCGTCCAGCGTGTCGAGCAGCACGCAGGCATAGCCCCTCTGCCGAGCTGCATCCAGCGTCGCCTCGGCCAACTGGCGCCCCAGCCCAAAGCCCCGAAAGGCTTTGCGCACGAAAAGACGCTTCATCTCACTGGCATTGGGGTAGTCGGCGGTATCGAGTGGCCGCAGTGCACAGCAGCCGGCCGGTGCGCCATCGACGAGCGCCAGCAACAAGGCGCCGCGGGGATCGGCGTACTCGCCAGGCAGGGTGGCCAGTTCGGTATCGAACTGCTGGAAGCACAGGTCAATCGACAGGCTGTCGGCGTATTCCTGGAAGAGATCACGCAGCACCGCCAGATGTTCGGGGCCGGTGGCTGTCAACAAGGTCACGGGGGGCGTATCCACTACTCGAAGCGTTCAATGGCAAAAAGCGCAGTGTAACGGCACGACCAAAGGCCCCCACCAGGCAGGAAAAACCTGCGCAGCGCACAAGGGTGCGTTCAACCTTCCGCCAGCAGGCGTTCGATCAACTGGTGCAATTCAGGAAAATTGGGGTTGCCGACATAGGTCTTCACGATCTGCCCCTGTTTGTTGACGATGTAGGTTGTAGGGGTGATGCGCACGTCGCCCCAAGCCTTGGCCACCGCCCCGGTGTTGTCGAGCGCCACTTTGAAGGGGAGCTTGCGGGTTTCGGCAAAGTTCACGACATAGCTTGGCGGGTCGTAGCTCATGGCCACCGCCAGGGTATCGAACCCGCGGGACTGGTACTTTTGGTAGGTTGCAATGATCTCGGGCATTTCAGCCACGCAGGTCGTGCAACTGGTTGCCCAAAAATTCACCAGTGTGACCTTGCCGCGCAGGTCGGCCGTGGTCTGGCGTGAGCCATCAAGCAGCACAAACGTGGAATCGGGGGCTGCAGACTGGCTGCAACCCACAAGCGCTCCACCACCTGCCACAACTGCGGCGGACATGGCAACCGCGATGACCACGTTCTTCAACTGCATATGCTTTCCCACATCAACAAGACCGCTATTGTGCGGCAGCGTGAACCGGCGGAGTGATCCGCAAGCCCGTTGGATGCATCCGCAGTCCAAAGGTTCACAGGCCCGTTCCGGCAGCCGTGGTCGCTTCTGCCGATAATCCCTGGATGCTCAGAACCTTATGTGCCGCAGTCCTGGTAATGCTCGCTGCTTGCAGCCCCACGCTGGACTGGAGGGCAGTGACGCTCCCCGGACAAGGGCTCCAGGCCAGTCTGCCCTGCAAGCCTGAACAGGTGCAGCGCAGCGTGGAGCTGGCGGGCACCCCGGTGGACATGCACATGTCCGGCTGCGAAGCCGACGGTGCAACTTTTGCCATCGCCTGTGCCGTTCTGCAAGACCCCGCCCAAACGGGCGCAGCCCTGACCCACTGGCGCGCCGCTGTCCTGGCGGGCATGCAGGCGCCCTCAGAAGGGCATGCGGGAGCGCCGCAGGACACCGCGTTCGTGCCCGCCGGAGCGCTCGACATTCCCCCCTCGGTGCGCACCGAGGTGCAGGGCCGTTCACCGGATGGCGCGGGCGTCGCGGTCCAGGCCGTATGGTTTGCGCGGGTCCAGGGACCCCGGGTGCAGGCCTGCCACGCCATCGTGATGGGAGCGAAGCCGCATCGGGAGCAGGCGTCACAATTTTTCGCCGGGTTGGTTTTGCAGTGACGGTGCTCGCGCGGCGGACCGCCGTGATGGTATTTCTGGCCTTTGCGTTTGCCTACTTTCTTTCGGCGTTGCTGCGGGCTGTGACCGCCACGCTGGCCCCCTTGCTGACGCAGGAGTTTTCGCTCCACGCGCGCGATCTGGGGTTGTTGTCCGGGGGCTACTTTCTCGGCTTTGCAGCCACGCAGCTGCCCCTGGGGCGCTGGCTTGACCGCCATGGGCCCCGCACTGTCCAGCTGGGGTTTCTGGGTGTGGCTGTGGCGGGTTGCCTGGTGTTCTCCCAGGCCGGGAATTTTTCGGTGCTGCTGGCCGGGCGTGTGCTGGTGGGTGCGGGTGTCAGTGCCTGCCTGATGGCGCCTCTCACGGGCTATCGGCGCTGGTTTACACCCATGGCGCAGATGCGGGCCAACGCCTGGATGCTGATGACCGGCTCGACCGGCATGGTGGCGTCCACCCTTCCCGTGCAGTGGCTGCTGCCCGTGGCTGGTTGGCGTCCGCTGTTCTGGGGGCTGGCGGTGCTGATTGTGCTGGCCATGGTGTGGGTCGCGCTGGTGGTGCCCGCATGGCCTCAGGCCAAAAACACAGAGCCTGGGGAGTGCGCAGGCCAGTCCCCCCACGGCCTGCCATCGGGTTACACCGTGGTGTGGCGCAACCGCTATTTCCAGCGCCTGGCACCGCTGGGTTTCTTTAGTTACGGCGGCATGGTGGCCATGCAGACTCTCTGGGCTGGGCCCTGGATGCAGAACGTGGCCGGGCAGTCGCCTCAGCAGGCGGCGGCTGGGCTCTTCTGGATCAACATGGCCATGCTGGGTACCTTTTGGTCGTGGGGCATGGTCAACCCCTGGCTGCTGCGCCGGGGTCTGGACGCCAACAGGCTGATGGCCTGGGGCCTGCCGTCCAGCCTGATCGTTCTTGCAACCATCGTGGCACTGGGTCCGCAGGCTGGCGCCGGTGCCTGGGCGTTGTTTTGTGTGTGCAGTACCTTTGTGTCGCTGTCGCTGCCCGCTTTGGCCATGACCTTTCCCCAGGCCCTGGCGGGGCGCGCCCTGTCGGCCTACAACCTGGTGATCTTTCTGGGCGTGTTCGTGGTGCAGTGGGGCATAGGCCTGGCGATCGATGGCTTTATGGGGGCAGGGCTGGATACGGTGGCCGCCTACCGGGCCGGCATGGCCTTGTTCCTGGCGTGCAACGGGGCCGCTTATGCATGGTTTGTGCTGCGCGGCCGCGGTGATAATGCCTGTTGAACCGCAAAACCATGAGCACGCGCATCTTCATCATCGCCCACGCCCCCTTGGCCCACGCACTGCGCGAATGCGCCTTGCATGTGTTCGCCGATTGTGCCGACAGTGTCATGGTGCTGGATGTGCAGCCCCACGCAGCACCCGAAGACACCTTGGCCATGGCCCGTAGCATGCTGCAAGCACAGGGCGAAGCCCCGATTCTGGTGCTGACCGACGTGTTCGGCGCCACGCCGTGCAATATTGCCCAGAGGCTGGTCGAAGGCCGCGATGCGCGCCTGGTGACCGGCGTCAACCTGCCCATGCTGCTGCGCAGCGTGTGCTACCGCGCCGAGCCGCTCGATGCGCTGGTGCAGCGCGCCGTGGTCGGGGGCACCCAGGGGGTGATGCAGGTGGCCATTTCAGCGCCCCAGAACCAGATACGCAATCCGCATGATCAAGACCAGCACGACCATCAGCAATAAGCTGGGCCTGCACGCCCGGGCGTCGGCCAAGCTCACCAAGCTCGCCGGCAGTTTTCCCTGCGAAGTTTTCATGAGCCGCGGGGACCGGCGCATCAACGCCAAGAGCATCATGGGCGTGATGATGCTGGCCGCAGGCATGGGCTCGGTGGTGGAGATTGAAACCAGCGGTGCGCAGGAACAGGAAGCCATGGATGCGCTGCTGGCCTTGATTACCGACAAGTTCGGCGAAGGCGAATGAACACAAGCTGTCTTGTCCGCGCAGGGCAGGCCAGAAGGAGGGTGCACGCATGACGTTTTCCGTACCAGGCCTGGCGGTGGCACGTGGCATTGCCATCGGGCGTGCCGTGCTGGTGGGCGTAAGCCGCGTCGAGGTGTCGCACTACTTCATCGAGCCATACCAGATCGACAGCGAAATCGACCGCGTGCGCCAAGGGCGCAATGCTGTAGCCGACGAGCTGCAGCGCCTGCAGGGTGAAATGCCCCCCGATGCACCGCACGAGCTGGCCGCGCTGCTGGATGTGCACCTCATGCTGCTGCAGGACGAAATGCTGACCAACGGTGTCAAGCACTGGATCACCGAACGCCTGTACAACGCCGAGTGGGCGCTGACCACCCAGCTTGAAGTCATCGGGCGCCAGTTCGATGAAATGGAAGACGAATACCTGCGCGAGCGCAAGGCCGACCTGGAGCAGGTCGTCGACCGCATCCTGCGCCACATGAAAGGCGTGCCCCTGCCCGTGGCGCCGCCCGCTGCCAGCCCCAAGCGCAAGACGCAGCAAGACCTGCTGCTCGACGACACGGTGGATGTCCCCCTGGTGCTGGTGGCGCACGACCTCTCGCCCGCCGATATGCTGCAGTTCAAGAAAAGCGTATTCGCCGGTTTTGTCACCGACGTGGGCGGCAAGACCTCGCACACCGCCATCGTCGCGCGCAGCATGGACATTCCGGCCGTGGTGGGCGCGCGCGCGGCCAGCCAGCTGGTGCGCCAGGACGACTGGGTGATCATCGACGGCGATGCGGGCGTGATGATCGTCGATCCGTCGGCCATCATCCTGGCTGAATATGGTTTTCGCCAGCGCCAGATCGAGCTGGAACGCGAGCGCCTGGCGCGCTTGCGCCACACCCCGGCGGTCACGCTCGATGGTTGCCATGTCGACCTGCTGGCCAACATCGAGTTGCCGGGCGACGCCGCCGCCGCCGTGGCTGCGGGCGCCGTGGGCGTTGGCTTGTTCCGCACCGAATTCCTCTTTATGGGTCGCATGGGCAGCCTGCCCGACGAAGAAGAGCAGTACCGCGCCTACCGCGAGGCCGTTGAAGGCATGCAGGGCCTGCCCGTCACCATTCGCACCCTGGACATTGGCGCCGACAAGCCGCTGGACAAGCAGCACCGTGACGACTCCCTCAACCCGGCTCTGGGCTTGCGCGCGATTCGCTGGAGCCTGGCCGACCCGGCCATGTTTCGCACCCAGTTGCGCGCCCTGATGCGGGCTGCCGTGCATGGACAGGTGAATGTGCTGTTCCCCATGCTGACGCACCCCCGCGAAATCGCGCAGACGCTGGCGCAGGTGCGGCTGGCGCGCGCCGAACTCGATGCCCGTGGCGTCCTGCACGGCCCCACCCGGTTGGGCGCCATGATCGAGGTGCCCGCGGCTGCGCTCATGGTGCGGTACTTCCTGCAGTATTTCGACTTTCTCTCGATCGGCACCAACGACCTGATCCAGTACACGCTGGCCATCGACAGGGCCGATGAATCGGTCGCACATCTCTACGACCCCATGCATCCCGCCGTGCTGCGGCTGGTGGCCGAGGTGATCGCGGAATGCCGCCTGCAGGGCAAAAGCGTCTCGGTGTGCGGTGAAACAGCCGGCGACATCACCATGACCCGGCTACTGCTGGGTCTTGGACTGCGGAGCTTTTCCATGCATCCGGCACAAATCCTGACCATCAAGCAAGAAGTGTTGCGCGCCGACACCCGCAAACTCGCGCCTTGGGCGCAGCAGATGATGGAGGGTGATGACGTTCCGCCGTTGCAGGCAGTGTAGCTGGATTGCTATCAATAATATAGCTTTTGGCGCTTGATGGTAGGGCGTTACAGGCGGATTTGACAAAAATCAGCGCGCCCGCATGCCGATCACGGCCGCGCTGATGATCATGGCCGTGGCCAGCGCAATGCTGGCGCTGAACGGGCGACCGCTCACTGCGATGAGCAGCGCCGTCGAGGCCAGCGGCGTGAGGTAACTCAGGATGCCGATGTGCCGTGCATCACCGAGCTTGAGCGCCTTGTCCCACAGATAAAACGAAGCCCCCAGCGGGCCCAGGCCCAGCACCGCCAACAAGGCCCAGTCGCGGGCTTGCAGCGACACCGAGGGTTCCAGCAATACATGGCACAGCAGCGAGAGCAGGCCCGACACCAGCCCGAACAGGCCGATGGCCGTGGTGGGGAAGGCCGCCACGCGCTTGGTCAGCAGCGAGTAGGTGGCCCAGATGAAAGCCGCCGCCAGCGCGGGCAGGTAGCCCCAGGCCAGGGTGCCGCTGAGTTCGCGCCCGCCCGCAATCGCCATGGCGGCGCCGCCAAAGCCCAGCAGCGCGGCCAGCACATGCGGCAGGCGCAGCGCCACGCCGGGCAGCACGACGGGCGCCAGCACCACGATGAACAGCGGCCAGAGGTAGTTGACGAGGTTGGCCTCTACGGGCGGCGCGTTGCGCAGCGCGATGAACAGCAGGAAGTGGTATGCGAACAGGCCGTACACCCCCAGTGCCAGCGTGCGCGGCGGGATGCGCCACTGCGACGGGTCGCGCAGTACCAGCGGCCAGGCCGGCACGCTGCCGATCACCAGGGCGATGCCGGTGAGCAAAAAAGGCGGAACATGGGTGAGCGACACGCCTAGCGAGGCGAGCGAGGCCCACAGGGCGATGGCGCCCAGGGCATAGAGATTGGCTTGCATGCGGCGAGCTTACGCGCCGGCACCGTCGCGCGGCGCGGGCGGATCGTCGCGCAACGCGGGTTCGCGGCGGCGCAGCGCAGCCGTGAGGGCCGAGGGCGAGCGGTAGCCGGTGCGCCGCGCCACCTCGGCTACGGGCAGGCCACGGGTGCGCAGCCACTGCGCCTGCTCCAGCCGCAGGCCGCGCAGCCAGGCCATGGCGGCCAGCCCCTGCTCCTGGCGGCAGCGCGCGGCGAACTGGGCCGGGCTCAGGTGCACCTGCGCCGCCAGGTCGGCCACGCTCAAAGGGTGTTGCCACTGGCCCGTGGCCCACTGGCGCAGCGCCGGCCAGTCGATGGCGCGGCGGCGTGGGCTGGCCGGTGAGGGAGGGTGTTCATAGGGCAGCCAGGCTTCGCGCAGCAGGGCTGGGCCGTGCTGCAGTGCCAGGGCCTGGCCTTGCTGCAGGGCGCTGGCCAGGTAGCGCGCCAGGGGCAGGGCGTGAGCAGCGGGCGCAGGGTGCGCCATGCAGCGCGCCCAGCCGGGATGGGCGCTATCCAGCACCAGGCACAGGCTGCCGTGGGCGGATTCGAAGTCGTGGCGCGCGCCGGGCTCGATCACGCAGCCGCCGCCGCTGGCCACGCGCAGGCCGCGCCCTTCCACTTCAAGGTCGAGTACGCCGGCCAGGCCCAGCAGAATCTGGAAGTGCCCATGGCTGTGGCTGCCTGGCGAGGCGCCGTACTGCCGCAACGAGAGGGCGTCGGCCAGTTCCATGCGCAGCCCCGCAAGCCTGCGTTTACACGCCGGCCGATTTCGCCTGCTGGTCTGCGTGGTAGCTCGAACGTACCATGGCGCCCACCGCCGCGTGAGAGAAGCCCATTTTGTAGGCTTCCTCTTCAAACACCTTGAAGGTGTCGGGGTGCACGTAGCGGCGCACCGGCAGGTGGCTGTTGCTGGGCGCCAGGTACTGGCCAATGGTCAGCATGGAGACGCCGTGCGCGCGCATGTCGCGCATCACTTGCAAAATTTCTTCGTCCGTTTCGCCCAGGCCGACCATGATCCCGCTCTTGGTGGGAATGTCAGGGTGCAGTTCCTTGAACTTCTTGAGCAGGTTCAGGGAGAAAAGGTAGTCGGAACCCGGGCGCGCTTCCTTGTACAGGCGCGGCGCAGTCTCCAGGTTGTGGTTCATCACATCGGGCGGCGCCGCTTTGAGAATCTCCAGCGCGCGGTCGTCGCGACCGCGGAAGTCCGGCGTGAGAATTTCGATCTGCGTGCTGGGTGAAAGCGCGCGGATCTGGCGAATGCACTCGACGAAATGCCCTGCACCACCGTCGCGCAGGTCGTCGCGGTCCACGCTGGTGATGACGACGTATTTCAGGCGCAGCTTGGCGATGGTGCGCGCCAGGTTCAGGGGTTCTTCCTGGTCCAGCGGGTCGGGGCGTCCGTGGCCCACATCGCAGAAGGGGCAGCGGCGCGTGCACTTGTCGCCCATGATCATGAAGGTAGCCGTGCCGTGGCCGAAGCATTCACCGATGTTCGGGCAGGAGGCTTCCTCGCACACGGTGTTGAGATTGCTCTCGCGCAGGATCTGCTTGATTTCGTAGAAGCGTGTGGTGGGTGAGCCCGCCTTGACGCGGATCCACTCGGGCTTTTTCAGCACCTCGCCCTGCTCGACCTTGATGGGGATGCGCGAGAGTTTGGCGGCGGCTTTTTGCTTGGCCAGCGGGTTGTAGTCAGCGGTGGATTGCGCTTCGCGTACGACGTCAGAGGTGCTCATGGCTGGTGGCGGGTCAGGGCGCGAGCCGGATGCAGAGCTGTTTGCCCAGCACGTCCGCGGCCTCCTCCCAAGTGGTGTGGACCCCGATTGTAGAAAGATCGACGGTGCGCAAACCTGCGTAGCCACAAGGGTTGATGCGGGTGAAGGGTTCGAGGTCCATGGCCACGTTCAGTGCAACGCCGTGGTAAGTGCAATGGCGGCTGACTTTCAAGCCCAACGCGGCGATTTTGCCCAGGCCAGAGAAGTCGGGCGTGCCGCTTGCGCCCTTGTGCGGGCGCTGCGCAATCTGGGCGTGGCTGCGCGGGTCGTCTAGCCGCACATAAATACCGGGCGCCGAGGCCACGCGGTGGCCGGTGATGCCGAAGTGCGCCAGGGTGCGGATCACGGCTTCTTCGATGCGGTAAACGTACTCTTTGACGAAGTAGCCCGCGCGTTGCAGATCGATCAAAGGGTAGGCCACCACTTGGCCGGGACCATGGTAGGTCACCTGTCCGCCCCGGTTGGTGGCTACGACCGGGATGGCGCCAGGGAGCAGCAAGTGGCTGCTTTGGCCATTGAGGCCCAGCGTGAACACCGGGGGGTGCTCGCACAGCCAGATTTCATCGGGTGTGCCGGGCATGCGCCGGGACGTAAAGGCCTGCATGTCCTCATACGTGGGCAGGTAAGGTGTAGTGCCCAGGGTGCGCAACTGCATGGCGAGCCTTCAGAGCGCGATTTTGACCAACGGGTGACCGGAGAGGGCGCGGTACAGGCCGTCCAGTTGTGCGCGGCTGGTGGCCGTGATGGTGAGCGTCACGCTCAGGTAGTTCCCGGCACGGCTTTCGCGCAGTTCCAGGCGGGTTTCGTCAAACCCGGGGTCAAACTCCCGCGCCACAGCAACCATTGCGGCCACAAAGCCATCGACCTTGGCGCCCATTACCTTGATGGGGAACAAAGAGGGGTATTCGATCAGCGAGTCCTTGCGGGGATCGGCTTCCGAAGTGGAGGCGCTGTGGTTCAACGGGTCGGGGGTGGTGGCCATAAAGTGCTCTTAAATGTGTAGCTTGTTGCGCTTGTCTATAGAGCGCTACAGGGCATTTTCTTATAAAATCCGGGCGCTCACCGAGTGGGGAATAGTGCCATGGAGCAGCGTGGGCACATCCCCTGATTGCCTGCATTGGACGGGCAAAAAGCCGTTGGCGATGCACAACGTCGGGCAGGGCCGAAACGCGGTTCTGCCGCTCAATTCAAAAGCATTGCAGAATTGCGCGGGTTTTTACTTATAATCAGGGGCTTTGTAAAAAGTTTCAGCCAGTAACGCGGAGCTCGAACGATGACAAAAATCGCTCCCGAGACGGAAGCTGAGGCCGAAGATTCCGACTTCAAGCCCCTGACGGCCCAAGAGGCCCATGAGTGGCGCAAGCGCAATCCGGCAGTGTCGGTATGGCGCCTGGTGGGAATGCAGGCGGTGGCGGGGGTGCTTGTGGCCTTGTTGGCCTGGGCACTGTCCGGTGAAGCCCCGGTGGCCTGGTCTGCAGGTTACGGAGCCCTGGCGGTGGTAGTGCCTGCAGCGCTTTTTGCGCGCGGCATGTCCCGCCAGAAGCAGGCTGCTTCGGCGGGCTCGGCCATGGTGGGTTTTTTTGGCTGGGAGATGGTCAAGATTGCATTGACGGTTGCCATGCTGGCGGCTGCGCCCAGGCTGGTGCCGCAACTGAGCTGGTTGGCGTTGCTGGTAGGTATGGTGGTCACAATGAAAACGTACTGGATCGCACTCATGGTGCGGCCTGGTGTCCGAAAAACCGATTGATATAGAGAAGAGTTGTCCGATGGCCGCAGAAGCGCACGCTCCGACTGCAAGTGAATACATCGTTCACCACCTGCAGCATCTTCAGAACATCAAGCAGGAATCCATCATCGACATGTCGGTGATCAACTACGACTCCGTCATCGTGAGCGTGTTGATGGGTCTTGTGGGGGTGTTCATCTTTTGGCTCGCTGCCCGCAAGGCAACGTCCGGAGTTCCTGGCCGCTTCCAGGGCGCCGTCGAAATGATGGTGGAAATGGTCGACAACCAAGCCAAAGCCAACATCCACAGCGCGGAAAGCCGCAAGTTCATTGCGCCGCTGGCGCTCACGGTGTTTGTCTGGATTTTCCTGATGAATGCGATGGATATGTTGCCAGTGGATCTGTTGCCCGTCATTTGGGCGCAAATCTACGGCGCTGCTGGCCATGATGCCAGCCATGCCTATCTGCGTATCGTGCCAACAGCCGATCTCTCCACCACGCTGGGCCTGTCATCTGCCGTGCTGGTTTTGTGCTTCTACTACAGCATCAAAATCAAGGGCATGGGCGGCTGGGCGCACGAATTGGTGACCGCACCGTTCGGCACCAGCAAGAATCCTGTCTTTGCCCTGATCCTGGGTGTGGTCAACCTGCTCATGCAGGTTATCGAATACGTTGCCAAGACGGTGTCGCATGGCATGCGACTGTTTGGCAACATGTACGCTGGTGAGTTGGTGTTCATGCTGATTGCCCTGATGGGTGGTGCGGCTGCCATGTCGCTCTCTGGTGTGTTGCTCCCTCTGGGGCACATCATTGCGGGCTCGATCTGGGCGATCTTTCATATTTTGATCATCACCCTGCAAGCCTTCATTTTCATGATGCTGACGCTGATTTACCTCGGCCAGGCGCATGAAGCCCACTGACCATTTCCCTTTTTTCTTTTTCAACTTTTTTTAATCAGGAGTCATCATGGAAAACATTCTCGGTCTCGTCGCTCTGGCTTGTGGTCTGATCGTTGGTCTGGGCGCTATCGGCGCTTCGATCGGTATCGCTCTGATGGGTGGCAAGTTCCTCGAATCGTCGGCTCGTCAGCCTGAATTGATCAACGAACTGCAAACCAAGATGTTCATCTTGGCTGGTCTGATCGACGCTGCTTTCCTGATCGGTGTTGCTATCGCTCTGCTGTTCGCATTCGCCAACCCCTTCGCTTCGACCTTGCTGGCCAACCTGCCCAAGTAATTCCCGTTCGACGCCACTTTAGAAAGGTGTTGCCGTGAGTATCAACGCGACCCTGTTCGTTCAGGCCATCGTTTTCCTGATCCTGGTGTGGTTCACGATGAAATTCGTGTGGCCCCCGATCGCGAAGGCGCTGGATGAGCGAGCCCAGAAAATCGCCGATGGCCTCGCCGCCGCCGACCGTGCCAAATCCGAACTCAGCGCTGCCAACCAGCGCGTTGAGAAGGAGTTGTCGCAAGCGCGCAACGAGACGACGACCCGTCTGGCTGATGCCGACCGCCGTGCACAGGCCATCATCGAAGAAGCCAAAGGCAAGGCGACCGAGGAGGGCAACAAGATTGTTGCCGCCGCACGTGCCGAAGCCGAGCAACAGGCTGTGCAAGCCCGCGAAGCACTGCGTGAGCAAGTGGCTGCGCTGGCCGTCAAGGGCGCCGAGCAGATTCTCCGCAAGGAAGTCAATGCTGGTGTTCATGCCGATCTGCTCAACCGCCTGAAAACCGAGCTGTAAGGGGACGACATGGCCGAACTCGCCACTATCGCCCGTCCTTACGCGGACGCACTGTTCAAAGCCTGTACTGCAAATGCGAGTACCGATTTGGGCAGCACCGCTGTCTGGTTGGACGAAATGGCGGCCATTGCCGCCCATCCGCAAATCCGCCAACTGGCCGACAGTCCCAAAGTGACGGACGAGCAGGTGTTCGATGTCATCGCTGGCGTGGTGCGCTCCGCACTGCCCGATGCTGCCAAGAACTTCCTGCGCGCGGTCATCGACAACGGTCGTTTGAATGCGCTGCCTGAAGTGGCGGCGCAATTCCGCGAGCTCGTCAACCGTCGCAATGGGTCTTCGGATGCCATC
This sequence comes from Simplicispira piscis, assembly GCF_054783455.1. Lineage (NCBI taxonomy): Bacteria > Pseudomonadati > Pseudomonadota > Betaproteobacteria > Burkholderiales > Comamonadaceae > Simplicispira > Simplicispira piscis. The sequence goes on from NZ_BAAGQN010000007.1 coordinate 133,728, forward strand.
GTGTACAGCGCGTTCACCATGGACGCCGCAGCCTTGTCGGAAGTGTCTGTTACGCTGGAAAAGCGCTTCGGCCGCAAGCTCAATCTCTCCGCACGGCTCGATGAGTCGCTGATCGGGGGCATTCGCGTGGTGGTCGGCGATGAGGTGCTCGACACTTCGGTCAAGGCCCGTCTGGAACAAATGAAAGCGGCCCTCATTGCGTAAGCACTTGAGGTCTCGGCTAAACAAAGAAAGAAGGAAAGAGTCATGCAACTCAATCCCGCAGAAATTTCTGAACTGATCAAGAGCCGTATCGAGGGTCTGGCAGCCAGCAGCGACATCCGTAACCAGGGCACCGTGGTGTCCGTGTCTGACGGTATCGTGCGCGTTCATGGCCTGTCCGACGTGATGCAGGGCGAAATGCTGGAATTCCCCGCTACGGCGGATGGTGTTCCGTCGTACGGTCTGGCACTGAATCTGGAGCGCGACTCCGTCGGCGCCGTGATTCTGGGCGAGTACGAGCACATCTCTGAAGGCAATACCGTCAAGTGTACGGGTCGCATTCTGGAAGTGCCTGTGGGCCCCGAGCTCATCGGCCGCGTGGTGAATGCCCTGGGTCAGCCGATCGACGGCAAAGGTCCGATCAACGCCAAGATGACGGACGTGATCGAAAAGGTTGCTCCCGGCGTGATCGCACGCAAGTCTGTGGACCAGCCGCTGCAAACCGGCCTGAAGTCCATCGACTCCATGGTGCCGATTGGCCGTGGCCAGCGCGAACTGATCATTGGTGACCGCCAGACCGGCAAGACGGCAGTGGCCATCGACGCCATCATCGCCCAGAAGGGCCAGGGCGTGACCTGTATTTACGTTGCCATCGGTCAGAAGGCTTCGTCGATCAAGAACGTAGTGCGCGCATTGGAGCAAGCCGGCGCCATGGACTACACCATCGTTGTGGCGGCTTCGGCCTCCGAGTCGGCTGCCATGCAGTACGTCTCGGCCTATTCCGGCTGCACCATGGGCGAATACTTCCGCGACCGCGGCCAAGACGCCCTGATCGTGTATGACGACCTGTCCAAGCAGGCCGTGGCGTACCGCCAGGTCTCGCTGCTGCTGCGCCGCCCACCAGGCCGTGAAGCCTATCCCGGCGACGTGTTCTATCTCCACAGCCGCCTGCTCGAGCGCGCAGCCCGTGTGAACGCCGACTACGTTGAAGCTTTCACCAAGGGTGAAGTCAAGGGCAAGACGGGTTCGCTGACGGCTCTGCCCATCATCGAAACGCAAGCGGGCGACGTGTCTGCTTTCGTGCCAACGAACGTGATCTCGATCACCGACGGCCAGATCTTTCTGGAAACCAGCCTGTTCAACGCTGGTATCCGTCCCGCCATCAACGCCGGTATCTCGGTGTCGCGTGTGGGTTCTGCTGCGCAGACCAAGATCATCAAGGGCCAGTCCGGCGGTATCCGTACCGACCTGGCCCAGTACCGTGAGTTGGCCGCGTTTGCGCAGTTCGCCTCCGATCTGGACGAAGCCACCCGCAAGCAGTTGGACCGCGGTGCCCGTGTGACCGAGCTGCTCAAGCAGGCCCAGTACAGCCCGTTGTCCATCTCTTTGATGGGTGCGACGCTGTTTGCCGTCAATAAGGGTTTCCTGGACGACCTCGAAGTGAAGAAGGTTTTGTCTTTCGAACACGGTCTGCACCAGTTCCTCAAGACCAGCCACGCTGCGCTGCTCGACAAGATCGAACAGAGCAAGGCGCTGGACAAGGATGCCGAAGCCGAGTTGACCAACGCCATCACCGCTTTCAAGAAGTCCTTCGCCTGACGACTTGAACGACCGGCTCTGACGACACAAGGAATCAACTATGGCAACAGGCAAGGAAATACGCGGCCAGATCAAGAGCTTCGAGAATACGAAGAAGATCACGAAGGCCATGGAGATGGTTTCCGTGTCCAAGATGCGCAAGGCGCAGGAACGCATGCGTGCGGCCCGGCCTTATAGCGACAAGATCCGCAATATTGCAGCCCATCTCGGACAGGCCAACCCTGAGTACGTACACCCGTTCATGAAGTTGAACGACTCCAAGACGGCTGGACTCATCGTGGTCACGACCGACAAGGGGCTGTGCGGTGGCTTGAACACCAACGTGCTGCGCAGCGTCACCACCAAACTCCGTGAACTGCAAGACCAGGGCATGGCGATGGAGGCTGTGGCCATTGGTAACAAGGGCCTGGGTTTTTTGAACCGTGTCGGTGCCAAAGTGGTTTCGCATGTGACGCAGCTGGGCGATCGTCCCCATCTCGATAAGCTCATAGGGCCGGTCAAGGTGCTGCTGGATGCCTACGCCGAAGGCCGGATCAACGCGGTGTACCTGTCGTACACCAAGTTCATCAACACGGTGAAGCAGGAGCCCGTGGTCGAGCAATTGTTGCCCCTCAAGTCAGAGGCCATCAAGGCCGATGCCGGGCAGCACAGCTGGGACTACATCTATGAGCCCGATGCACAAAGCGTGATCGATGAGCTTTTGGTGCGCTACGTCGAGTCGCTGGTCTATCAGGCCGTGGCCGAAAACATGGCATCCGAACACTCTGCACGGATGGTGGCCATGAAGGCCGCCACCGACAACGCCGGCAATGTGATTGGTGAGTTGAAGCTGGTCTACAACAAGACCCGCCAGGCAGCGATCACCAAGGAATTGTCGGAAATCGTGTCCGGGGCTGCGGCCATCAGCGGCTGATCACCAGTCGCCACTGCAAGAATCAAACTAATTGGAGCAAAAAATGGCTCAAGCCCAAGGAAAAATTGTTCAATGTATCGGCGCCGTGGTGGACGTGGAGTTTCCGCGCGACCAGATGCCGAAGATCTATGACGCGCTGAAGCTCGATGGCTCCGCACTGACGCTGGAAGTTCAGCAGCAGCTGGGCGATGGCGTGGTGCGTACTATTGCGCTGGGTTCGTCCGACGGCCTGCGCCGCGGCATCATGGTGACCAATACCGGCAACCCCATCACCGTGCCTGTGGGCAAGGCGACGCTGGGTCGCATCATGGACGTGCTGGGCGCGCCCATCGACGAACGTGGTCCCGTGAGCCAGGATCTGACGGCATCCATCCACCGCAAGGCCCCTGCGTACGACGAACTGTCGCCATCGCAAGAGCTGCTGGAAACCGGCATCAAGGTGATCGACCTGGTGTGCCCGTTCGCCAAGGGCGGCAAGGTGGGTCTGTTCGGTGGCGCCGGTGTGGGCAAGACCGTGAACATGATGGAACTCATCAACAACATCGCCAAGGCCCACTCTGGTCTGTCGGTGTTCGCTGGTGTGGGTGAGCGTACCCGTGAAGGCAATGACTTCTATCACGAGATGGCCGATTCCGGCGTGGTGAACCTGGAGAAGCTCGAAGAGTCCAAGGTTGCCATGGTGTACGGCCAGATGAACGAGCCCCCAGGCAACCGTCTGCGCGTGGCCTTGACCGGTCTGACCATCGCGGAATCCTTCCGTGACGAAGGCCGCGACGTGCTGTTCTTCGTGGACAACATCTACCGCTACACACTGGCTGGTACCGAAGTGTCTGCTCTGCTAGGCCGTATGCCTTCCGCCGTGGGTTATCAGCCTACGCTGGCCGAAGAAATGGGCCGTCTGCAAGAGCGTATTACGTCGACCAAGGTCGGCTCGATCACTTCCATCCAGGCCGTTTACGTGCCTGCCGATGACTTGACCGACCCCTCGCCTGCCACGACCTTTGCCCACTTGGATTCCACCGTGGTGCTGTCGCGTGACATCGCTTCGCTGGGTATTTACCCTGCCGTGGACCCTCTGGACTCCACCAGCCGCCAGCTGGACCCGAACGTTGTGGGCGAAGACCATTACGCAACGGCCCGGGCAGTGCAAGGTACGCTGCAGCGCTACAAGGAACTGCGCGACATCATCGCCATTCTGGGCATGGACGAACTGGCGCCTGAAGACAAGCTGGCCGTGGCCCGCGCGCGCAAGATCCAGCGTTTCCTGTCGCAGCCCTTCCACGTGGCCGAAGTGTTCACGGGCTCCCCAGGCAAGTACGTTCCGCTGTCGGAAACCATCCGTGGTTTCAAGATGATCGTGAACGGTGAGTGCGATCACCTGCCAGAGCAAGCGTTCTACATGGTGGGCACCATCGACGAAGCTATCGAGAAGGCCAAGAAGATGGCGTAAAGGCGGCTCGGTGGGGCATTTATGCCGGAATGACCACCGCCTTCACGCTATTGCTTTTTGCAGATTTCCAAAGGAATTCAGATGGCCAACACCATACATGTCGACGTTGTGAGTGCCGAGGAGTCCATCTTCTCGGGTGAGGCGCGTTTCGTTGCCCTGCCCGGCGAAGCGGGTGAACTGGGCGTTTACCCACGCCACACACCACTGATTACCCGCATTAAACCGGGTTCGGTGCGTATCGAAATGGCCGATGGCACCGAAGAGTTCGTGTTTGTCGCTGGCGGTATTCTCGAAGTTCAGCCCGACTGCGTGACCGTTCTGTCGGACACCGCAGTCCGCGGCAAGGATCTGGACGATGAGAAAGCCAATTCGGCCAAGGCTGCAGCTGAAGAGGCAGTCAAAAACGCCAAAGGTGAGCTCGATCTCGCCCGTGCGCAGTCTGAACTGGCCATCATGGCGGCTCAAATTGCGGCACTGCGCAAGTATCGCCAGAAAAGGTAAGCCTGCGTTGGCTAGATACCCCCAAAAAACCCGGCTCTGCCGGGTTTTTTTATGGATACTGGTTAGCGCTTACCCTCTGCGATGTAGGGCTCATCAGGCAACTCATTGGCACGTTCGCTATTGGCATGTACCGGAAAGTACGCGCTGAGCAGGGTCGTCACCTCTTCCACGGCAAGCGTCAAACCTTGCTCGAACTGTCCTGAGCGGAAAGCTGATGCCATGCAGTTGACCATCTGCTGCCACTCTGAATTGAGAATGTATGCGCGCAGCCCCCGATCGGCCACGATCTCGATCGAGCGATCTGCCAGCAACAAATAGATCAGTACCCCATTGTTGTGTTCTGTATCCCAGACGTGCAGTTTGCTGAACATCGCCAGCGCTCGTTCACGGCAAGGCGCATGGCTGCGCAGATAGCCCCATGGCAGACCGCCTTCGACGCAGATACGGATTTGCCCGCTGTGCCGTTCTTCGCTCGTAGCAACTTGTTTCGTCAAGCGTTGCAATGCGGCGTCTGTCAGGGAGTGCCGAACACGCTGGTCGTGCCAGCGGTGCCGAAAGAGGCGTGCAACTGCGCTCAAGAATGAGAAGGGATGAGTTGTCATTTTCACCAGTCGCCAGAGGCACCGCCCCCCCCAAAATCACCACCACCGCCCGAACTAAAGCCGCCTCCATCGGAAGAGCCACTACGCCAACCGCCGCTGCTGCTGCTGCTGCTGCTGCTGTTGCTGCTGTTGCTGCCGCCCCAATTTCCTACGCGCCCGTGCGTAGAGGCGGATCGGGCCGATGCCGACGCAAGCGTGAAGATCAACGCTGCAAGGCCAGCCAACGCCGAAAGCACTGCACTGGTCGTCGCAATGTATGCAATGGCTGCGGTCAGTCCGCCGGCTGCTATAGAGCCCAGTACGTTACCCAATAGCGCACGAGCCAGTGGGCCTCCTAAAGTGACTCCCAAAAACAAAAAAATGGCCAACCCACCCCAATGGAAGGCTCCACTAACGTCTTGGGAGGCTGGTGACATAGCGGACGGGGCAGGGAGTGCTTCGCCAGAGATCAGCGTTTCAATCTGCGCTACCGCCGCCTGCAAGCCTCCGGCAAAGTCATTTTCGCGAAAGCGTGGTTTCATTGTGGAGTCGATGATGCGCGCCGCAGCAATGTCGGGAATCGCTCCTTCCAGCGTCTTTGCGACCTCCAGACGCATCTTGTGATCATTCTTTGCGACCACAACCAGTACACCATCGCCGACCGTGCGGCGGCCCACTTTCCACACGTTGGCGATGCGGTTGGCATAGCTGGCGATGTCTTCGGGCGCAGTTGTTGCCACCATCAGCACAACGACTTGCGAGCCCGTGGATTGCTCCAGTGCGGTCAACTGCTGCTCCAGCGCCTGACGTTGGCTGGCGTCCAGAGTGCCGGTCTGGTCAAGCACATGGGCTGCCAATGCGGGCACGGGCAGTAATTCGCCTGCAGCCAACGCATAGAGCGAAAGTGCTGCGAAAAATATAGCTACTAGCGCTCGCCACATAAGCGTTGCAATCAAAAAAAAGCAAAAATTACGGCTTAGGAGCTGAAAAATCAATTGTGGGAGGTGTCGAGATTTGAGCCTCGTTCTGCACCGTGAAGCCAGGCTTCGCTGCATAGCTGAACACCATTGCGGTGAGGTTGCTAGGGAAGCTGCGGACCAGAACGTTGTACTCCTGCACCGACTGAATGTAGCGGTTGCGGGCTACAGCAATGCGGTTTTCTGTGCCTTCCAGCGTCACGCGCAAATCGCGGAAGCCTTGGTTGGCCTGGAGTGTGGGATAGCGCTCTGCCACTACCATCAGCCGCGAAAGTGCCCCCGACAGCTCTCCCTGTGCTTGTTGAAACTTCGCGAAGGCCTGGGGGTCATTCAGCGTGGCAGGGGTCACCTGAATCGAGGTGGCTTTGGCGCGGGCCTCGATCACCTTCGTCAGAGTGTCCTGTTCAAAACTCGCCTCACCCTTCACCGTGGCGACAATGTTGGGCACGAGGTCTGCGCGCCGCTGGTACTGGCTGAGGACTTCACTCCAGGCGGCCTTCGATTGCTCGTCAAGACGCTGGAAATCGTTGTAGCCACAGCCGGTGAGCAGCGATGCGGCCAAGATTGAGAGGATGAGAAATAAACGCTTCATAGTAATGATCCCGTTCGGAAAAGCAGACTGCCAGTGATTCTGCCGCATGCACGTCTTTGCTGATTTGTCGGTGCACAATGGAATCATGGATGACATCGTGAAGCAGGCTTTGGCCAAATGGCCTAATGTGCCCGACTGTTATGGCTGGCTGGGCCTGGATGCCCGTGGACAATGGTACTTGCGCGACGATGCCGCCCAAGCCATCGGGCCGTTTCCGCAAAGTCGTGGCTCATTGCTGCAGCACGAAAGGCTTATCGACTTCATCCAGCGCAACTATGAAGGCGACGATAGTGGGCGATGGTATTTCCAGAACGGCCCTCAGCGCGTTTATGTCGAACTGGAAAGCACGCCATGGATCTGGCGTGTTCAACCCGATGGAAGTTTGCAGTCACACACCGGGCAAGCTACCGAAGCGCAGGCCTGCCTAACAGACGAAGAGGGGCGGGTCTATTTTGCGACCGAGCTAGGCCTGGGGCTGGTTCATAGCCAGGACGTCTTGCAGGTGGCCGAGGGCATTGGCAACGGATTGTGGAACCCCATTGGGGTCCAGTGCAGAGAGTTGCCGACCCGATACGGCTATGTCTGCAGTCCTGCACTCATGCAACTGCACAGTTGAGTTGCCCTGCGGTTGGCTGTGATGCACTCGCGCCGTCCGCAGCGCGATTAATACGCTCTTGCGTCCGGGCGTTGGCAGTGCTCGGTCTCCGCCGCAGACCGAGCAGAAGACTCAATTGCTGGCAGGCGCTGCCGGAGCCGCAGGTTCCTCAAACTTCCCACCTGCCTGGTGCGTCAGGTAAGCCACAGCGCGTGCAATTTCGATGTCGGTAAAGTTGCCTCCACCTTGCGCGGACATGGCGTTTTTTCCCTTGATGGCCGAGTGCACCAAAGTATCAAAGCCTGTAGCAATACGGGGGCCCCATGCTGCTACATCACCAGCTTTGGGCGCACCAGCTGCACCTGTGGCGTGGCAGGCTGCGCACTGGGCGGTGTACACCTCTTCTCCTGTTTTGAGAGGGCGGTTGGCGTCACGGATCTCTACCGACCCTACCTTTTGGATGCGCTCGGAGATGGCGCGTTCAGGATTCGCTGCGCCCGAAGCAGGCTTGTTGCCCGATGTAATGAACATCACAAGCCCGATGATGACGAACACCGGGATCACAAACGCATAGAGAACCGCAGCCAACAACTGTTTAGGGTTCTTGATGGGGCCTGTGTGGGCTTCTTCTGGGTGGTTCGTGCTCATGGGATCTTGGCGGAAGTGACTTGATATAGATCAGAGATTATAGAGTCCAGAAAAAAGGTCGTGCGAACGCCGATCGATCCTGGTAGCCCTGGAGCATGCGATAATTGCAGGCTGGACAACTTTTTCCTGACCGGGTGCGCAAGCGTCCGGGCGGGGGACGGGTTGAAATGCGGCTGTAGCTCAGTGGATAGAGTATTGGCCTCCGAAGCCAAGGGTCGTGGGTTCGATCCCCGCCAGCCGCACCAGATGGAGTGATTGTGTCATTGCAGGATCGAAGTTTTCGATCGCAAAAATCTCCGCAAAGCAAGCGGCTTGTTTGACGGCGATTTTTTGGTATATAATTCGAGATTGTCCGGAGGAGTGCCCGAGTGGCTAAAGGGGGCAGACTGTAAATCTGTTGGCTTACGCCTACGCTGGTTCGAATCCAGCCTCCTCCACCAGATAAAAGCAAATCGTAAGGCAGGAACTGTCCAAGGGCTCTGGCTGGCAGAGTTAGTGCGGGAGTAGTTCAATGGTAGAACCCTAGCCTTCCAAGCTAATGACGCGGGTTCGATTCCCGTCTCCCGCTCCACGATTTGCTGGTTGGTTTTAGTAAGAAGTGGCTCGCGCAAGCGGGTTGCGAGATTGCCCATGTGGCTCAGTGGCAGAGCACTCCCTTGGTAAGGGAGAGGTCGCGGGTCCGATTCCCGCCATGGGCACCAAAAATTTCAGGTGCGTCTGCTTGAGATTGCGCCGAGATCCTGTTGTGTGGTTATAGATTTTTTTCGGAGTCGGGAAAATGGCAAAAGGAAAATTCGAGCGCACCAAGCCCCACGTCAACGTGGGCACCATCGGTCACGTTGACCACGGCAAGACCACGCTGACGGCAGCGATTGCGACCGTGCTGTCGGCCAAGTTCGGTGGCGAAGCCAAAGACTATTCGCAGATTGACAACGCGCCTGAAGAAAAGGCGCGCGGCATCACGATCAACACCTCGCACGTCGAGTACGAAACGGCTGGCCGCCACTACGCCCACGTCGACTGCCCTGGCCACGCTGACTATGTGAAGAACATGATCACCGGCGCTGCCCAGATGGACGGCGCTATTCTTGTGTGCTCGGCCGCTGACGGCCCCATGCCCCAGACCCGCGAGCACATCCTGCTGGCCCGCCAGGTGGGCGTGCCCTACATCATCGTGTTCCTGAACAAGTGCGACATGGTGGACGACGAAGAACTCCTTGAGCTCGTCGAAATGGAAGTGCGCGAGCTCCTCGACAAATACGATTTCCCTGGCGACGACACCCCGATCATTCGCGGTTCCGCCAAGCTCGCCCTGGAAGGCGACAAGGGCAAGCTCGGCGAAGAAGCCATCATGAAGCTGGCCGAAGCGCTGGACAACTACATCCCCACGCCTGAGCGCGCTGTGGATGGCGCCTTCCTGATGCCCGTGGAAGACGTGTTCTCCATCTCTGGCCGCGGCACCGTCGTGACCGGCCGTATCGAGCGCGGCATCATCAAGGTCGGCGAAGAAATCGAAATCGTCGGCATCAAAGACACCGTCAAGACCACCTGCACCGGCGTGGAAATGTTCAGGAAGCTCCTGGATCAAGGCCAGGCGGGCGACAACGTCGGCCTGCTGCTGCGCGGTACCAAGCGTGAAGACGTCGAGCGCGGCCAAGTGCTGTGCAAGCCCGGCTCGATCAAGCCCCACACGCACTTCACCGCAGAGGTGTACGTGCTGTCCAAGGACGAAGGCGGCCGTCACACGCCTTTCTTCAACAACTACCGTCCCCAGTTCTACTTCCGCACGACGGACGTGACCGGTGCGATCGAGTTGCCTGAAGGCAAGGAAATGGTCATGCCTGGCGATAACGTGTCGATCACCGTCAAGCTGATCAACCCTATCGCCATGGAAGAAGGTCTGCGCTTCGCTATCCGCGAAGGCGGCCGTACCGTGGGCGCGGGTGTCGTGGCCAAGATCATTGCTTGAAGCAATTTAGGGGTATAGCTCAATTGGCAGAGCGTCGGTCTCCAAAACCGAAGGTTGTAGGTTCGATTCCTACTGCCCCTGCCACTTGCAAGTGGTAAAAAAGCCCGCCAGACCCTGGCGGGCTTCGGCGTCTTAGTGGCGTCAAAAAAAATGAAGCAGGAAACAGCTCAAAATGGCGACTACACAGGTTGAAACAGTCAGTACTGGCGCAGACAAGGCCAAGCTAGCCGCGGTGGTCGCGCTGGTTATTGGTTCCGTAGTCGGGTTTTATTTGCTTGCCAAGCAAGGTCCTTACGTGCAGTGGGGTGTTTTGCTGCTTGGCTTGGCTGTTGCTGCCAGCGTGTTTGTGATGTCGGATCCGGGCCAGCGTCTGCTGGCATTTGGGCGTGATGCATGGCGTGAAGTCAAGAAGGTCGTTTGGCCTACGCGCAAGGAAACCACGCAGATGACACTGTATGTTTTTGCCTTCGTAGTTGTCATGGCTTTGTTTCTTTGGCTTACCGACAAAACCCTTGAGTGGGTGTTCTATGACCTGATCTTGGGTTGGAGGAAGTAAATGATGGCTGATGTCGATACGGGTGGTGCAACCATCCTCGCAGGCACGGCTTCTGCCAATCCTGAATTGCGCTGGTATATCGTCCACGCCTACTCAGGTATGGAGAAGGCCGTAGAGCGCAATATTGTCGAGCGCATCACCCGTTCGGGTATGCAAGACAAGTTTGGTCGAATCCTGGTGCCCACCGAAGAGGTGGTCGAGATGAAAAATGGCCAGCGCAAGACGACCGAGCGACGTCTTTTTCCTGGCTATGTTTTTGTCGAAATGATCATGGACGATGACACCTGGCACCTGGTGAAGCACACCAACAAGGTGACAGGCTTTGTGGGTGGTGCCAAGAATAGGCCTGCTCCCATCTCGGAAGAAGAGGTGCAGAAGATTGTCAGCCAAATGCAGGAAGGCACCGACAAGCCTCGGCACAAGGTCGAATTCATGGTGGGTGAGATGGTGCGCGTCAAAGAAGGTCCGTTTACAGATTTCAATGGTTCGGTGGAAGACGTCAACTACGAGAAGAGTCGTGTGCGGGTGTCCGTCATGATTTTTGGGCGCTCCACCCCGGTAGAGCTTGAGTTCAGTCAGATCGAAAAAACCTGAGCGAACGAAATATGTCGCACTTTTCGACTCGGTGCGAAGGAAGTTAGTGAGTCGTTAACCCTCGGGGAGCCCTGTCTTGCAAATGCAGCCTAGGCGTTACTACCCGTAAGGAGAAAACTATGGCGAAAAAAATCGTCGGTTTTATCAAGCTGCAAGTTCCAGCTGGTAAGGCCAACCCCTCACCACCGATTGGCCCAGCGTTGGGTCAGCGCGGTCTTAATATCATGGAGTTCTGCAAGGCATTCAATGCGCAGACCCAAGGTGTCGAGCCCGGTCTGCCGCTGCCGGTGGTCATTACGGCTTTTGCCGACAAAAGCTTCACCTTCATCATCAAGACGCCACCCGCAACGGTGCTGATCAAGAAGGCCATCAAGCTCGACAAGGGCTCGGCCAACGCCTTGAAGGCCAAGGTGGGCAAGATCACGCGCGCTCAGCTTGAAGAGATCGCAAAGACCAAGATGAAAGACATGAACGCTGCCGATCTCGACGCAGCAGTTCGTACCATTGCCGGCTCTGCCCGTTCGATGGGTGTATCGGTGGAGGGCGTGTAAATGGCCAAGTTGACCAAGAAACAAAAAGCCTTGCAAGGCAAGGTGGAGTCCACCAAGCTGTATCCGCTCGCCGAAGCTTTGGCTCTGGTGAAGGAAGCCGCAACCGCTAAATTCGACGAATCGATCGATGTCGCAGTGCAGCTCGGCGTGGATGCCAAGAAGTCGGATCAGGTTGTGCGTGGCGCTGTCGTGTTGCCGCACGGCACTGGCAAAACCATGCGTGTTGCTGTTTTTGCGCAAGGCGCCAAGGCGGAAGAAGCCAAGGCTGCTGGTGCAGACATCGTTGGAATGGATGATCTGGCCGCTATGGTCAAGGCCGGAGACATGCCTTTCGATATCGTGATTGCCGCACCCGATGCCATGCGCGTCGTGGGGACCTTGGGTCAGATCCTTGGCCCGCGCGGATTGATGCCTAACCCCAAGGTTGGCACCGTGACGCCTGACGTGGCTACGGCCGTGAAGAATGCCAAGGCAGGTCAGGTGCAGTACCGCGTCGACAAGGCCGGCATCGTGCACAGCACCATTGGCCGCCGTTCGTTTGACAACGATAAGTTGCAAGGCAACCTTGCCGCGCTGATCGAAGCCCTGAACAAATCCAAGCCTGCAACGAGCAAGGGCCTGTATTTGCGTAAGGTGGCAGTTTCGTCCACGATGGGCCTGGGTGTGCGCGTAGACGCACAGACCATCTCGGCATAACTGCAAAGAATCTTCAGGCCGCTTCTGATGGGTGGCTTGATGTGGTGGGCTGCTGCCGTTCAGGCGGCCGCAGGCCATCCAAGACCGTTGGTGTGTGAGTAGATTGCGCTTAAATCTTTTCGAGCCAACGCAGATGGCGATCCCGCTGAAATGGAATCCGTTCCGAAACAGTTGGTCGCTGCAACAAAGAGCGCGCTAGAGGGGCTATGCCTCGAAGGTGCATTTTAAGGAGTAGACCTTGAGTCTTAATCGCAGTGAGAAAGAAGCGGTCATCAGTGAAGTGACCAGCCTCGCCGCTAAAGCTCAAACGCTTGTGATCGCGGAGTACCGTGGCATCACGGTCGCCGACATGACCAAACTGCGTGTTGATGCTCGCAGCAAGGGCGTGACCCTGAGTGTTCTGAAGAACACCCTGGCTCGCCGTGCTGTCGCTGGCAGCGCATTTGACGTGGTGGCAGACCAGATGACCGGTCCGCTGATCTACGGCTTCTCCGAAGACGCTGTGGCCGCCGCGAAGGTGGTGGCCGATTTCGCGAAAACCAACGATAAATTGGTGATTCGCGGTGGCGCTTTCGGTGGTAAAGCCCTGGACGTCAACGGCGTTAAGCAACTGGCTAACATTCCTTCCAAGGAAGTTCTGTTGGCTCAGATTTGTGGCTTGCTTATGTCCCCCATGTCGCGTACAGCCGTTGTGCTGGGCGCGCTGGCGGCCAAAAAAGGCGAAGGCGCTGCCGAAACGGCCGCCGAACCTGTCGCGGCTTGATTGCCCGTCAGATAACCAACAAAATTGTTAGGAAATAAAAATGGCATTCGATAAAGACGCATTTTTGACCGCTCTGGACAGCATGACGGTTCTGGAACTCAATGACCTGGTGAAGGCCATTGAAGAGAAATTTGGCGTGAGCGCTGCAGCCATGGCTGCTCCTGCTGCTGGCGGCGGCGGCGCTGCTGCTGCTGCTGAAGAGCAGACGGAATTCAACGTGGTGCTGCTCGACGCTGGCGCCGCCAAGGTTTCGGTCATCAAGGCTGTGCGCGAAATCACCGGCCTGGGCCTCAAGGAAGCCAAGGATCTGGTGGACGGCGCTCCCAAGAATGTCAAGGAAGGCATTGCCAAGGCTGACGCCGAAGCAGCTGTCAAGAAGCTGGTGGAAGCCGGCGCCAAGGCCGAACTCAAGTAATTCGGACTGGCTCAAGGGCTGGAGGTTCTTCGAAGGGCCTCCAGCCTTTGCCGCTTCCAGAGTACACCTGAAAACCGGTTTGGCCGGGTTCCCGGAGGCTGTCGGCCGATGGGCAAACCAAGCTGTTTTTCAAGTGTCTTCTGACGAATCCGACAGCAGAAGATGCCTTGGTTCGGGTGATGTGCAACGCATCGCCGTCCGCCATGGTTGGTAGTGGCCAACCGCCAAGCCCGCAGGGTGCCACCCGCGGGTCAGTCGTCGCAGACCCAGGACTCACGTCTTTGCCCGGAGATCTCATGGCTTATTCTTATACCGAACGCAAGCGAATCCGCAAAAGTTTCGGCAGCCGCGATAGCGTGCTGGAGGTTCCTTACCTGCTGCAAATGCAGAAGGACGCATACACTGCATTTCTCCAAGCGGGATCAGCGCCCAAAAAACGCACCAATGAGGGCCTGCAAGCCGCCTTCAATGCAGCTTTCCCTATCGTCTCGCACAATGGTTTTGTCGAGATGAAATTTCTCGAATACAACCTGGCCAAGCCGGCGTTCGATGTCCGTGAGTGCCAGACCCGCGGGTTGACCTTTGCGTCGGCCGTGCGCGCCAAGGTGCAGCTCATCATTTACGACCGCGAATCTTCGACATCGCAGTCCAAGGTTGTCAAGGAAGTGAAAGAGCAGGAAGTCTACATGGGCGAAGTGCCGCTCATGACCGACAAGGGCTCATTCATCATCAACGGTACCGAGCGCGTCATCGTGTCGCAGCTGCACCGTTCACCGGGCGTGTTCTTCGAGCACGACAAGGGCAAGACCCACAGTTCGGGCAAGCTGCTGTTTTCTGCTCGCATCATTCCCTACCGTGGATCCTGGCTGGACTTCGAGTTTGACCCCAAGGATATTCTGTATTTCCGGGTGGACCGTCGCCGCAAAATGCCGGTCACCATTCTGCTCAAGGCCATTGGCCTGAACCCGGAATCCATCCTGGCGAATTTCTTTGTCAACGACAACTTCCGTTTGATGGACAGCGGGGCGCAGCTTGAGTTTGTGCCCGAGCGTCTGCGCGGTGAAGTCGCACGTTTCGACATCACCGACAAGTCGGGCAAGGTGGTGGTGGCCAAGGATAAGCGTGTCACGGCGCGCCACACCCGTGAACTCGAGCAATCGGGTACTACGCACATCAGCGTGCCGGAAGACTTTCTGGTAGGCCGTGTGGTGGCACGCAACATTGTCGATGGAGACACCGGTGAAATCATTGCCAAGGCCAACGAAGAGTTGACCGAGGCGCTGCTGAAGAAATTGCGTTCGTCGGGCGTGCTGGATTTGCAGTGCATCTATACGAATGAACTCGATCAAGGTGCCTATATTTCGCAAACCCTGCGGATCGACGAGACCGTGGACGAGTTCGCCGCGCGCGTGGCCATCTACCGCATGATGCGTCCTGGCGAGCCCCCTACCGAAGATGCCGTGCAGGCTTTGTTCCAGCGCCTGTTCTACAACCCTGACACCTACGATCTCTCGCGCGTAGGCCGGATGAAATTCAACGCCAAGATCGGCCGCGACGAGGCGACGGGCCCCATGGTCCTGAGCAACGAAGACATCCTGGCGGTGGTCAAGATTCTGGTGGATTTGCGTAACGGCAATGGCGAGGTAGACGATATCGACCACTTGGGCAATCGCCGCGTGCGTTGCGTCGGTGAGTTGGCTGAAAACCAGTACCGCACTGGTCTGGCGCGGATCGAAAAAGCTGTCAAGGAACGTCTGGGTCAGGCTGAGCAAGATCCGCTCATGCCGCACGATCTGATCAACTCCAAGCCGATCTCTGCCGCGCTGAAGGAGTTTTTTGGTGCTTCTCAGCTGTCGCAGTTCATGGACCAGACCAATCCCCTGGCTGAAATCACGCACAAGCGCCGTGTTTCCGCCCTGGGCCCGGGTGGTCTGACGCGCGAGCGTGCCGGATTTGAAGTGCGTGACGTGCACGTGACCCATTACGGTCGTGTCTGCCCTATCGAAACGCCCGAAGGTCCAAACATTGGTCTGATCAACTCGTTGGCGCTGTATGCGCGTCTGAACGAATACGGCTTCATCGAAACGCCTTACCGCCGCGTGGCGGGTGGCAAGGTGACCAACGAAATCGATTACTTGTCGGCGATTGAAGAAGGCAAGTACATCATCGCCCAGGCCAATGCGACGCTGGATGCCGAAGGCAACCTGACCGGTGATTTGGTTTCGGCGCGCGAACAGGGCGAGTCGGTGCTGGTGGGTGCAGAGCGCATCCAGTACATGGACGTTTCACCTGCACAGATCGTTTCTGTCGCAGCCTCGCTGGTACCATTCCTGGAGCACGACGACGCCAACCGCGCGCTGATGGGTGCCAACATGTCACGCCAGGCAGTGCCTGTGCTGCGCCCAGAGAAGCCGCTGGTGGGCACCGGCATTGAGCGCGTTGCAGCGGTCGACTCCGGCACGGTTGTGACAGCGACCCGTGGTGGTGTGGTCGATTACGTTGATGCGACCCGCATCGTGATCCGCGTGAACGATGCCGAAGCGGTGGCTGGTGAAGTGGGTGTGGATATCTACAACCTCATCAAGTACCAGCGCTCTAACCAGAACACCAACATCCACCAGCGTCCGATCGTCCAAAAGGGCGACCAACTGGTAAAGGGTGATGTGATTGCTGACGGCGCATCGACGGACTTTGGCGAAATCGCCATTGGTCAGAACATGCTGATCGCCTTCATGCCCTGGAACGGCTACAACTTCGAAGACTCGATCCTGATCAGCGAGCGCGTAGTGTCAGAAGACCGCTACACCTCGATCCATATCGAAGAACTCGTCGTGATGGCACGTGACACCAAACTGGGTGCCGAAGAAATCACGCGCGATATTCCGAATCTGTCCGAGCAGCAGCTCAACCGCCTGGACGAGTCCGGCATTATTTACGTCGGCGCTGAAGTCATGCCTGGCGACACGCTGGTCGGCAAAGTCACGCCCAAGGGCGAGACCACGCTCACGCCCGAAGAAAAACTGCTGCGCGCCATTTTTGGCGAAAAAGCATCGGACGTTAAAGACACCTCGTTGCGCGTCAGCCAAGGCTCGCAAGGTGTGGTGATCGATGTGCAGGTCTTCACCCGCGAAGGCATCCAGCGCGACAAGCGCGCCCAGCAAATCATTGACGATGAACTCAAGCGCTTCCGCCTGGACCTGAACGACCAGTTGCGCATTGTGGAAGCTGACGCCTTCGACCGTATCGAAAAGCTGTTGACAGGCCGCGTCGCCAATGGCGGTCCGCAAAAGCTTGCGAAGGGCACGAAGATTGACAAGGCGTATCTGGCCGCCGTGGAAAAGTTCCACTGGTTCGATATCCGTCCGGCCGAGGATGAAGTTGCCACGCAGCTTGAGAGCATCAAGAATTCGCTGGAGCAAACGCGCCACAGCTTTGACTTGGCTTTCGAAGAAAAGCGCAAGAAGCTCACGCAGGGCGATGAACTGCCTGCCGGCGTGCTCAAGATGGTCAAGGTCTACCTGGCCGTCAAGCGCCGCCTGCAGCCTGGTGACAAGATGGCCGGCCGCCACGGTAACAAGGGTGTGGTGTCCAAGATCGTTCCGGTCGAAGACATGCCCTACATGGCCGATGGCACCACTGCCGACATCGTGCTTAACCCGCTGGGCGTGCCTTCGCGGATGAACATCGGCCAGGTGCTGGAAGTCCACCTGGGATGGGCCGGCAAGGGCATCGGTCAACGCATTGGCGACATGCTGCAGCAAGAGGCCAAGACGGCAGAGCTGCGCAAGTTCCTGGAGGAGGTCTACAACTCCCGCGGACGCAAGGAAGACTTGTCGCAACTCAGCGATGACGAACTGCGCGCGATGGCAGAGAACCTCACCAATGGCGTTCCGTATGCCACGCCGGTGTTTGATGGTGCTTCCGAGAACGAAATTCTCGACATGCTCAAACTGGCGTATCCGGACGATCTGGCCCAACGCAAGGGCCTCACAGCCACGCGCACGCAGGCCCAGCTGTATGACGGACGCACGGGCGATGCCTTCGAGCGCACCACCACGATCGGCTACATGCACTATCTGAAGCTCCACCACCTGGTAGACGACAAGATGCACGCCCGCTCCACGGGTCCTTACTCGCTCGTTACGCAACAGCCGCTGGGTGGCAAGGCGCAGTTCGGTGGTCAGCGTTTTGGTGAGATGGAAGTGTGGGCGCTGGAAGCCTACGGCGCGGCCTATGTGCTGCAGGAAATGCTCACGGTCAAGTCCGATGACGTGGTGGGACGTACCAAGGTGTACGAAAGCATCGTCAAGGGCGAGCACACGATCGAAGCCGGCATGCCAGAGTCTTTCAACGTGCTGGTCAAGGAAATTCGTTCCTTGGGCCTGGACATCGAGCTCGAGCGCTCCTAATTCAAAAGGGAAAGAGTCCAATGAAATCGCTACTCGACCTGTTCAAGCAATTTACGCCGGATGAGCACTTTGACGCCATCCGTATCGGCATGGCTTCGCCCGAAAAGATCCGTTCGTGGTCTTTCGGCGAAGTGAAGAAGCCCGAGACCATCAACTACCGCACCTTCAAGCCCGAGCGTGATGGCCTGTTTTGCGCCAAGATTTTTGGTCCTATCAAGGACTACGAATGCCTGTGCGGCAAGTACAAGCGCCTCAAGCACCGTGGTGTCATCTGCGAAAAATGCGGCGTTGAAGTTACACAGACCAAGGTGCGCCGCGAGCGCATGGGCCACATCGACCTGGCCGCGCCCTGCGCGCACATTTGGTTCCTGAAGTCCTTGCCATCGCGCCTGGGCCTGGTGCTGGACATGACGCTGCGTGACATCGAGCGCGTACTGTACTTTGAAGCCTATGTGGTGACTGACCCCGGCATGACGCCGCTGAAGAAGTTCAGCATCATGTCTGAGGACGACTACGACGCCAAGCGCAAGGAATACGGCGACGAGTTCATCGCCAAGATGGGCGCTGAAGGTATACGTGATCTGCTCGACTCGATTGAGATCGACTCTGAGATCGAGAAATTGCGCGGCGACCTGACGGGTTCTGAAGTCAAAGTCAAAAAGAACTCCAAGCGCCTGAAGGTGCTCGAAGCGTTCAAGAAGTCGGGCATCAAGCCCGAGTGGATGGTGCTCGAAGTCCTGCCCGTGCTGCCGCCGGACCTGCGTCCGCTGGTGCCACTGGACGGTGGCCGTTTTGCGACCTCCGATCTGAACGACCTGTACCGCCGCGTCATCAACCGCAACAGCCGCCTGCGCCGCCTGCTGGAGCTCAAGGCCCCGGAAATCATTGCGCGCAACGAAAAGCGCATGCTGCAAGAAGCCGTGGACAGCCTGCTGGACAACGGCCGCCGTGGCAAGGCCATGACGGGTGCCAACAAGCGCGCGCTCAAGTCGCTCGCCGACATGATCAAGGGCAAGAGCGGTCGTTTCCGCCAGAACTTGCTGGGCAAGCGCGTCGACTACTCGGGCCGTTCGGTCATCGTGGTGGGCCCGACGTTGAAGCTCCACCAGTGCGGATTGCCCAAGCTGATGGCGCTCGAACTGTTCAAGCCTTTCATCTTCTCGCGCCTCGAAGCCATGGGCATCGCGACGACGATCAAGGCCGCCAAGAAGGAAGTTGAATCCGGCACGCCGGTGGTGTGGGACATCCTGGAAGAGGTCATCAAGGAGCACCCCGTGATGCTCAACCGTGCGCCTACGCTGCACCGTTTGGGTATCCAGGCCTTCGAGCCCATCCTGATCGAAGGCAAGGCCATCCAGCTGCACCCCCTCGTCTGTGCGGCGTTCAACGCCGACTTCGACGGTGACCAGATGGCTGTGCACATTCCGCTGTCGGTAGAAGCACAAATGG
The DNA here is from genome assembly GCF_054783455.1 of Simplicispira piscis. NCBI lineage: Bacteria > Pseudomonadati > Pseudomonadota > Betaproteobacteria > Burkholderiales > Comamonadaceae > Simplicispira > Simplicispira piscis. The sequence continues at coordinate 153,187 of NZ_BAAGQN010000007.1, forward strand.
AAGCGCGCACGCTGATGCTGGCCTCCAACAACGTGTTGTTCCCGGCCTCGGGCGAGCCCTCCATCGTGCCGTCGCAAGACGTGGTGCTGGGTCTGTACTACGCCACGCGCGACCGTATCAACGCCAAGGGCGAGGGTCTGATCTTTGCTGACACCGGCGAAGTGCAACGCGCGCTCGACGCTGGCGAAGTGGACCTTACGGCCAAGATCAACGTGCGCATGACCGAGTGGACGAAGAACAAGGCTACAGGCGAGTTCGAACCTTCGGTCAGCATCGTTGAGACGACGGCTGGTCGTGCCTTGCTGTCTGAAATTCTTCCCAAAGGCCTGCCGTTCTCGAACATGAACAAGGCTTTGAAGAAGAAGGAAATCTCCAAACTCATCAACGTGTCCTTCCGCAAATGTGGACTCAAGGAGACGGTGGTGTTTGCCGACAAGCTGCTGCAGAACGGCTTCCGTCTGGCCACCAAGGCCGGTATCTCGATTGCCATCGAAGACATGCTGGTGCCGCCGCAAAAGACCAGCATCATCGAAAGCGCCGAGCGTGAAGTGAAGGAAATCGAGCAGCAATACGTCTCTGGTCTGGTGACCTCGGGCGAGCGCTACAACAAGGTGGTGGACATCTGGGGCAAGGCCGGTGACGAAGTCTCCAAGGTCATGATGCAACAGCTGGCCAAGCAAAAAACCACCGATCGCCACGGCAATCAGGTCGATCAAGAGTCGTTCAATTCCATCTACATGATGGCCGACTCGGGTGCCCGCGGCTCTGCAGCCCAGATCCGTCAGTTGGCCGGTATGCGGGGCCTGATGGCCAAGCCCGACGGCTCCATCATCGAGACCCCCATCACGGCAAACTTCCGTGAGGGTCTGAACGTGCTGCAGTACTTCATCTCCACGCACGGCGCCCGTAAGGGTCTGGCCGATACGGCGCTCAAGACCGCCAACTCGGGTTACTTGACACGCCGCTTGGTCGACGTGACGCAAGACCTGGTGGTGACGGAGGAAGACTGCGGTACATCCAATGGCGCACTGATGCGCGCCATCGTCGAAGGCGGCGAAGTGATCGAGTCTTTGCGCGATCGCATTCTGGGCCGCACGGTGGCGGAAGAGGTGCTGCACCCCGAAACCCGCGCCGTACTGGCCCCGGCGGGCATGATGCTGGAAGAGGACCTGATCGACGAGCTGGAATTGGCTGGCGTGGACGAAGTGAAGGTGCGTACAGCACTGACCTGCGAAACCCGCTTTGGTCTGTGCGCCAAGTGCTACGGCCGCGACCTGGGCCGCGGTGGCCTGATCAACCTTGGCGAAGCCGTGGGTGTGATCGCCGCCCAGTCCATCGGCGAGCCCGGCACGCAGCTGACCATGCGCACCTTCCACATTGGTGGTGCAGCGTCGCGTGCGGCGATTGCCTCCAGCGTGGAAGCCAAGTCCAACGGTGTCATCAGCTTCAACGCCACGATGCGCTATGTGACCAACAGCAAGGGCGATCTGGTGGTGATTTCCCGCTCCGGCGAAATCGTCATCCAGGACGAGCATGGCCGCGAGCGTGAGCGGCACAAGGTACCTTACGGTGCCGCGCTGACGGTCAAGGCTGACCAGCAGATCAAGGCTGGCACTATTCTGGCCAACTGGGATCCGCTGACGCGCCCGATCATTACCGAGTTTGCCGGTCAGGCGAAATTCGAGAACGTCGAAGAAGGCCTGACGGTCGCCAAGCAGGTGGACGATGTGACCGGCCTGTCCACGCTGGTCGTGATCGACCCCAAGCGCCGTGGTTCGGCCAAGGTGGTCAAGCCCCAGGTCAAGCTGATCGATGCCAATGGCAACGAGGTGAAGATCCCTGGTACCGACCACTCGGTGACCATCGGCTTCCAGATTGGCTCGCTGATCCAGGTGCGCGATGGTCAGGATGTGGGCCCCGGCGAAGTGCTGGCCCGTATCCCGATCGAAGGCCAGAAAACGCGCGATATCACCGGCGGTCTGCCGCGTGTGGCCGAGCTGTTTGAAGCCCGCACGCCCAAGGACAAGGGCACGCTGGCGGAAGCCACTGGTACCGTGTCGTTCGGCAAGGAAACCAAGGGCAAGATCCGCCTGCAGATCACCGACCCCGAGGGCAAGGTGTCTGAAGAGCTGGTCCCCAAGGAGAAGAACATCCTGGTGCACGAAGGCCAGGTGGTCAACCGTGGCGAATCGATTGTGGACGGCCCCGCCGACCCGCAAGACATCCTGCGTCTGCTGGGCATTGAAGAACTATCGCGCTACATCGTCGATGAAGTGCAGGACGTCTACCGCCTGCAGGGCGTGAAGATCAACGACAAGCACATCGAAGTGATCGTTCGCCAGATGCTGCGCCGCGTCGTGGTGGAAAACGCGGGTGACTCAAGCTACATCGCGGGCGAGCAGGTCGAGCGTTCCGAAATCCTCAACACCAACGAGGCGCTGCAGGCCGAGGGCAAGCTGCCCGCGACCTACACCAACTTGCTGCTGGGTATCACGAAGGCATCGCTGTCGACCGATTCGTTCATCTCGGCCGCTTCCTTCCAGGAAACGACCCGCGTGCTCACCGAGGCTGCCATCATGGGCAAGCGCGACGAGCTGCGTGGCCTGAAGGAGAACGTCATCGTGGGTCGCCTGATTCCTGCAGGCACCGGTATGGCTTACCACCAGGCTCGCAAAGCCAAGGACGCCATGGACGACGCCGAGCGCCGCGCCATCGCCGAGGCTGAAGCCGCCGAAATGGAAGGCATGACGGAATCCGTCGAGCCAGACGGTGAACCTGATGCCGCTGGTGCGGCCGCTGCTGCAGCGGATTAAGCGCCCACCAGGCGATTGAATGCTCCCGGACTGTCCAGGCCAAGGCAGTCCGGGAGTTTTTCTTTGTGGCGTCCCTTTTCTTGCCAACGTAGGCAGCAGGACGCCGCTCATCGGAGCGATTATTTGTGACCTTTTCGCCGAAACAGAACAACCCACAGCCCCGTGCAGTCAGTGGGTCACCGGGGCGTCGCCCGAGGAGCGCTCCCACCGCCACGCCATCTGCAGGAGGCAGCGTGGCCTTGTCCCGCCTGCTCCAGCCGGTTGCACGGGGGTTGCAGGATATTCGGGCAGGCCGTTCGGGCAGCGCGGTGTTGGAGGCTGTTCCCGCGCAGCAGCGGCCCGGTGTACAGGCTTTGCTTTTCCAGGTGCTGCGTTCACTCGGTAGGGCCGAGGCCTTGCGAGCCCAGTTGGCCCCCCGCAAGCCATCGCCAGCGGCGGATGCCTTGTTGTGCACGGCGCTGGCGCTGATGTGCGATGAGGACAACGCCCCCTACGAACCATTCACCCTGGTGAACCAGGCTGTGGATGCTGCCAAAGGCAATAGCGCCACGCGAACGCAGGCAGCCTTCATCAACGCCTGTCTGCGCCGATTTCTGCGTGAACGTGAACCACTGATGCAGGCCACGCACAATGATCTGCAGGCGCGGTGGAACCACCCCCGCTGGTGGGTGCACCGCGTGCAGCAAGACCACCCTGAACAGTGGCAGCAGATTTTGCAGGCCAACAACACCCAGGCACCGATGGTGCTAAGAATTAATGAGCAAAAAACCACGCTAGCGCTTTATCAGCAAGCGCTGACAGCTATCAATTGTGAGTCGTATGCGGTCGGTGACACCGGCCTGGTGTTGCACCGTGCACTGCCAGTGTCGGACCTGCCGGGCTTCTTTGACGGACTGGCTTCCGTGCAGGACGCGGCTGCCCAGATGGCCGCGCCCTTGCTCTTGGACGGACTTGTTTTTGATCGTCCCATGCGTGTCCTTGATGCCTGCGCGGCGCCCGGGGGCAAGACCGCACACATGCTGGAATGGGCGGGCTCCAATGCGGCCCTGCAGGTGACCGCGCTGGATGTAGACCCCGAGCGCTGCGAGCGTATCCGCGGCACGCTGGAGCGCCTGGGGCTGCACGCCCAGGTGCTGGCCGCCGATGCAGGGCGACCGCAGGACTGGTGGCAAACGCACTGCGGCGGCGAGCCGTTTGATGCGATCTTGCTGGACGCACCGTGCACTGCCTCGGGCATTGTGCGCCGCCATCCCGATGTGCGTTGGCTGCGCCGGGAGAGCGATATTGCGCAATTGGCCGCCATCCAGGCCCACCTGCTGACCACCCTTTGGCCCTTGCTGCGGCCGGGCGGACGCCTTCTCTACTGCACCTGCTCGGTCTTTCGGGCCGAGGGCGATGGGCAAGCACAAGCGTTTCTTGCGCGCCACAAAGATGCACAACTCTTGCCCTCCCCGGGCCATTTGTTGCCTGGTATGGGCGCCAAAGGGAAAGCAGTCCCAGACAATCAGCCAGGTGAACATGACGGCTTTTTTTACGCACTCTTTCAAAAAGCAACGGCCTGACGTATCCATGGCACGCCTCTGGGTCCGTGGCTGGGTGCGCTGGTGGCTGGCAGTCTTGCTGGCCTTGAGTCTGCCGGTGCATGCAGAAAGCCGTGCGAGCATTCCAGAAATGGGACTGGAATGGAGCGAGGAAGGCGTGTTCCTCAGCGCCGTGTTGCAGTTTGACCTGCCTACGCTGGTGGAAGATGCCCTGCACAAGGGCATACCCATGTATTTCGTCACCGAAGCGGAGCTGGTGCGGGACCGCTGGTACTGGTACGACCAACGCATCGAAACCACGGCGCGCTATATGCGCTTGAGCTACCAGCCGCTGACCCGGCGTTGGCGTTTGAATGTATCGCCTGTGCCCTTTGAGGGCAGTGGTCTGGGTGTGGCATTTGGCCAGAATTTTGATGAACTGGCCGATGTCTTGGCTGTCATGCGGCGCATTGCCCGCTGGAAGATTGCAGAGACCCAGGCCATCGACCCGCAAGCACGGTACAACGTGAACCTGCGTTTTTGGCTCGACATGTCGCAGTTGCCCCGGCCCTTGCAGATTGGGGCCATGGGCCGGTCGGGCTGGAGCCTCTCCATAGCGCGCAACCAGCGCCTGACGATGGAGCTGGGGCGATGAGCCGCACCGGCGAGGCTCAGCGCCCCTCGAACGCCGTGCGTTGGGCGTTGGGTGTGGGGGCCGCCGTCATGGTGGCCATTGGCTTGGTGCTTTTATTCTTGCTCACGCTGACCACCAACAACAGGGTGCTGTACGAGCGCAACTATGCTTGGCTGTTCGGCATCAACGTGGTGGTTGCCGTGCTGTTGGTGGCCGTCCTGGCCTGGGTGGCTTTGCGGTTGATCATGCGCCTGCGGCGCGGGCGTTTTGGTAGCCGCCTGCTGGTCAAATTGGCCGCCATTTTTGCCTTGGTGGGGCTGGCGCCGGGGCTGATGATCTATTTTGTTTCCTATCAGTTCGTATCGCGCTCTATCGAAAGCTGGTTTGACGTCAAGGTAGAGGGGGCGCTAGCGGCCGGCGTCAGCCTGGCGCGCGCCACGCTGGAAATGCAGGCCACGGACATGGCCACCCGCACGCGCAATGCCAGTACCCAGCTGGCGCAGGTGCCAGACTCCACGGCCGTGCTGGCGCTTGAGCGCATTCGGGATCAATTGGGTGCCTCGGACGTGGTGCTCTGGAGCGCCGCTGGTCAGATGGTGGCGAGCGTGGGGCAATCACGCTTTCGCATCAACCCGCAACGGCCAACCGCACAGCTGTTGCGTACGGTGCGCGAGCAGCGGGCAGTGAGCCAGATCGAGGGGCTTGAAGACCTGACCGATCTGGGCGACCAGGCCGCGCTCAAGAATGTTCGGGTCACTGCCATGGCCTTGGTGCCGAGCACCGCCATGGGATTTCTGGCTGAGCCGCGCTACCTGCAGGTCACCCTCCCATTGCCGTCGGTTCTGGTCGATAACTCTGTTGCAGTGCAGGAGGCTAACCGCGAATACCAGGAGCGTGCCCTGGCCCGGGGAGGGTTGCGACGCATGTATATCGGCACGCTCACGCTCAGCCTGTTTCTCGCGGTTTTTGGTGCCGTGCTGCTCGCCGTGTTGCTGGGGAACCAACTGGCTCGCCCCTTGTTGGTGCTGGCCGAAGGCGTGCGCGAAGTCGCGGAAGGCAACCTCAGCCCCAAAGCGGTATTGCAAGGCAAAGACGAACTTGGGGGGCTGACGCGCTCTTTTGCGTTGATGACGCAGCAACTCGCTGACGCACGGGGCACGGTAGAGAAAAGCATGGAGGCTGTGGACGCGGCCCGTGCGCGATTACAGACCATTTTGGACAACCTGACGGCGGGCGTCATCGTGCTGGACCGGCAGGGCACCATTCGCACCTCCAATCCGGGGGCAACGCGGATTTTGCGCGCTCCCATGGCGGCCTACGAAGGGCGGTTATTGGCGCAGGTGCCCGGCCTGGAAGCGTTTGCTGCCGCTGTACAGGAGCAGTTCCACGCCTACCTCGGCCACGGCGATACCCACGGGCTGGACCATTGGCAGCAGTCGTTTGAGCTCCACGAGTCACCCAGCGGTGCTGGTCACCATGCCACCAGCCTTGTGGCCCGGGGCGCCGAACTACCCGATGCTGCGTGGCTGCTGGTTTTTGATGACATCACCGAGATCGTATCGGCACAACGTGCGCAGGCCTGGGGTGAAGTGGCGCGCCGATTGGCCCATGAAATCAAGAACCCTTTGACCCCGATCCAGCTCTCGGCCGAGCGGCTGGAAATGAAGCTGACCGGCAAGCTGCCCGCCTCTGAACAAGCCTTGCTCACCAAGTCGGTCAAAACCATCGTTGACCAGGTCGATGCCATGAAACGTCTCGTCAACGAGTTTCGTGACTATGCCCGCCTGCCCGCCGCAGAGTTGCAGCCTCTAGACCTCAATGCCCTGGTGTCTGACGTGTTGCAACTGTATGAAGCCGAGCATGCCAGCGTTGCCGTACAGGCACAGCTCGACCCCCATTGCCCGCGCATCCTGGGGGATGCCCAGCAGCTGCGCCAAGTAGTACACAACCTGCTGCAAAACGCGCAGGACGCCACAGACCAGGCCGGAGCCAATGCGGCCGAGCCAGGCGCATTGCAGCCCGTGTGCATCAGCACCCACTGGAGCGAAACCTCGCAGCGCGTGCGATTGCGCGTTAGTGACCATGGAACAGGCTTCCCCGCGCACATCCTGCAGCGTGCGTTCGAACCTTACGTCACGACCAAGGCGCGCGGAACAGGACTGGGGCTGGCTGTCGTGAAAAAAATCGCCGATGAGCACGGTGCCCGCATCGATCTGTCCAATCGGCAGGAGGAAGGCGTGGTACTGGGCGCTCAAGTATCGCTATCATTCGCCCCTGAGCACAGGGTGGCGTCCTGACAACACTGTGCACTGCAGTTTTAAGGCACTTCATACATGGCAAACATATTGGTGGTTGACGATGAACTCGGCATTCGGGACCTTCTGTCGGAAATCCTGAACGATGAAGGGCACAGCGTAGATCTTGCCGAAAACGCAACGCAAGCCCGGGCTGCCCGCATCAACGGCACCTATGACCTGGTATTGCTCGACATCTGGATGCCCGATACCGATGGTGTCTCGCTCCTCAAGGAATGGGCGGCCGGTGGCCTGTTGACCATGCCGGTGATCATGATGAGCGGCCACGCCACCATTGATACGGCGGTTGATGCCACGCGCATTGGTGCTTTTGCGTTCCTGGAAAAGCCGATCACCATGCAAAAGCTACTCAAGGCTGTGGAGCAAGGGTTGGCGCGCCAGTCGCTGCGTCCAGCAGCTCCGGCTCCTGTCGTTGCGGCCAGCCCGCCGCCTGCCGACAGTGCTATCTACGCGGCGCATAATCTTCCCATCACCATGGAGGCCGACACCGGTCCGCACGCCCATCAAGGGTTCGACCTGGACCGCCCCTTGCGCGAAGCGCGGGATGGGTTCGAGAAGGCGTATTTTGAATTCCACCTCGCACGGGAGGGGGGCTCCATGACCCGCGTTGCTGAAAAAACAGGCCTGGAGCGCACCCATCTTTATCGCAAACTGCGCCAGCTGGGTGTTGACCTGGCGCGAGGCAAACGTAATTAATTCGGTTCAGCGGAAAAGACGAAAAAATTTTGGTTATATTTTGGTTATAATTTGAGGCTTAGGCCCGGTAGCTCAGTCGGTAGAGCAGAGGATTGAAAATCCTTGTGTCGGCGGTTCGATTCCGTCCCAGGCCACCAAAATCAAGCGCCCCAGTGCCCTCAACGGTTCTGGGGCGTTTTTGCATTTGCGCGCAGTGGGATTGTGATTTTGGGGCTGTCACAGGGCCGGGATGTCTAGGCCTCAATCTCTTACCAGGGCTGGCCAGGAATACCGGACCACAGCTCGCTGAGATCCGGGAAGCGCCACCGATCGGGATCTTCGCGGGCCGCGATTTTTTCGGTGCAGTGGAGTGCTGAAAGATCCACTATTTCAGGAGGAATGCGCAAATCCGATTTTGACGAGTAAAACACCTTGACCACCGGTGTGACCAGCGACTTGGCCGCTTGCTCCGTCACCACGCCAATACGCCCCGAAGTCAGGCGCACCAACGAACCCACCGGATAGATGCCAATGCTTTTGACAAAAGCCTGGAACAGGCGCGCGTCGAAGTGGTCGTTGGTCCATTCGGCCATGCGGCGGATGGACTCCGACGGGTCCCAGCCGCGCTTGTAGGGGCGGTCTGAGGTGACGGCGTCGTACACGTCGCAGATGGCGGTCATTCGGGCGATCAGGCTGATCTTGTCGCCCTTGAGCTTGTCGGGGTAACCCGTGCCGTCGATCTTTTCGTGGTGGTGCAGGCAGGCGTCGAGCACGGTGGCTTCCACGTTGCCGCCTTCCTTGAGCATGTGGTAACCCTCCACCGGGTGGCTTCGCACCACGGTGAACTCATCGTCGGTGAGCTTGCCTGGCTTGTTCAGCACAGACATGGGAATGGCGGCCTTGCCCAGGTCATGCAGCAACCCGGCCATGCCGGCGGTGCGGGTGTGCGCGTCATCCAAGCCCAATTGCCGGGCCAGCGCCACCATCAGGGCGCAGACGGCTACTGAGTGCATGTAGGTGTAGTCGTCCGCCGTTTTCAGGCGCGCCAGGCTGATCAGCGCACCAGGATTGCGGGACACGGAATTGGAAATCTCCGCCACCAGGCTGGATGCGCTTTCTGCGTCTACCGCGTTGCCCATGCGGGCCTCGCTGAACATCGACACCACGGCCTGCTTGGCCTGGCTGCAAATGGAGGCGGCCCTGCGCAATTCGCCCTGCATGGTGGTGGATGCACGATCATTGGCAGAGGGCAGTGGTTGAGCCGATGGCTCAACCACCATGGGTGGCAGGTCTTCCAGGTGGCTGAAGTCGGTGTCGATGCGGGCGTCCACCTCTTCGCGAGAGAGCGAGGTCGTGCCGGCCGCTACGTCTTTGCCCCGGGAGACATCGATCCAGACCTCACGGATGGCGGTGGCACGGATCAGTGCCAGGTCTTTCGGGTCGGACAGAATGAACTTGGTGCGCCAGAAAGGGTGCTCCATCCAGGAACCACAGAACTCCTGCAGGTACATGCCCAAGGTGAGATGTTTGACATCAATGCGTTTGAGCATGAACCAGACTCAAATGTAAATACACGGTAACAATAGGCGGCCATGTTAGCCTTTTTCACTCACGATGGCTGACACTAACCTTCCCGTTCGCAAAAAATCCACGATGCCTGGGGTAGCGCAAAAGGCGCTGCACAAGCTCGGCCTGGTGCGCGATATTGACCTGGCGTTGCACCTGCCGCTGCGCTATGAAGATGAAACGCGCATCACGTTGCTGCGCAATGCACGCGATGGCGACATGGTGCAGGTCGAAGCCACCGTCACTGCCAGTGAGGTGCAATTGCGCCCGCGCAGGCAGTTGCTCGTGCAGGTAGACGATGGCACCGGAACCTGCGAATTGCGCTTCTTCAGTTTCTACCCCTCGCACCAGAAAACCCTGGCCCTGGGCGCGCGCCTGCGTATCCGGGGGGAAGTCAAAGGCGGCTTCTGGGGACGGCAAATGCTGCATCCGGCTTTCCGGGTGGCCGGTGGAGAACTGCCCGCCGCCTTGACGCCTGTGTACCCGACCACGGCCGGCCTGTCTCAGCCCTACTTGCGGCGGGCGGTGGCAATGGGCCTACAGCGCGCGGACCTGTCCGATACGCTTCCCCCTGGCGTGGAGTTGCCATTTGCCAAAAATAGAGGTCAAAACGGCATCCAAGGCTTATATAGCCTGCGGGATGCGCTCATTTTTTTGCATCACCCGGCGCCCCATGTATCTCTGGCGGCACTCGAAGACCGCAGCCACCCCGCCTGGCAGCGCCTGAAGGCCGAGGAATTATTGGCCCAGCAGTTGTCGCAGCAGCAGTCGCGGCGCGCGCGTGACCAGCTCTGTGCCCCGGTCATCCAGCCGGGTAGCGGGGCACAGGGCCTGCCGCCCTTGCACGAGCAATTGCTGGCCGCGCTGCCTTTTGGGTTGACGGCTGCCCAGCAGCGCGTGGGTAAAGAAATCGCGGCTGATCTGGCTCGTACGCGGCCCATGCACCGGCTGCTGCAAGGCGATGTCGGGTCGGGTAAAACCGTGGTGTCGGCCCTGGCTGCCTGCCTGGCCATGGAGGTTGGCTGGCAATGCGCTTTGATGGCGCCGACGGAAATTTTGGCCGAACAGCACTTCGCCAAAATGATCAGCTGGCTCGAACCCTTGTTGGCAGCGCGGGGGCGTTGCGTGGCTTGGTTGGTGGGCGGGCAAAAAAAGAAAGAACGTGCGGCCATGCTGGCAAGGGTGGCGTCCGGCGAGGCAGCGCTGGTGGTGGGCACGCACGCCGTCATCCAGGAGCAGGTGCAGTTCAAGAACCTGGCGCTGGCCATCATCGACGAGCAGCACCGCTTTGGTGTAGCCCAGCGCCTGGCACTGCGTAAAAAACTGGCGGCGCCGGAGGGCTCGGGGTGGGGTGAGCGGCAAGCGGCCGCCGCAGATCGGGATGGGCGGCAAGGCGCGATGCCCCACGCCGAGCTCCCCGCGATGGAGCCGCACATGCTGATGATGAGCGCAACGCCCATTCCGCGCACCCTGGCCATGAGCTATTACGCCGACCTGGATGTCTCTGTGATCGACGAATTGCCCCCGGGGCGCACGCCCATCGTCACGCGGCTGATTGCCGACAGCCGCAAGGACGAGGTCATCGCACGCATTGCCAGCCAGGTGGCGGCGGGGCGGCAGGTGTACTGGGTGTGCCCGCTGATCGAGGAGAGCGAGACACTGGACCTCTCCAATGCCACTGCCACCCATGCCGATCTGAGCGAGGCTTTGCCCGGCACTGTGGTAGGCCTGCTGCACTCGCGCATGCCCAGTGCCGAAAAGAAAGCCGTAATGGCCGAATTCAGCGCAGGGCGCATGGGTGTGCTGGTGAGCACCACGGTGATTGAAGTGGGAGTGGACGTGCCCAATGCCTCGCTCATGGTCATCGAGCATGCCGAGCGCTTTGGCCTGAGCCAGTTGCACCAACTGCGCGGTCGCGTCGGCCGCGGTGCGGCCGCGTCGGCCTGCGTGTTGCTGTATGCCACCAACGACAGTGGCCGTGTGGGGCAAACCGCCAAAGAGCGTCTGCGCGCCATGCAGGAAACCAACGATGGATTCGAGATCGCCCGGCGCGACCTGGACATCCGCGGCCCGGGAGAGTTTTTGGGCGCACGCCAGTCGGGTGATGCCCTCTTGCGCTTTGCCGACCTGGTGACCGATACCCACCTGCTCGAATGGGCGCGGGCGCTTGCGCCGGTAATGTTGGACCGCTACCCCCAGCACGCCGAGCGGCATGTGGCGCGCTGGCTGGGCGGCAAGGCCGACTACCTCAAAGCGTAGAGGTGCCCGGGCGTGCGATGTGGGTGGCCTCCCATGCCTCAATGGGCACCGGCCGGCCCAGCAGATAACCCTGGCAGAAATGGCAGCCATGGCTGATGAGAAAGGCGCGCTGTGCCACGGTCTCCACGCCTTCGGCCACGACCTCCAGCCCCAGCGCATCGCTCATCACCAGAATGGCGCGAACAATGGCGCTGCTGGTGTTGTCGTTCAGCATGTCGCGGGTGAAAGACTGGTCGATCTTCAGCAGGTCAAAGGGCAAGCGCTTCAGATAGGACAGCGATGAGTAGCCCGTGCCGAAATCGTCCAGCGCGAAGCGCAGTCCCAGGTCGCGCAATTGGTGCATCTTGGTGATGGTGGTTTCGATGTCGCCCAGGATCGCGCTCTCGGTCAGCTCCAATTTCAGGCCGCCGGAGTCAATGCCCGTGCGTTTGAGTGTTTCGTGCACCAGGGCCACAAAGTCGGCCTGGTGGAACTGCCTTGCGCTCACATTGACGGCCAGGGTCAGATGCCGGGTGGCCGGGCTGAGTTGCCATTGGGCCAATTGCTGGCAGGCGGTGTCCAGCACCCACTGGCCCATGGGCAGGATCAGGCCGGTTTCTTCCGCCAGCGGGATGAAGTCGGCGGGAGATATGGCTTTTCCGTCTGCGCCCATCCAGCGAATCAGGGCTTCGGCGCCGACCACGGAGCCTGCCTGATCGACCTGTACCTGGTAGTACAGCTGGAAAGCACGGTGCTCGACAGCATCGCGCAAGCCCATCTCCATGGCCACGCGGGCATCCATGGAGGCCTGCATCGTGTCATCAAAAAACAGTACGCTGCCTCCGCCTTCTTCCTTGGCGCGGTACATCGCTACCTCGGCCTGCTGGAGCAGTACCTCCGGGGGCGCCTTGCCGGCACTGAACAATGTGACGCCTGCACTGTTGGCGGCATAGAGTTTCCTGGTGGCGCCCAGCTCATAGGGCGCCGCCAGCGTGTTGTGCAACTGCTGTGCCAACTGGTGCGCAGCAGCCATGGCCTGTTCAGCATCTGCGCCGAGGTTCTGCACGATGGCGGCAAACGTGTTGCTGCCCAGGCGTGCCACCGTATTCTGCGCGCCCATGCAATCCTGTATGCGCCGGGCCATCTCGCACAGCAGCAGGTCGCCTGCGGCATGGCCCCAGGTGTCGTTGATTTGCTTGAAGCGGTCGATGTCGGCCAGTAGCAGCACGCCGTGCTGTGCACTGGCCCCGAGCGCCTGCTTTAACCGGTCTTGCAACAGGGTGCGGTTGGGCAGGCCGGTCAGGGTATCGTAGTAGGCCAGCCGGTGCACCAGTTCCTCAGACTGCTTTTGCTGCGTGATGTCTTCCTTGGTGGCGACGTAGTGGGTCACCTGGCCGCTCGCATCCACGATGGGGGCAATGATGGCCATTTCCACATAGGTGGAGCCGTCTTTGCGGGTGTTGGTGAACTCGCCGCGCCACGGTTTTCCGGACGCCAGTGCCGCCCACATGGCCTTGTACGTCGCTGGGGCGGTTTTGCCACGGTTCAGTATGCGGGGGTTGTGGCCCAGCACTTCATTCCGCGTGAAGCCGCTGTTGCGCACAAAGGCCTCGTTGACGTATTGAATGCGCGCTTGTGTATCGGTAATGATGATGCTCTCAGGGCTCTGCTCCACGGCGGTGGACAGGCGCCGCAAATCCATGTCGCGCTTTTGCAGCTCGTCGGCCATGTGGTTGATGCCTCGCTCCACGGCATGCATTTCACGCACATTGGAGTACTGTGAGATCGGTGTTTCCAGGCGCCCTGAGGCGACGTTGTCGATCGCCGCGGTGATCTTGTGTGTCCAGGCCTCGATCAGGTCATAGACGCAATAGCGTGCCGTCAGCACCGACACCAGGGCAATGCCTGCAAGCAGCGCAATGCGCAGCCAGAACCCCTGGTCAATACCGGCCACCGTGTGGCCCAGAGGGGCGCCGACGGCGAACACCAGGGGCGTGCGTGAAAAACGCGACGACACAATGCCGTACATGCGCCGGTTGCCGTCCGGGCCCACCAGTTCGCTGACGGTTTGGCCGTTTTGCAGCGCAGTCAGAAATCGCTCGGCGACCTCGGGCGGCAGTCGCTGTGCTGGCGCAAGCCCCTCGCTGGGGTGGTGAGACAGCACCGCGCCCGTGCCGCTGAGCAGAAAAGCGTTCCATCCCACGGGTAGTTTGAATTGCGCCACCAGCTTGTCAAACCAGCCGATCTGGATGGAGGTGAACAGGATGGCCTTGAGTTGGCCCTGGGCGTCGTGCACCGGGTAGCCAAAGGTCATGCCGGGTCTGTGTGAAATGCGTCCGACCAGAATTTCACCGGTCGTAATGCCCTGGCCCATGCTGGCATCGCGGAACCATTGGCGATCGCTGACCGTGACCACCGTGCGCAGCGGGATGGCACTGCAGAAAACGGCGCCGTTGGGCAGCACAGCGCCAACGTTGGCGACATCCTCCATGGATTGCATCAAGCGCTGCGCCAGACCAGAGCAGTCTGCGCCATCGAGCGATTGCAGGTTGTCGGCACGGGCCATGATCTGGAAGGTCTGGCGCATGCTGCGCAAGGCTGACTCCTCTGTCAGATGAACCGCCGCCAGCATGCGGCCGACTTCATTGTCTAGGGCTGCGATCGCGTCATGGCGCCGTTCCCGGTAGTCCAGGAAAGCCATCAAAAAAACCGGAAGGCAGGCCATGGCAATAATTGCCCACAGGCGCAGATGCAAGGACCTGGTGGTGCGCGGTGTCATGGTTCGTGCATCATAGAGGGATTGATCCTGCACAGCACGGTATTTGGATGTGTGCTGCGCAAGGCACCGGGTGCCCATACTGCTACTCACATGACTCTCACCGAACTCAAATACATCGTTGCCGTGGCACGCGAAAAGCACTTTGGCCGTGCCGCCGATGCCTGTTATGTGTCGCAGCCCACGCTGTCGGTGGCGGTCAAAAAGCTGGAAGAAGAGCTGGACGTCAAGCTGTTTGAGCGCAGCGCCGGAGAGGTCAGTGTGACCCCGCTGGGCGAGGAAATCGTGCGCCAGGCCCAGAGCGTGCTGGAGCAGGCCGCCGCCATCAAGGAGATTGCCAAGCGCGGTAAGGACCCGCTGGCGGGTGCGTTGACGCTGGGCGTGATCTACACCATCGGCCCTTACCTGTTGCCCGATCTGGTGCGCCACGCCATTCGGAATACCCCCCAAATGCCGTTGATGCTGCAGGAAAACTTCACCGTCAAGCTGCTTGAAATGCTGCGCACGGGCGAGATTGACTGCGCCATCCTGGCCGAGCCTTTCCCCGACACGGGGCTGGCCATGGCGCCTTTGTATGACGAGCCCTTTCTGGCCGCTGTTCCCAGCAACCACGCGCTGGCCGCACAGCCCTCGGTGTCGGCGGCGGAACTCAAGAGCGAAAACATGCTGCTGCTGGGCGCTGGCCACTGCTTTCGCGACCATGTGCTGGAGGTGTGCCCCGAGTTTGCGCGCTTTGCCAGCAACGCCGAGGGCATCCGCAAGACCTTTGAGGGCTCGTCGCTGGAGACCATCAAGCACATGGTGGCTGCTGGCATGGGCGTCACCTTGGTGCCGCGCCTGGCGGTGCCGCGCGAGGCGCTCTCGCGCCAGGCCCGGCGGCGCAAAAGCGATGAACCGCATATCCGCTACCTGCCCATCCTGGAGAGCGACGGCAGCGCACCGCCCACGCGCCGTGTGGTGCTGGCCTGGCGGCGCAGCTTTACGCGTTATGAAGCCATCGCCGCGCTGCGCAACTCCATCTATGCCTGTGAACTGCCGGGAGTTACGCGGCTGTCATGAGCGCGCAATGCACGGTGGTCACCGTCCTACATCGAACCGCCAAGCCTTGCGTTACAGTGAACCGGTAGCTCCTGTGAGCTTGCAGTTGCGTGTTTTGACCGCATGCGGATGTTCCCAGGTTCGATTGTTTATCCACCCCAGGAGATGACTATGGCCAAAGCCGCCAACACTACCAAAGCTCCCAAATCCAAGGTTCCTGCTATCCATATTGGCATCAGCGACAAGGACCGTGCTGCCATCGCCAGCGGCCTCTCGCATTTGCTAGCGGACACCTACACGCTCTACCTCACTACGCATAACTTCCATTGGAACGTGACGGGGCCGATGTTCAACACGCTGCACCTGATGTTCATGGGCCAGTACACCGAACTGTGGAACGCCGTGGATCCGATTGCCGAGCGCATCCGTTCGCTGGGCCATGTAGCACCGGGTTCGTATGCCGAGTTCGGCAAACTCGCCAGCGTGCCCGATGCGCCCAGCAAGCCACCCAAGGCCCTGGACATGGTGCGCGTGCTGGTCGAAGGCCATGAAGCCGTGGCGCGCACGGCACGCAGCATCTACCCTGCGGTGCAACGTGCCAGCGATGAACCCACGGCCGACTTGCTGACCCAGCGCCTGACCGTGCATGAGCAGACGGCCTGGATGCTGCGCTCCTTGTTGGAAGAGTAAATCTGTTGCGCCTGGCGGCCTGCGCGTGGCCAGCCGGGCACTGCACTGCACTACACTGCGGCGGCATCGGTTCGGCCTGCGTGCCAGTAGGCCGGATGAGCCCCAGTCTTTTTTCGTCTGTATGTCTCCCTCGCCGCGCAGCCGCCTGTCCCTGTACCTTGATCTCATCCGCTGGAGCCGCCCCGCAGGGTGGCTGCTGTTGCTGTGGCCCACACTCAGTGCGCTGTGGCTGGCCGCTGGCGGCTTTCCAGGCTGGCACCTGGTGGCGGTGTTTACGCTGGGGACCATCCTGATGCGCAGTGCCGGTTGCTGCGTGAACGACGTGGCCGACCGGGATTTTGACCGGCATGTCAAGCGCACGGCGCAGCGCCCCATCACCAGCGGCGCCGTGTCGGTGCGCGAGGCTCTGGGCGTGGGAGCTGTGCTGGCACTGGTGGCGTTTGCGCTGGTGCTGACCACCAATGCGCCGACGGTGGTCTGGTCGCTGCCCGCCCTGGGAGTGACCATTCTTTACCCGTTCACCAAGCGGTTTTTTTCCATGCCCCAGGCCGTGTTGGGCGTGGCTTTCAGCATGGGCATCCCCATGGCCTTTACCGCCGTGCAGGGCCAGGTGTCCTGGCTGGCGCTGTGGCTGGTGCTGGGTAACCTGTTGTGGGTGCTGGCCTACGACACCGAATACGCCATGGTGGACCGCGATGATGACTTGAAGCTGGGCATGCAAACCTCGGCCATTACGCTGGGACGCTTTGATGTGGCTGCCATTGTGGCGTTCTACCTGGGTTTTGTGCTTATTTGGGCTCTGGCCCTTGCTCCGTTTGCGCTGGGTGCTCTGTTTTATGTTGCTATTGCCGTGGTGCTGGCGCAGGTGGCCTGGCATTGGGCCTTGATTCGGGGGCGTACGCGCGAAGGCTGTTTCAAGGCCTTCCGCGAGAACCACTGGATCGGATTCTCCTTCTTTGTGGGCATTGCTGGCAGCTACGCATTGCGTTAAATGCTATTAAATATATAGCTGTCAGCGCTTTCAGGTAGGGCGTTGGGTGGCAATTTGGCCTAGAATTTAAGCGCCAAACTCATTGCCCAGCTCGTGGGCGCGTTGCTGCGCTGCCTGCATGGCGCGCACAAAGGCCTCCCCCACGCCGTCCTGTTCCATCGACTGCAGCGCCGCATAGGTGGTGCCGCCCTTGGAGGTGACGCGCTGGCGCAGGACTTGAGGCGACTCGTCCGATTGCCGGGCCAGCTCCGAGGCGCCTACAAAGGTGCCGACCGCCAACTGGTGGGCCTGGGCGGGTGTCAGGCCCATGGCCGTGCCAGCGCGGGCCATGGCCTCCAGAAAGTAAAAAACATAGGCTGGGCCGGAGCCGGACAGAGCAGTGACGGCGTCGAGCTGCTGCTCGTCGTCCACCCACAGGAATTCGCCCGTGGTTGCCATGATGGTCTCGACCTGCTGGCGCTGTGCTGCGCTGACGCCAGTGCGGGCATACAGCGCACTCATGCCCTTGCCCACCAGCGCGGGGGTATTGGGCATGGTGCGTACGATGCAGTCGCTGCCCAGCCAGCGGGCAATGCTGTCAGAGCGGATGCCGGCAGCCACGCTCAGGTGCAGGGCATGCTGGGTGTGCTCGCGCGCCTGCGCGGCGGCGTCCTTGAAGGTTTGCGGCTTGACAGCCCAGACCACGATGCCCGCGCGCGCCAGCGCGGGGCCGGCCGTTGCCTGCGCCTGGATGTCGAAGTTTTTTTGCAATGCCACCCGGGCTTCCTCCCACGGTTCAACCACCTCGATCTGGTGGGCGGGGTGGCCCTGGCGGATCAGCCCACCAATGATGGCGCTGGCCATGTTGCCGCCACCGATGAAGGCGATCATGGGCAGGGGGATGGAGGCTGCGGAGGCGGAAGTCTGGCTCATGGTGCGGTGCAGGTGCTGCTGTGGAGCCCGCCATGGTAGCGGCATCGGTGGCATGCGCCACCCATGGGCGCACCTCAGGCCAGCGTGGTCTGGCGCACGGCATGTTCCCAATGGGCCATCAGCTCTTGTGCGCGCGCGGCGCCCAGCGTGGGGACAAAGCGGCGCTCGGCGCGCCACAGCTGCGCGAGTTCTGCGGTGCTGCCATACACCCCGCTTGATAACCCGGCCAGGTAGGCGGCACCCAGCGCGGTGGTTTCGATCACAGCGGGCCGTACCACCGGAATTCCCAGCAAATCCGCCTGGAACTGCATCAGCAGGTCGTTGATGCAGGCGCCGCCATCTACGCGCAACTCGCTCACCGGTGCGCCACCGGCAGCCACGGCGTCGCGGCTCATGGCCAGCAGCAGGGCGGCGCTTTGGTAGGCAATGCTTTCCAGTGCCGCGCGGGCGATGTGGGCAAGGGTGGTGCCGCGTGTCAGGCCGGTGATGGTGCCGCGTGCGTCGGGTTGCCAGTACGGTGCGCCCAGGCCGGTGAAGGCGGGCACCATCATCACGCCACCCGAGTCGGGCACGGAGAGCGCCAGGGGCTCCACCTCGCTGCTGCTGGAGATGGCACGCAGGCCGTCGCGCAGCCACTGCACCACGGCGCCGCCGACGAAGACGCTGCCCTCCAGCGCAAATTCGGGTTGTGTCCCAGGCTGGGCGGCGCTGGTGGTGAGCAGGCCGTTTTGGCTGGTCTGGAACGTGGAACCTGTGTGCATCAGCATGAAGCAACCGGTACCGTAGGTATTTTTTGCCATGCCTGCGGTGAAGCAGGCCTGGCCGAACAGCGCACTTTGCTGGTCACCTGCCACTCCGCCGATGCGAATGGTGTGGCCCAGCAGGTCCGCTGCGGTGTCGCCAAAGTGGGCGCTGGACGGCAGCACCGCGGGCATCAGCGCCTTGGGAATGCGCAGCAGCGCCAGCAGTTCGTCGTCCCACTGGTTGGTGTGCACATTGAGCAGCATGGTGCGCGAGGCGTTGCTCACATCCGTCACGTGCACCTGGCCGTGGGTCAGCTGCCAGATCAGCCAGCTATCGACGGTGCCAAAAGCCAGCTCGCCGCGCTCGGCCGCCTCGCGTGCGCCGGGCACGTTGTCCAGCAGCCACTGCAGTTTGGTGCCTGAAAAATAAGCGTCGATCAACAGTCCGGTCTTGGACTGGATGGTGTCCGCCTTGCCCTGTTCGCGCAACTGCGCACAGGCGGGTTCTGCGCGCCGGTCCTGCCAGACGATGGCGTGGTGCACGGGCCGCCCGGTCTTGCGGTTCCACAGCACGGTGGTTTCGCGCTGGTTGGTGATGCCTACCGCCCGGATGTCGCGGGCGGTGATGCCTGCCTGCTGCAGGGCGGCGCGCGCCGTGGCGAGCTGGGTGCGCCAGATCTCCATCGGATCGTGCTCCACCCAGCCGGGGCGGGGGTAGATCTGGGGAAGTTCGAGTTGCGCCTGGGCCACGATGTGGCCGCGTTCGTCGAACACGATGCTGCGTGAACTGGAGGTGCCTTGGTCGAGGGCGAGCAGGTAGGTCATGGTGTGTCAGTGAAAGGGCGCGCTGGAGGAGCCGTGGGATCAGGGTGCGGCAAGCACCAGTTCCACATCGGCGTTTTCCAGCAGAGCGGGGAAGGGCGCAGGCGGCTGCTCGTCGGTAAACAGGCGGTCGATTTGGTCCAGGGTGGCCAGCTGCACCATGGCAGGGCGGTTGAACTTGCTGTGGTCGGCGGCCAGCCAGACCTCGCGGGCGTGTTCCACGATGGTTTGTGCCACTTTCACCTCGCGGTAATCGAAGTCGCGCAGCGAGCCGTCGTCCTCGATGCCCGAGATACCAATGATGGCGATATCCACCCGAAACTGGCGAATGAAGTCCACGGCGGCTTCGCCCACGATGCCCCGGTCGCGCGAGCGCACCACGCCCCCGGTCACGATGACCTCGCAATCGGGGTTGCTGCACAGGATAGCCGCGACGTTGAGGTTATTGGTAATGACGCGCAGGCCCTGGTGCTTGAGCAGCGCCTTGGCAATGGCTTCGGTGGTGGTTCCGATATTGAGGATCAGCGAGCAGTTGTTGGGCACCCGCTGCGCCACCGCCTTGGCAATGCGCGCCTTGCCCTCGGAATTGAGCGTTTCGCGCTGGGTGTGGGCAATGTTCTCTACCGTGGAACCCGGCATGCGCACGCCCCCATGGAACCGGGTGAGCAGCCCGTGCTCGGAAAGACGCTGCACATCGCGCCGCACCGTCTGCAGGGTCACTCCCAGGGTTTCGGCGAGTTCTTCCACCGTGGCCGACTGGCGGGCGCGCACTTCTTCGAGCAGAAGCAGTTGTCTGGGATTGGTGTTCACGCAGATTTTTGGGGAAAGGTGGCGGGTGTTGTTACTGTAAATCGAAAAAAAAGGAACCAATTAAGGGTTAACCTTGATACATTTCGAACAAAAAAGAACAAAAATGAAAAGATACGAAAATCAACATGCTGCGGCAATCCTCCTAACACGCTGAAAAGCTGGGAGCGGCGTGCCGCAGGAAAGGTCAAGCAATGGAGCTGGTTCTGGAGCGCATCAGCAAAAAAGTGGGCGCGCAAACCTGGCTGTACGACATGGATCTGGCCCTGCACAGCAACGCCGTGACGGTGTTGTTGGGGGCTACGCAGGCGGGCAAAACCAGTCTGATGCGCATCATGGCCGGGTTGGATGCGCCCAGCAGCGGGCGGGTGCGGGTGGATGGGAAGGATGTGACGGGCATGCCGGTGCGCCAGCGCAATGTGGCCATGGTCTACCAGCAGTTCATCAACTACCCCTCGCTTACTGTGGCGGACAACATCGCGTCGCCGCTCAAGCTGCGCGGTGAAAAGAACCTGCAGGCGCGCGTACGCGAATTGGCCGAGCGCCTGCACATAGAAATGTTTCTGGACCGCCTGCCCGCCGAGCTCTCAGGCGGACAGCAGCAGCGCGTGGCCTTGGCCCGCGCGCTGGCCAAGGGCGCGCCGCTCATGCTGCTCGATGAACCCCTGGTGAACCTGGATTACAAGCTGCGCGAAGAATTGCGCGAAGAACTCACGCAACTGTTTGCGGCAGGGCAGTCGACCGTGGTGTACGCGACCACCGAACCGGCCGAGGCCCTTTTGCTGGGCGGCTATACGGCCGTGCTGGACGAAGGGCGACTGCTGCAATACGGCCCCACGGCCGATGTGTTCCACGAGCCCTGCTCGCTGCGCGTGGCGCGCGCCTTCAGCGACCCCCCCATCAACCTGGTGGCGGCTGGGTCGGCAGCGAACGGCCTGCGACTGCAAGGCGGCGTGGAGCTGGTGCCGCGCAAGCCCCTGGCAGCGCCTGCCAGCGCAAATCTGACCGTTGGGGTGCGTGCCAGTGCGCTGCGCGTGCAGGCGCGCCCTGGCGATGTGGCAGTGCAGGGTACGGTGGAGCTGGCCGAAATTTCTGGCTCCGATACCTATGTGCACGCGACGACACCGCTGGGCGACCTGGTCGCCCAGATCACGGGGGTGCATTACTTTGATCTCGGGGCCTCGGTCACGCTGTACTTCAGCCCTGCGCAGGTCTATGTGTTTGGCGGCGATGGCGGCCTGCTGCTGGCGCCGCAGCGCACGGGGGGGATTTGACATGGCGCATATCACGCTTGATCTGGCGCATTCGTACAAACCCAACCCCCATCAGGACAGCGACTACGCGCTGCTGCCGCTCAAGATGGAGTTCGAAGACGGTGGCGCTTACGCGCTGCTGGGTCCGTCGGGCTGCGGCAAGACGACCATGCTCAATATCATGTCGGGCCTGCTGGTGCCTTCGCATGGCAAGGTACTGTTCGATGGCAGCGACGTGACGCACAAGAGTCCTCAGCACCGCAACATTGCCCAAGTGTTCCAGTTCCCGGTGATCTACGACACCATGACGGTGGCCGAGAACCTGGCCTTCCCCCTGCGCAACCGCAAGGTGCCGCAAGACCAGATTCGCCAGCGCGTCGGAGTCATTGCCGAGATGCTGGAGATGAGCGGACAGCTGGACCAACGTGCGGCGGGCCTGTCGGCCGATGCCAAGCAGAAGATCTCGCTGGGCCGGGGGCTGGTGCGCTCGGATGTGGCCGCTGTGCTGTTCGATGAGCCACTCACGGTGATTGACCCGCACCTCAAGTGGCAATTGCGGCGCAAACTCAAGCAGATCCACCATGAGCTCAAGCTCACGTTGATCTATGTGACCCACGACCAGGTCGAGGCGCTGACCTTTGCCGACCAGGTGGTGGTGATGACGCGCGGCCGTGCCGTACAGGTGGGCTCGGCTGATGCATTGTTCGAGCGGCCACAGCATGTGTTTGTCGGGCATTTCATTGGCTCGCCGGGGATGAATTTTCTGCCCGCGCAATTCGACACAGGGCGCTTGCAGGTGGCTGGCCATGCCCTGGAGCTGCCAACGCCGCGCGTGCTGCCTGCGGGTGCGCTGCAGGTGGGCATACGGCCTGAATATCTGTCACTGGCGCAGCCGGGCCAGGTCGGCGCCTTGCCGTGCACCGTGTCGCGTGTGCAGGATATCGGCACCTATTTCATGCTGACCGCACAGGCAGGTGCGCACCAAGTCAAGGCGCGTTTCAACACGGAACAGCGCTTGCCCTCTGCCGGCGATCAGGTCTGGCTGCAGGTGCTGGGTGAACACACTTGCTTCTACCAAAACGAGGAGTTGTTGCCATGAGCGGAACCACCAAACCGGTGAACCAAAAAGCCTGGTTTCTGATTCTTCCGGTGCTGCTATGTGTGGCCTTCTCGGCCATCATTCCTTTAATGACGGTGGTGAACTACTCGGTGCAGGACATCATCTCGCCCGAGCGCCGGGTGTTCGTCGGGGTGGAGTGGTTTGCCTCGGTAATGCGCGATGAGGAATTGCACTCTGCACTGTGGCGGCAAATTACCTTTTCGCTGGCGGTGCTGTTGGTGGAGATTCCGCTGGGTATTTTGCTGGCGTTGTCCATGCCTGCGCAGGGATGGAAGTCTTCTGCCGTGCTGGTGGTGGTGGCGCTGTCGCTGCTGATTCCGTGGAACGTGGTGGGCACGATCTGGCAGATCTATGGGCGTGCCGACATCGGCCTGCTGGGATATACGCTGCAAAAGATCGGCATCGATTACAGCTACACGGGCAATGCCACGCATGCCTGGCTCACGGTGCTGGTGATGGATGTATGGCACTGGACGCCGCTGGTTGCGCTGCTGTGTTTTGCCGGGCTGCGCAGCATTCCCGATGCGTACTACCAGGCCGCCCGGATCGATGGGGCCAGCAAGCTGGCGGTGTTCCGCTACATCCAGCTGCCCAAGATGCGGGGCGTGTTGATGATCGCGGTGCTGCTGCGTTTCATGGACAGTTTCATGATCTACACCGAGCCGTTTGTTCTGACCGGCGGCGGACCGGGCAATGCCACGACCTTCCTGTCGCAGTACCTCACGCAGAAGGCGGTCGGCCAGTTTGATCTGGGGCCGGCGGCAGCCTTCTCGCTGATCTACTTCCTCATCATCCTGCTGATGTGTTTCATCCTCTACAACTGGATGCAGCGCATGGGAACCGCCGACGCACAAGGGGCTGGCCATGAATGAAAAACGTTTCCAGAAGCGCACGCTGTTCCTGATCGCGTACCTGATTTTTGCTGTGTTGCCCATCTACTGGATGATCAACATGAGTTTCAAAACGAACGAGGAAATCCTGTCGCATTTCTCGTTTTGGCCCCAGCACTTCACCTGGGCGAACTACAAAACCATCTTTACGGATCCCTCGTGGTATTCGGGCTACATCAATAGTCTGATCTATGTGGCCATCAACATGGTGATTTCGCTCACTGTGGCCTTGCCTGCGGCCTACGCATTCTCACGCTACCAGTTCCTGGGTGACAAGCATGTGTTTTTCTGGTTGCTGACCAATCGCATGACGCCGCCGGCGGTTTTCCTGCTGCCGTTCTTCCAGCTTTACACCACGGTGGGCCTCATGGATACGCATATCGCGGTGGCATTGGCGCACCTGCTGTTCAACGTGCCTTTGGCGGTGTGGATTCTGGAAGGGTTCATGAGCGGCATCCCGCGCGAGATCGATGAAACCGCCTACATCGACGGCTATTCGTTTCCACGTTTCTTTCTCACCATCTTCCTGCCGCTGATCAAGGCGGGTGTGGGTGTGGCGGCGTTCTTCTGCTTCATGTTCAGCTGGGTGGAGCTGTTGTTGGCGCGCACGCTGACCAGCGTGAATGCCAAACCCATCGTGGCCACCATGACGCGCACGGTCAGCGCATCGGGTATGGACTGGGCCACGCTGGCAGCAGCGGGTGTCCTGACCATCGTTCCGGGCGCCATCGTGATCTGGTTTGTGCGGCATTACATCGCGAAGGGTTTCGCGATGGGCCGTGTGTAACGTTTTCATGGGACAGGCCTTTAGCGCTGTTGTGCCCAATTGAACAAGGGGGATTTCCATGTTTGAGTGGATGGCCTGGACCACGCCGGTGGCTGTTTTCTTTGTCTGCATCGCGCTCATGCTGGTTGGCATGACCGTGTGGGAAATCAAATCTCCCACGGTGCTGCGCAAGGGGTTCCTGCCCATTGAAACCACACGCGGCGACCGGCTCTTCATTGGATTGCTGACCGCGGCTTTCATCAATCTGGCCTGGGTGGGTCTGGGTGAAAACATGGTGCAGTGGTTTTCGTTGGAGGCTGCACCGTCGGTATGGATCAGTTTGGTGTTGTCGATGGCGGCGCTGGCCTTTGTCATGCGCAAAGCCTGACGAGGCGGAGCCCTTTCGCGTCGTTTGAGATTTCGAGAAATCCGGCCCGTTCCTCCCCCGCGGCCGGGATTCATTTGTAAAAGGGGAGGCCCAATGAGGAGACAAGTGATGAAGGTTCAACTGAAGGCAGTCGCATTTGCCGCAGCCGCGCTGGCCCTGGGCCAGGCCGCCTGGGCCGGGGAGGCAGAGGCAAAGAAATGGATTGACAGCGAATTTCAGCCCTCCACGCTGAGCAAGGACCAGCAAGCAACCGAATTGAAGTGGTTCATTGAGGCCGCAAAGAAGTTGCAAAGCAAGGGCGTCAAGGAAATTTCGGTGGTTTCCGAGACCTTGACCACACACGAATACGAGTCCAAGACGCTGGCCAAGGCGTTTGAGGAAATTACCGGTATCAAGGTCAAGCACGACCTGATTCAGGAAGGCGATGTGGTCGAGAAGCTGCAGACCTCCATGCAGTCGGGCAAGTCGATCTATGACGGCTGGATCTCGGACTCGGACCTGATCGGTACGCATTACCGCTACGGCAAGATGATGAACCTGACCGACTACATGGCCGGCACGGGTAAAGAGTTCACCAACCCGGGCCTGGATCTGAAGGATTTCATCGGCACCAAGTTCACCACCGCGCCCGACGGCAAGCTTTACCAGCTGCCCGACCAGCAGTTTGCCAACCTGTACTGGTTCCGCGCCGACCTGTTCGACCGCAAGGACATCAAGGACAAGTTCAAGGCCAAATATGGCTACGATCTGGGCGTGCCGCTCAATTGGAGCGCCTACGAAGACATCGCCGAGTTCTTCACCAACGACGTGAAGCAGATTGACGGCAAGCCCATTTACGGCCACATGGACTACGGCAAGAAGGATCCGTCGCTGGGCTGGCGCTTCACCGATGCCTGGCTGTCGATGGCCGGCACGGCCGACATCGGCACGCCCAACGGTCTGCCGATCGATGAGTGGGGTATCCGCGTGGCCGACGACAAGTGCACGCCCGTGGGTGCTTCGGTCGCGCGCGGCGGCGCCACCAACTCGCCGGCCGCCGTCTACGCGCTCACCAAGTACGTGGACTGGATGAAGAAGTACGCGCCCAAGGAAGCCATGGGCATGACCTTTGGCGAATCCGGCCCCGTGCCGGCGCAGGGCCAGATCGCGCAGCAGATCTTCTGGTACACCGCTTTCACGGCCGACATGGTCAAGCCGGGCCTGCCCGTGGTTAACGCGGATGGCACGCCCAAATGGCGCATGGCACCCGGCCCGAACGGTCCATACTGGAAACCCGGCATGCAAAACGGCTACCAGGACGTGGGCTCGTGGTCGTTCTTCAAGGGACACGACGCCGACAAGACGGCGGCCGCCTGGTTGTACGCTCAGTTCGTTACGGCCAAGACGGTGTCGCTGAAGAAAACCATTGTCGGTCTCACGCCGATCCGCGAGAGCGATATCCAGTCCAAGGCGATGACGGATCTGGCGCCCAAGCTGGGTGGTTTGGTCGAGTTTTACCGCAGTCCAGCACGTGTTGCCTGGTCGCCTACCGGCACCAATGTGCCTGATTACCCCAAGCTGGCGCAGTTGTGGTGGAAGAACGTGGCCCAGGCCGTGACGGGCGAAAAGACCCCGCAAAAAGCCATGGACACCCTGGCGGACGAGATGGATCAGGTGATGGCCCGCCTGGAGCGCGCAGGCATGGAACGGTGCGCCCCAAAGCTCAATCCCAAGAGCGATCCGGCCAAATGGTTGAGCGACCAGCATGCCCCTTGGAAGGCCCTGGCCAACGAAAAGCCCAAGGGTGAAACCATTGCCTACGGCAAGCTGCTGCAGGCATGGAAGGAAGGCAAGGTGCGCTGAGCACCTCGTCTCGCAGGCGATTCCTTGGCCGTGTAGTCGGGGGTTGTCTCCCCCGCTCCTTTGTGGAGTGGGGGCTTTAAATGCATTACCGATTGATACCGATGCGCATGGATGCAATCCCACCATGACCACATACCAGAACCCTTTGCTGACTCCACGCGCCGAACTATTGGATCGTCTTGGAGAGCCACGTATTTACGATCTGGTCGTTATTGGTGGAGGCGCCACGGGTTTGGGTGTGGCGCTGGATGCTGCGGTGCGTGGTTTTAGCGTGGCGCTGCTCGAGTCGCACGATTTTGCCAAGGGAACATCATCGCGGGCCACCAAGCTGGTGCATGGCGGAGTGCGCTATCTGGCGCAAGGGAATATTGCCCTGGTGCGCGAAGCGTTGCATGAGCGCACCACCTTGCTGAATAACGCACCACACCTGGCGCAGCCGCTGGCGTTTGTCATGCCCTCGTACCACTGTTGGGAAGCGCCTTTCTATGGCGTAGGGTTGAAGATGTACGACGCTCTTGCGGGCAAGGCGGGGCTGGGTTCTACAGAGTTTATGGGTGCGAAGCAGACGCTGCAGTGTCTGCCGACCGTGCGCGCGCAGGGACTTAAAGGCGGTGTCAAATATTGGGACGGCCAGTTCGACGACGCACGTCTGGCCTTGGCGCTGGCTCGCACGGCGGCTCGCCAAGGGGCTCTGCTGGTGAATTACTGTGCCGCACGCGAATTGCTGCATGAAAATGGGCGGGTCAATGGTGTGGTGTGTGAAAACACTGAGACCGGAACTCGCCACACTCTGCGCGCACGCTGTGTTGTCAATGCAACAGGCGTCTGGGTGGACGCCCTGCGCCAGCAAGATGGCGAGGCCACGGGCCGCCCCGTCCTTCCAATCGTGGCACCCAGCCAGGGTGTGCATGTGGTGGTGGACCGGGAGTTTCTTGCATCTGATCACGCGCTGATGGTGCCCAAGACGGCAGATGGCCGGGTGCTTTTTGCTGTTCCCTGGCTGGGTAAAGTCATCCTGGGCACCACCGACAGCCCGCGGCACGATCTGGAGCGTGAGCCGGAGCCCTTCCCGGAGGAGATGGAGTTCATCCTCCGGGAGTCAGCCCGGTATCTGCGCAAGGCGCCCACCCCTGATGACATTCGGAGCATCTGGGTGGGATTGCGCCCGTTGGTCAAGCCGCAGGACGATGACGGCAACAATACCAAGAGCCTGAGCCGGGAGCACACTGTGCTGGCGAGCCGCAGTGGGTTGGTCACCGTCACTGGCGGCAAATGGACGACCTACCGGGCCATGGCCGAAGATGTCTTGCAGAAGTGTTTTTCAAATGGCTTGCTCGACTACAAGCCTGCTGGAGTGACTGCCCACTTTCCGCTCGTGGGGTCGCCCAGCACACCTGTGCACCATCGCATGTGCGATGCACAGGGCTGGCATTCGTACGGCGCTGAAGCAGACTTTGTGCGCCAGCTCCCGGGAGCCGAGCGCGATCTGGGAGAGGGTGTCAACGAAGCCATGGTGCGATTTGCGGCAAGATATGAATATGCACGCACAGTGGAAGATGTTCTTGCGCGGAGGTGGCGCGTCCTCTTTCTGAATGCGCGACGGGCCGCGGAAATGGCATCTGATGTGGCAGAAATTTTGCAGCAGGAGACAGGGCATGATCCGCAGCCAGCGGCCTTCGTCTCCTTGGCGGAGCAGTATCTTCGTGTACCCCGCTAACGAGGATCGTCAAAAAGCGCTTGACGAGCCTACGATTTTTTGCAATACTCCAAGGCTTCGCTAAGAAATCAGCGAAATTCTGCCCAGGAAAGCCCTGCAAATGGTTTGCAAGGTGGACGACGGGCCCAAGACTGACTGGCTGCTGGGTGTTTCTCGAGGATCTCGGGATGTACATGGCTTCTGGTGCAAGTTGGGAATAATGAAATGATCCAGACAGAAACTCGGTTAGACGTTGCCGACAACACCGGCGCGAAGTCCGTCCTGTGCATCAAGGTGCTGGGTGGGTCCAAGCGCCGCTATGCCAGCGTGGGCGACATCATCAAGGTGAGCGTCAAAGAAGCTGCGCCTCGTGGTCGTGTCAAGAAGGGCGAAATTTACAGTGCCGTGGTGGTTCGTACCGCCAAGGGTATTCGCCGTGGCGATGGCTCGCTTGTGAAATTCGATGGCAATGCTGCGGTGTTGCTCAATGCAAAGCTGGAGCCCATTGGCACCCGCATCTTCGGACCCGTGACGCGCGAACTGCGCAACGAAAAGTTCATGAAGATCGTGTCCCTGGCTCCTGAAGTTCTCTAAGGACAGTGCGATGAACAAGATTCGCAAGGGCGACGAAATCGTCGTGCTCACAGGGCGCGACAAGGGCAAGCGCGGCACGGTGTCGCTGCGCAAAGATGACTCGTATCTGGTCATCGAGGGCATCAACCTCGTGAAGAAGCACGTCAAGCCGAACCCCATGAAGGGTACGACGGGCGGCATCGTCGAGAAGGCCATGCCGATTCACCAGTCCAATGTGGCGATCTACAACGCTGCGACGGGCAAGGCTGACCGTGTCGGCATCAAGGTGCAGGCGGACGGCTCGCGTGTCCGCACATACAAATCCAGCGGCGCTGAAATCAAGACGGCCTAAGGGGTAAAAAATGGCACGACTCCAACAACACTACCGCGAAAAAGTCGCACCTGAACTCATGAAGCAGTTTGGGTACACGTCGCCCATGCAGGTTCCGCGTCTTAGCAAAATCACCCTCAACATGGGTGTGAGTGAGGCTGTGGCCGACAAGAAGGTCATGGATCACGCTGTCTCCGATCTGTCCAAGATTGCAGGGCAAAAGCCTGTGGTCACCAAGGCCAAGAAGGCTATTGCGGGTTTCAAGATTCGCGAAGAGCAGGCCATTGGCTGCATGGTGACGCTGCGTGGCGTTCAGATGTACGAGTTTCTCGATCGCTTTGTTACTGTGGCTCTGCCGCGTGTACGGGACTTCCGGGGTATCTCCGGTCGCTCTTTTGATGGCCGTGGCAACTACAACATCGGCGTCAAGGAGCAGATCATTTTTCCTGAAATCGAGTACGACAAGGTTGACGCGCTGCGTGGCCTGAATATCAGCATCACCACGACGGCAACAACCGATGAAGAGTGCAAGGCACTGCTCACGGGTTTCCGTTTTCCGTTCAAGAACTGAGGCGGCGTATGGCTAAAGTAGCATTGATCCAGCGCGAACTCAAGCGCGAAAAACTGGCAGCCAAATATGCAGCAAAGTATGCTGAACTCAAGGCTGTCGCAACCGACGTCAAGCGCAGTGATGAAGAGCGTGAAGCAGCCCGTTTGGGTCTGCAGAAGCTGCCGCGCAACGCCAACCCCACGCGCCAGCGCAACCGCTGTGCAATCACGGGTCGTCCCCGTGGTACCTTCCGTCAGTTCGGTCTGGCCCGCGCCAAGATTCGCGAGCTGGCCTTCGCTGGCGACATCCCGGGTGTCACCAAGGCCAGCTGGTAAGCAGGCAGGAGAGATACAACATGAGCATGAGTGATCCTATCGCTGACTTGCTGACCCGCATCCGCAATGCCCAAATGGTTTCCAAGGCTACCGTGATGGTGCCGTCTTCCAAGGTGAAGACCGCTATCGTTCAGGTGCTGAAGGACGAAGGGTACATTGACGGATTCCAGGTCAAAACCGACGGTGGCAAGTCTGAAATTGAAATAGCCCTGAAGTACCACGCTGGACGCCCGGTTATCGAGCGTATCGAGCGCGTGAGCCGCCCTGGCTTGCGTGTGTACAAGGGTCGTGATTCCATTCCACAAGTCATGAACGGCCTGGGTGTGGCAATTGTCACCACCCCCAAGGGTGTCATGACCGATCGCAAAGCGCGCGCTACCGGAGTCGGTGGTGAAGTGCTCTGCTATGTGGCCTAAGCGCGGCATTGAGGAGAAACTGAAATGTCTCGAGTAGGAAAAATGCCTGTGACCATCCCCGCTGGCGTGGATGTGTCAGTTAAAGATGACCAGATCTCTGTCAAGGGCTCTGGTGGCGCGTTGTCATTGGCGCAAAACATGCTGGTCAAAGTGTCCAGCAATGAGGGCAAGCTGAGCTTTGTTCCAGCCAATGATTCGCGTGAAGCCAATGCCATGAGCGGCACCATTCGCCAGTTGGTTAACAACATGGTCGTGGGTGTCAGCAAGGGTTTTGAAAAGAAACTCAACCTGGTCGGCGTGGGCTACAAGGCTTCGGCCTCCGGTTCCAAGCTGAATCTGGCCGTGGGTTATTCACACCCTGTCAATTTTGAAATGCCTGCTGGCATCACTGTCGCAACGCCAACGCCCACGGAAGTGGTTGTCAAGGGTGCGGACCGTCAGCGCGTAGGTCAGATTGCTGCAGAGATCCGTGCGGTTCGTCCGCCCGAGCCTTACAAGGGCAAGGGAATCCGTTATGCGGACGAAAAGATCACGATCAAAGAGACCAAGAAAAAATAAGGAGCTGCAACATGTTGACCAAGAAAGAGCAGCGTCTTCGTCGGGCCCGTCAGACACGCATCCGCATTGCACAGCAAGGCGTGGCGCGACTGACTGTAAACCGTACGAATCTCCATATCTATGCAGCCGTGATTTCCGGCGATGGCAGCAAAGTGCTGGCCAGCGCATCCACCGCAGAAGCCGATGTGCGTGCAGCACTGGGCGGATCTGGCAAGGGTGGCAACGCAGCGGCAGCACAGGTTATCGGCAAGCGTATTGCCGAAAAAGCCAAGCAGGCAGGCGTGGAGAAGGTTGCATTTGATCGTGCAGGTTTTGCCTATCACGGCCGCGTCAAGGCTCTTGCCGACGCCGCACGTGAAGCGGGTCTGCAGTTCTAAGCGGAACGGAATACAAAATGGCTAAATTTCAACCCCGAGTGCAAGACGAAGGCCGCGACGACGGCATGCGCGAAAAGATGATTGCGGTCAACCGCGTCACCAAAGTCGTGAAGGGCGGTCGTATTCTCGGTTTTGCTGCCCTGACCGTTGTTGGTGATGGCGATGGCCGCGTGGGCATGGGCAAAGGAAAATCCAAGGAAGTGCCAGCTGCAGTGCAGAAGGCAATGGAAGAGGCTCGCCGCAATATGGTGAAGGTGTCGCTGAAGAACGGCACAATTCACCATCAGGTAACGGGTCACCACGGTGCGGCCCACGTCATGATGGCGCCGG
Source organism: Simplicispira piscis (assembly GCF_054783455.1). Classification (NCBI taxonomy): domain Bacteria; kingdom Pseudomonadati; phylum Pseudomonadota; class Betaproteobacteria; order Burkholderiales; family Comamonadaceae; genus Simplicispira; species Simplicispira piscis. Next base: position 185,152 of record NZ_BAAGQN010000007.1, read on the forward strand.
CTCCCAAGGGGACTGGCATTATTGCTGGCGGCCCAATGCGCGCCGTGTTCGAAGTCATGGGAATGACGGATATCGTGGCCAAGAGCCATGGTTCATCGAATCCCTACAACATGGTCCGTGCCACATTTGACGCGCTCACCAATTCCACCACACCGGCGGAAGTGGCATCCAAGCGCGGCAAGACGGTCGAAGACCTCTTCGTCTGACAGGAGCCTGGACAATGTCTACACAACAAACCGTGAAGATTCAGCTGGTACGCAGCCCGATTGGGACCAAGGTCACCCATCGTGCAACCGTACGTGGCCTCGGGCTGCGCAAGCTGAACAGTGTCAGCGAATTGCAGGATACGCCTGCAGTGCGCGGCATGATCAACAAGATCAGTTATCTGGTCAAAGTCCTCTGAGAGGTAAATGATGGAACTTAATAACATCAAGCCAGCAGAAGGTTCAAAGCACGCCAAGCGTCGCGTCGGTCGGGGCATTGGCTCTGGTTTGGGCAAGACGGCTGGTCGCGGCCACAAAGGGCAAAAGTCGCGCTCTGGTGGCTACCACAAGGTTGGCTTTGAAGGTGGTCAGATGCCGCTGCAGCGCCGCCTTCCAAAGCGTGGCTTCAAGTCGCAGACTCTGAAGTTCAATGCAGAAGTTACGCTCACGGCGCTGACCCAGCTTGGTCTGGCGGAGATCGACATGCTCGCTCTCAAGCAGGCTGGTCTGGTCGGACAAAACGCCAAGGTCGTGAAAGTGATCAACACCGGAGCCATTGGTTCGGCGGTGAAGCTTACCGGCATCGGTGCAACGGCAGGTGCCAAGGCTGCGATTGAAGCAGCTGGCGGCTCTATCGCCTGACTCGGCATTAAGGAAAGCTTCTGTGGCAACTAGCGCTGCACAAATAGCAAAAACCGGCAAGTACGGCGATTTGCGTCGCCGACTGGTATTTTTGCTGATGGCGCTGGTCGTATACCGTATCGGGGCGCATATCCCCGTTCCTGGTATCGATCCGGCCCAACTCAAGCAACTTTTCAGTGGCCAACAAGGCATATTGAACTTGTTCAATATGTTTTCAGGCGGGGCGCTTTCGCGTTTTACCGTGTTTGCATTGGGAATCATGCCGTACATCTCGGCATCGATCATCATGCAGCTCATGACCTACGCGGTGCCCACATTTGAACAGCTAAAAAAAGAGGGTGAGGCAGGGCGTCGAAAGATCACCCAGTACACCCGCTATGGAACCTTGGGGCTGGCAATCTTCCAGTCATTAGGGATTGCCGTGGCGCTGGAAAGTTCTGCAGGTTTGGTGCTTGTGCCTGGGTTTGGTTTTCGCATGACGGCCGTGGTAAGCCTTACGGCAGGAACAATATTCCTGATGTGGCTCGGCGAGCAGATTACTGAGCGCGGCTTGGGTAACGGTATATCGATCCTGATTTTCGCAGGTATCGCAGCCGGTTTGCCTAGCTCTATCGGTGGACTGTTGGAGTTGGTTCGTACAGGTGCCATGAGCATCATTGCCGCCATCTTCATCGTACTGGTGGTTGGGCTGGTGACCTACTTCGTGGTTTACGTCGAGCGTGGGCAGCGGAAAATTCTTGTTAACTACGCCAGGCGGCAGGTAGGCAACAAGGTCTATGGCGGTCAGTCATCTCATCTTCCTTTGAAGCTGAATATGGCAGGTGTGATTCCTCCGATCTTCGCATCGTCCATCATTCTTCTTCCAGCGACGGTGGTGAACTGGTTCAGCGCAGGCGAGTCGATGCGTTGGCTGAAAGATATATCAGGAGCACTCACGCCAGGGCAACCTATTTACGTGATGTTCTATGCAACGGCCATCATCTTCTTCTGTTTTTTCTATACGGCACTTGTGTTCAATAGCCGTGAAACCGCAGACAATCTGAAGAAAAGTGGTGCGTTCATACTTGGCATTCGGCCAGGTGAACAGACTGCGCGCTACATTGATAAAATTCTGCTGCGTCTCACGTTGATTGGTGCGATCTACATCACGTTCGTGTGCTTGCTGCCTGAGTTTTTGATCATTAAATACAACGTGCCTTTCTATTTTGGTGGCACCTCGTTGCTGATCATTGTGGTGGTGACTATGGACTTCATGGCACAGGTGCAAAATTATCTGATGTCTCAGCAGTATGACTCGCTGCTCAAGAAGGCGAATTTCAAGTCGGGAGCAGGTGCTTGACGGCGTTTGCCACCAAGTTATTTGCATATTTATGGCGCGCTGCGGTCAAAAGCTGGCGTGATTTAAAAGATGTATGCCTTGTGCTATGCACAGGCTTACAAGGTGTTTCAGGCATGCAGCCGGAGCGCTATCTGGTTTTAGGAGTATGAAATGAGAGTCTCGGCTTCGGTCAAGAAAATCTGTCGTAACTGCAAGATCATCCGCCGCAAAGGTGTGGTGCGTGTGATCTGTACTGACCAGCGCCACAAGCAGCGCCAGGGTTGAACAGGAAAGCATTAGAGGACGCACATGGCACGTATCGCTGGTATCAATATTCCGCCGCACAAGCATGCAGAGATTGGCTTAACTGCTATTTTCGGCATTGGTCGCACACGCGCTCGCAAAATTTGCGAAGCATGCGACATCGCTTATTCCAAAAAGATCAAAGATCTATCGGACGGTGATCTGGAAAAAATTCGCGACCAGATTGCGCAGTTCACCATTGAGGGTGACCTTCGCCGCGAAACCACGATGAACATCAAGCGTTTGATGGACATTGGTTGCTACCGGGGTTTCCGCCATCGCCGCGGACTGCCCATGCGCGGTCAGCGCACGCGCACAAACGCACGCACTCGCAAGGGTCCGCGCAAGGGTGCCGCTGCACTGAAAAAATAAAGAGATTGAAAGATCAATATGGCCAAGTCTCCTGCCAATAACGCCTCACAGCGTGTACGCAAAAAAGTTCGCAAGAACGTTTCGGATGGTGTTGCCCACGTGCATGCATCGTTCAATAACACCATCATCACAATTACCGATCGCCAGGGCAACGCACTGTCGTGGGCATCGTCAGGTGGTCAAGGGTTCAAGGGTTCGCGCAAATCAACGCCTTTCGCCGCCCAGGTAGCTTCAGAAACGGCGGGTCGTGCAGCTATTGAGCAAGGTATTAAAAACCTGGATGTGGAAATCAAGGGCCCTGGCCCTGGACGTGAATCTTCGGTACGCGCCCTTGGTGCCCTAGGTATCCGCATCACGTCGATTTCTGATGTGACCCCGGTACCCCACAACGGCTGCCGCCCGCAAAAACGCCGTCGCATTTAATTGATTTAACAAGCCCACCGCCGTCTGCGCCGGTTTAGCCGCTGCAGACGGCTCCCGCAATGGTTTGCGGAAGATGACATAGAAGGATATTCAAGTGGCACGCTATCTCGGCCCCAAGGCCAAACTCTCTCGCCGTGAAGGCACCGACCTGTTCCTCAAGAGCGCACGCCGCTCGATTGCGGACAAGTCGAAGTTTGATTCCAAACCCGGCCAGCATGGTCGCACCTCGGGTCAGCGCACGTCTGACTATGGCCTCCAACTGCGCGAAAAGCAGAAGGTCAAGCGCATGTACGGCATCCTGGAAAAGCAATTCCGCCGTTATTTCGAGGCCGCTGACCGTCGCAAGGGCAACACGGGTGCCAACCTGTTGTCGTTGTTGGAGTGCCGCCTGGACAACGTGGTGTATCGCATGGGCTTTGGCTCTACGCGCGCAGAAGCTCGTCAGCTTGTGTCCCACAAGGCAATGACTGTCAATGGGCAGTCTGTCAATATCCCTTCGTACCTGGTCAAGGCTGGTGACGTGGTGGCTGTGCGCGAAAAATCCAAGAATCAAGGCCGTATTGCTGAGGCGCTACAGCTCGCACAGCAAGTCGGTATGCCTGCTTGGGTTGAGGTCGATGCTGCCAAGGCAGAAGGAGTCTTCAAGAAGGTTCCTGATCGGGACGAATTTGGTGCAGATATCAACGAATCCTTGATTGTTGAGCTGTACTCGCGCTAAGCACTGAGCGCAATCACCGTAGAAAATCGTTCCTACACCGCAAGGCATTGCGGTGTAGGCGCTTCACCAGCCTTACCGGTGTAACGAGCTGGGGGTATTGAGAGGAAGTCTGCATGCAAACAAATTTGCTGAAACCCAAGGCTATCAATGTAGAGCAGCTAGGCCACAACCGGGCCAAAGTCGCACTGGAGCCGTTCGAGCGCGGATATGGGCACACGTTGGGCAATGCCATTCGGCGCGTTCTGCTCTCGTCCATGGTGGGTTATGCAGCGACAGAAGTGACGATCGCAGGCGTGCTCCACGAGTATTCCTCGATTGATGGTGTTCAGGAAGATGTGGTCAACATCTTGTTGAATCTCAAAGGCGTTGTGTTCAAGCTGCATAACCGTGACGAAGTCACGCTCAGCCTTCGAAAAGACGGCGATGGCGTCGTAACTGCACGCGATATCCAGACACCCCACGACGTGGAGATCGTGAACCCGGATCATGTGATCGCCCACTTGTCGCAAGGCGGCAAATTGGATATGCAGATCAAGGTCGAGAAGGGCCGTGGCTACGTCCCGGGCAATCAACGCCGATTCTCGGATGAAACATCCAAGTCGATTGGACGGATCGTTCTCGACGCTTCGTTCTCCCCAGTCAAGCGGGTCAGCTACACGGTTGAAAGCGCTCGTGTCGAGCAGCGGACCGACTTGGATAAGCTGGTCGTTGAGATTGAAACCAATGGCGCGATCACTGCAGAAGATGCGGTTCGCGCGTCGGCAAAGATTTTGGTTGAACAATTGGCAGTTTTTGCGCAGCTCGAAGGCGGGGATATGCCCGTCTTCCCCGAGCCGGGCAGCCAGCGCGGCAATGCCACGTTTGATCCGATTCTGTTGCGTCCCGTCGATGAACTTGAACTTACCGTGCGTTCGGCCAATTGCTTGAAGGCTGAAAACATTTACTACATTGGCGATCTCATTCAGCGTACTGAGAATGAACTCCTGAAGACCCCGAACTTGGGTCGTAAGTCGCTCAACGAAATCAAGGAAGTGCTCGCATCGCGCGGCCTGACCTTAGGAATGAAGCTTGAAAACTGGCCGCCAGCCGGTTTGGACAAGCGGTAAGCTATAATTTTGGTCCCCATAAGGGGAGTGCCTTGGGCAGTACCTGATACGGCTGCCCGATTTAACGATATATAAGGAAAGCACCATGCGCCACGGTCACGGACTCCGCAAACTCAACCGCACCACCTCGCACCGCCTTGCGATGTTGCAAAACATGATGAATTCGCTGCTGCAACACGAAGCCATCAAAACCACAGTGCCAAAAGCCAAAGAACTGCGTCGTGTGGTCGAGCCCATGATCACTTTGGCCAAGGTGGACACTGTTGCTAACCGGCGTTTGGCGTTTGACCGTCTGCGCGACCGTGACATGGTTACCAAGTTGTTCAATGACCTGGGTCCCCGCTTCAATGCGCGTCCCGGTGGTTACACCCGTATTCTGAAGATGGGTTACCGCGTTGGCGACAATGCACCAATGGCCTTGGTTGAACTGGTGGATCGTGCTGATGCAAATAATTCTAGCGAGAGCTCTGAAAAGTAAGCTATAATATACTTCTTACCGCGCGATGGAGCAGTCTGGTAGCTCGTTGGGCTCATAACCCAAAGGTCGGAGGTTCAAATCCTTCTCGCGCAACCAATATGCAAGCGGTCTCCGCTGTCAGTAAACGCCCACTTTTTAGTGGGCGTTTTTGTTTTTGCCCATCGATATCTTGTGAGGTCGGCAAGTGGCCAATGGGCCTCAGCCCTGGCGCCAATGGCGTGCTGGGAAGGAATTTCGTGAACTATCAATCATCTGTTTCGATCGATGGTTCACCTGCGCGCTGCAGCCTCAATGCACTGTCGTACAGAGCATTGCGTGGTGAACCGGTAATGGTCGCGGCGAGGCGCACCGCAGACTTCAAAGGCAATTCTTGCAAAAGCAGTTGAAGAATGCGCAGACTGTCTCTTGTATCCGTGATCGCAGCAACCGGATGCACAAGTACGACGAATTCGCCGCGCGATCGATGGGGATCTGCTTGCAGCCAAGACGCAAGAGCGTGGGCCGGCAGCGTGGTGATTTCCTCAAACTGCTTGGTCAGCTCGCGTGCCAACGTGACTGGACGATGGCCCAGGGCCGACAAGGCGTGTGCCAGTTCTTGAATGCGGTGCGGCGCTTCCAGCAGCACGATGCCGCGGGGTTCCTGCTGCAGGCGCTGCACACGCATGTTGCGCTCAGCTGCCTTGGTTGGCAAGAATCCTGAAAATACAAAACCGTCGCTCCCACTGGCAATCATTCCGGCCACGCTAATGGCCGTCGTGATGCTGCTCGCGCCAGGCAGACCCATCACGCGCAGTTCTGCCGCACGCACCGCAGCAACCAGGCGTGCCCCAGGATCGCTAACGCCTGGGGTGCCCGCGTCGCTAACGTAAGCCACCCGCTCGCCTTGCTGCAATCGGGCAATTACTGCCTGTGCAGACTCAGCTTCATTGTGCTGGTGCACGGCAAGCAGTTGGCTTCGTTCCTTGTCGATGCCATAGATTCTCAGCATGCCTTGGGTGTGGCGCGTGTCCTCACAAGCCAAGGTATCCGCCAACTGCAGCACGTGCAGCGCGCGAAGCGTGATGTCTGCAAGATTGCCGATGGGGGTGGCAACCACATACAAGGTCGCTTGAGGATAATGCTGGTCTGCGGCCGCTTCGCGGGCGGCACCCAAGGCTGATGCGAAAGATGCGCTCAATGGATTTCCTTGACAAGATATTTACCGGCAAGACGACCACACGCGCGAAAGGCAATGCTGCGGAGGATCTTGCATGGGCCCATTTGCAGGCTGCCGGCCTGCGACTGCTTGTGCGCAATTATCGAACGCCAGGACGTGGTGGCGGAGAAATCGACGTGATTGTGCAGGAGCCCGACGGAACTGTGGTGTTTGTCGAGGTGCGCAGGCGTTCCAGCCGCGCATTCGGTGGCGCCGGGGCCAGTATTTCATCGTTGAAGCAGCGGCGCATCATCTTCGCTGCGCGTCATTTTCTGCTGCGATGGGGCGCACCGCCCCCGTGCCGTTTCGATGTGGTTCTGGTGGAGGGCGAAGTCGAATGGATCAAGGCAGCTTTTGATGCGCCTTGAGTGAATAGGCGAAGAAGACAAGGTACCGATTGCTACAAAATTCATAACACCGAGGGGTATCATCATCGGTCTGAAACCAGTCCAATATCGCAACGGCCCATGCTTGAGCAACGTATACAGGAGCACTTCATCGAGAGTGCCGATTTGAAATACCAGTCTGCCCAGATCCTGGCGCGCCCCATCTCTGATGCCGTGCAGGCGCTGCTTGCGAGCATTACCAGTGGGGGGAAAATTCTTGCCTGCGGCAGTGGTGCATCGGCTGCGCATGCACAGCAGTTTGCGACCTGCTGCGTGGCAGGGTTCGAGCGCGAGCGTCCTGAATTCGCTGCGATTGCGTTGTGTGCAGATGGTGCGCTGCTGACCGTGAATGCGGGTGGCACGGACGAACCCCAGCAGTTTGCCCGCCAAGTGCGCGCATTAGGTCAAGCAGGAGACTTGCTACTGGTCGTGAGTACGACTGCGGCAGATGCAAACGTGCTGTCCGCCGTGCATGCGGCACACGAGCGAGAGATGACAGTGGTTGCGCTGACGGGCCGTACAGGTGGGAATTTGGCGACAGCAGTGCGGGAGACCGATGTGCTGATTTGTGTTCCGCACGATCGTGCAGCGCGTGTGCGCGAAGTGCACACCCTGGTGATCAACTGTCTCTGCGATGGCATGGATGCCCAATTGTTTGGTGAACAGGAGATTTCGTGATGACAAATCGTATGAATCGCGCCTTGTGTGCGGTAATGGCTGCAACCGCATTGGCTGCGGGTATGGCAGGTTGCGCGACGCCCGTGGTGCTGGGCGGTGCGGCTCTTGGCGGCATGATGGCGATCGACCGCCGGACTGCGGGAACCCAGATCGAGGACGAAACCATCGAGCTGCGCTCGTCCAATCGCATTCATGGTGCTTATGGCGACAAAGTGCACGTCAATGTGACCAGCTACAACCGCCAGGTGCTCATAACGGGAGAGGTCGGCACGGCCGAGGCACGGCAGGAGATTGAGAAGATCGTCAGCGGCGTGGAAAATGTTCGCTCCGTGGTGAATGAGTTGGCGGTCATGCCCAGTACTTCGCTGGGGCAACGTTCGAATGACACGTTCATCACTGGCAAGATGCGCGCCAGTTTGGTCGATGCCAAGGATCTATCGGCCAGCAGTTTCAAGGTAGTAACGGAGCGCAACGTGGTCTACCTCATGGGGTTGGTCACGCAGCGCGAGGCCGCTCGCGCCACATCCATTGCCCGCGGTGTCACTGGCGTCAGCAAAGTTGTCCGGGTTTTTGAATACTTGAGTGACGCGGACCTGGCGCGCATGACGGCGTCCAAGCCAGCGCCAGTGACCCAGGACAATGGCGAGGGCAGCGCAGCACCTCGCAGCGCACCCTGAAAGGGGCAGCCAGGAGAAGGGACCGCTGATCTTCAGCCGAGGCGCTTGATTAAGCTGGACGTATCCCAGCGGTGCCCGCCCAGCTGCTGCACGTCACCATAGAACTGGTCCACCAGGGCCGTCACAGGCAAACGCGCACCATTGCGGTGGGCCTCGGCAAGCACCAGACCTAAATCCTTGCGCATCCAGTCCACGGCAAAGCCAAAGTCAAACTTCCCCGCAACCATCGTCTTGCCGCGGTTGTCGAGCTGCCAGCTTTGTGCCGCGCCTTTGCCAATCACGTCCAGGACCAGGTTCATATCCAGCCCGGCGCGCTGGCCAAAGGCGACGGCCTCCGAGAGCCCCTGCACCAGCCCGGCAATGCAGATCTGGTTCACCATCTTGGTCAGCTGACCTGCACCAGACTCGCCCATGCGGGTGAAGGCGCGGGAAAACGCCATTCCTACGGATTGCACCCTCTCGAATGCTGCCGCATCGCCACCGCACATCACGGTGAGCAGGCCGTTCTGCGCGCCTGCCTGACCGCCGGAGACCGGTGCATCTATGAAATGCAGGCCCAGGGTGCGGGCCGCACCATACAGCTCGCGTGCCACCTGCGCCGATGCGGTCGTGTGGTCCACAAAAACGGCGCCGGGCTCCATACCGGCAAAGGCACCATCGGCACCCAGTACCACGGAGCGCAGGTCGTCGTCGTTTCCCACGCAGCAAAACACAATTTCAGCATCCTTAGCGGCCAGGCGTGGCGAAGGAGCGTGCGGTGGAGCGTTGGTGTGGGCATATTCAGTGCACCACGCGACTGCTTTGGATTCAGTGCGGTTGTATACCGCCACTTGGTGGCCGGCCAGGGCCAGATGTGCGGCCATGGGATAGCCCATCACACCAAGTCCTAGAAAGGCGATCTTGCGAGAAGCGAGGGGTTCGTACGTGCGGGCATTGGTGCTGGCCATGGCGTTTAATCCTTGAATGAAAAAAGCCCGCGGCGTGCGCGGGCCGGGAGGCGCGCAGTCGGTGTGCGTTTAGACGATCACGAAATGCTCCGTACCCGAAGCGAGGTCGGTCGACTTGGCGCGCTGGCTGCTGAGCTTGATCTGCAGGCGCAGGTCGTTGAGCGAGTCGGCATTGCGCAAGGCGTCTTCGTAGGTAATGACATTGGCTTCGAACAGATCGAAAAGAGCCTGGTCAAAGGTCTGCATGCCCAGGTTGCGGCTCTTTTTCATGATCTCCTTGATCTCTGCCACGTCGCCCTTGAAGATCAGGTCGGAAATGAGCGGAGTGTTCAGCATGATCTCGACAGCCGCAGCACGGCCCTTACCGTCTTGCTTCGGGATCAGGCGCTGCGAAACCAGGGCGCGCAGGTTGAGTGAGAGATCCATCAGCAGCTGCGCACGGCGCTCTTCCGGGAAGAAGTTGATGATGCGGTCGAGCGCCTGGTTGGCACTGTTGGCATGCAGCGTCGCCAAGCAAAGGTGGCCGGTTTCCGAGAACGCGATCGCGTGTTCCATGGTTTCCCTATCGCGGATTTCGCCCATCAGGATCACGTCGGGCGCCTGGCGCAGTGTGTTCTTGAGGGCGGCTTCCCAGCTGTCGGTGTCCAGACCCACTTCGCGCTGCGTCACCACGCAGTTTTTGTGCGGGTGGACGAACTCGACCGGATCTTCGACCGTGATGATATGGCCGAAAGAGTGTTCGTTGCGCCAGTCCACCATGGCGGCCAGCGTGGTCGACTTGCCCGAGCCTGTGGCACCCACCAGGATGCACAAGCCGCGCTTGGTCATCGTGACTTCCTTGAGTACCTGCGGCACGCCCAAGCCGTCGATGGTCGGCAGGGTCAGCGGGATCACGCGCATCACCATGCCCACGCGGCCTTGCTGGATGAAGGCGTTCACACGGAAGCGGCCGATGCCCGACGGTGAGATGGCGAAATTGCACTCCTTGGTGCGTTCGAAATCAGCGGCCTGCTTGTCGCTCATGATGGAGCGGGCCAGCGTCAGGGTGTGGTTGGGGGACAGCGGCTGTGGCGATACCTTGGCAATGGCTCCATCGACCTTGATGGCCGGTGGAAATTCGGCCGTGATGAACAAGTCACTGCCATTGCGACTGACCAGCAGCTTGAGCAGATCGTTGATGAATTTACTGGCCTGATCGCGTTCCATTTCAAATCCTCCCGCACTTGGCGTCTGCGCGCTGGTGCATCATTTCTGGTTTTCGCTCAAACGTGCGCTGACCACCCGCAGGCGCAGTGACAGCTTGCGTGCCAGCAAAGCCACCAGGCTGGCGGCAAGCTGCGGATCTTTGTCCATCATGTCGTCCATGGCGTCGGCACTGAGTACGGCAATCTCGCAATCGGTCAGTGTGGTGCAGGCCGAAAAGCGGATGCCGCTGTCCAGCAGCGACATCTCGCCCAGGATGTCCCCGGGGCGGGTTTCTGCCAGTCGCAATTGCTCTCCCCACGGTTGCACACGGTCCACGGCAATGGTGCCGGTCAACAGCACGATCATGAAGTTGCCGTATTCGTCCTGGCGAATCACATCGCGGTTGGGCGGTACCTGGGCGAACTCGAAGAAACGCTCCATGCGCTTGACAGCATCCTGGTCCAGATGGGCCATGTACTTGTCTTTCGCCCACAGCGCCTGCAGCAGTTTGCCCCCTCGGCTGACCGGCATGCGCTTGGCACCTACCTCCACCGCTCGCGCTTCCCAGGGCACCAGCATGGTTGACTCCACGCCCTGGTTGGCAAAGGCGGTCGAAAAGAAGACGGAGTCCTGGTGGTCCTGCGGCTTGTTGTTGCGCGTCGTCATACGCAAAAGACCAAGAATGCCTTTCATGGGGTGCTCCAGTGGGCCGCCAGTAGGCGGCCGGTGTCAGACGGTTGAAATGAAGATCAACCTGGGAAGTTGTCGGGGATCTTGGCCTTGCTGCGGGCCTCGGCGGGGCTGATGATGTTGCGCCGCACCAGATCGGTCAGGTTCTGGTCCAGTGTCTGCATGCCGACACTGTTGCTGGTCTGGATGGTGGAATACATCTGCGCCACCTTGGCCTCGCGGATCAGGTTGCGGATGGCGCTCGTGCCCAGCATGATCTCGTGCGCGGCCACGCGGCCAGAGCCGTCTTTGAGCTTGCAAAGGGTTTGCGAGATCACGGCCTGCAGAGACTCGGACAGCATGGAGCGGACCATTTCTTTTTCTTCGGCCGGAAACACGTCGATGATCCGGTCGATGGTCTTGGCTGCGCTGGAGGTGTGCAGCGTACCGAATACCAGGTGGCCGGTTTCTGCTGCGGTCATGGCCAGGCGAATCGTTTCCAGATCGCGCATTTCGCCCACCAGGATGGCGTCCGGGTCTTCGCGCAGTGCAGATTTCAGTGCTGCCGCAAAGGAGAGCGTCATCGGCCCCACTTCGCGCTGGTTGATCAGGCACTTCTTGGACTCGTGCACGAACTCAATCGGGTCTTCCACGGTGAGAATGTGGCCATATTCGCTCTCATTGAGGAAGTTGACCATGGCCGCCAGCGTGGTGGACTTGCCCGAGCCCGTGGGCCCGGTCACCAGCACCAGGCCGCGCGGCTTGAGTGCCAGGTCGCCAAAAATCTTGGGTGCGTTGAGTTGCTCAAGCGTCAGGATCTTGCTCGGAATGGTCCGGAACACGGCGGCCGCGCCGCGGTTCTGGTTGAAGGCGTTGACGCGAAAGCGTGCCAAGCCGTCGATCTCGAACGAGAAGTCGACCTCCAGGAACTCTTCATAGGTTTTGCGCTGCGAGTCGCTCATGATGTCGTACACCATGGAGTGAACCGTCTTGTGGTCCAGTGCATCGACGTTGATGCGGCGTACATCGCCGTGCACGCGAATCATCGGCGGCAAGCCCGCGGACAGGTGCAAGTCAGAAGCCTTGTTTTTGACGCTGAACGCCAGCAGTTGGGTAATGTCCACGGTTCCCTCGATCGTTTGGTACGCTTGGCAAACATTATGACCACGATTGCCGACAACCTCCAACAGGTTCATGACCGGATTGCGCAGGCCTGCGCAGCCGCCGGGCGCGATCCAGCCAGTGTTTCACTGCTCGCCGTTTCCAAAACCTTTGGCCCCGAAGCCGTTCTCCAGGCGGCCCAGGCGGGGCAGCAGGCGTTTGGCGAAAACTACATTCAAGAGGCCGTGGAAAAAATGGCGGCGCTGCAGCAGATGGATGTGCCCACGCTGCAATGGCACTGCATCGGCCCTGTGCAGAGCAACAAGACACGCCTGGTGGCTGAGCATTTTGACTGGATGCATACCCTGGATCGAGCCAAGATCGCCGAACGTCTGGCAGCCCAAAGGCCTGCGCACAAGGCGCCCTTGCAAGTCTGCATTCAGGTCAATGTGGACGGCGGGCCGACCAAATCGGGAGTGCTGCCTGACGAGGCCCTGGTCTTGGCGCAAACCGTGGCGGCGCTGCCACAGTTGCGCCTGCGCGGCGTGATGAGCATTCCTGAGCCAGCGGCCGACTACGCTGCCCAGTACGCGCTACACCAACGTGCGCGTGCCGTGTTCGACCGCATCCGCGGCTCGGGCCTGTCGGGGCTGGAGTGCTTCGATACCTTGTCGCTGGGCATGACCGCCGACCTCGATGCCGCCATTGCTGCGGGCAGCACCCTGGTGCGCGTGGGCACAGGCATCTTTGGTGGCAGGCAACGCCCCGCGCCGTGAAGCGCAAGTTTTCCGTGGGTTGAAAGAAAATTGGCCTCTAGCGCCCGTCCATTCAGCGGTAGTAGCTATTGATTTAATAGCTATAAAGTGAATGATTAGGCCGTTCTGAAGCGCTGCACACAGTCCAGTGTTCGCGCTACACCGTCGGGCCCCACGTCCAGGTGCGTGACCCAGCGCAGGCGCGTTTGGCCGCCATACAGGCTGCTGGTGCAGCGCACGCCGTGCTGTGCCAGCCAACGGGTAAGCGCCGGAGCCACATCGGCACCCACATCGGTGAACAAAATGTTGGTATGCGCCGAAACCACCGCCAGCCGCCCTTGCAGTACGGGGTGGTCGTGCCCGGCCTGGGCCAGCCCGTCGGCAAGCTGGCGCAGCAGGGCGTGGTCGTCGGCCATGCGGCGCACATGGTGCTGCAGTGCATGGAGCCCGGCAGCCGCAAGCATGCCGCACTGGCGCATGGCGCCGCCCAGGATTTTGCGGGTGCGCCGGGCCTGGCGGATGAAGTCTGCACGCCCGAGCAACAGTGAGCCTACGGGCGCGCCCAGACCCTTGCTCAGGCAGAGCGAAACCGTGTCGAAATGGCCGCACAGTGCGCGGGCTTCGTCGTACACATCGGTGCCTTGGGCTTGCGCATAGGCCGTGGCGGCGTTGAACAGGCGGGCGCCATCGAGGTGCAGTGCCAGCCCGCGCGTGCGCGCCAGCTGCGCCACATCAAAGATGTAGGTGGCGGGCAGCACCTGGCCGCCCGTCGTGTTTTCCAGCACCACCAGGCGGGTGCGCGCAAAGTGTGGATCGTCGGGTTTGATGGCAGCAGCGATGTCGGTGAGAAGCAGCGTGCCGTCGTTCTGCGTTTCCACCGGCTGGGGCTGGATGGAGCCCAGTACCGCCATGCCGCCGGCCTCCCAGCGGTAGGTGTGCCAGCTTTGGCCGACGATGGCCTCGTCGCCGCGCTGGCAGTGGCCCATGAGGGCGATCAGGTTGGTCTGCGTTCCCGAGGGCGCAAACAGCGCGGCCTCGAAGCCCAGCAGTTGCGCCGCATGCTCCTGCAGCGCGTTGACGGAGGGGTCGTCGCCAAACACATCGTCGCCCAGCGGCGCTGCCTGCATGGCGGCGCGCATGGCGGGAGTCGGCTGGGTCACGGTGTCGCTGCGAAAGTCGGGCATGGGGATCTCTCTCGTGAAGAAGCCGCCCATGGTATCGGCCGGCGTGCCGGTGCGCAGGATCAGGGCCTTGTCATCTTGCACTCCGTGCCTTGGGCCAGCTCGTTGCCGGTATAGGCTGCGTCGGTGCGAAAGCCATAGTTGGTGCCATCCCAGCCCATCTTCACCGCCTTGCCGTCCACCGGCGCAATGGTGTTCACCACCTGGGGCAGCAGCAACTGATGGTCTTCGCCGCGCATGCGCACCGGGCCGACGACGGAGTCGATCGTCAGATCCTCCATCGCCCGTGCAACCTTCATCGGGTCGGTGGACTGTGCCTTGTTGATCGCTGCTGCGAGGAAGCGCGGCGTCATCTCGATGCGTGGCGCCAGAAATTCCTTGCCTGTCTTGGCTTTGTAGGCCTGCGCCAGTGCGTCTACCTTGGGGGTTGCTGCCTGGCCGGGGTGCCATTCGGCCACCCAGGTCAGCTGGCCGAGCTTGGCTTGCGAGACGGCCAGCACCGTGCCCGGAATGGAGCCCGCACTGTGGTTGAAATAACGCAGGTTGTAGCCCGCATCGCCCGCCGCCTTGAGCAGCAGCGTCATGTCCTGGCCCCAGTTTCCTGTGATGACCGAATCGGCTCCACTGCTTTTGATCTTGGCCAGGTAGGGAGCGAAATCTTTGACCCGGCCAATGGGGTGCAGAGTCTCGCCCACGAACTGCATATCGGGGCGTGCCAGGCCCACCATCTCGCGGCCGTAATGCGCCCATTGCTTGCCGTGCGCGTAGTCCTGGTTGAGCAGGTAGACCTTCTTGATGTCCGGCTGCTTCTTCACGTAGTTGGCGATGGCCTTCATCTTCATGGCCGTGTTCGCCTCGAGCTGGAAGTGCCAGAAATTACAGGCTTTGCCGGTCAGCTCGGGGTCGATGGAGGAGTGGTTGAGCACAATCACTTCCTTGCCCGGATTGCGCTGGTTGTGGCGCGCTGCGGCCTGCACCAGCGCCGTCACCACCGACGAGCCCGAACCACCGGTGACGATGGCGCGGGCGCCCTGGTCAATGGCGGCTTGCAGCGCGCTCTGGCTCTCCTGGGCCGAGAGCTTGCTGTCGAACTGCAGCAGCTGCAGTTTGGTGCCGTTGAGCACGCCGCCCTTGGCGTTGATGTCTTCCACGGCGTACTGCGTGTGCGTGAGCATCAGCTCGCCCACGTTGGCGAACGGCCCCGAGAGGGGGTCGATGTAGGCGATCTTGAAGGTGTCTTGTGCGTGGGCGGCGCTGGCGCACAGCAGGGCCGCTGCCGCCAGTGGCTTGAGAAGTGATTTCATGGTGAGGAGGTCTCCGGGGTTGAAGGGGGATGGGATGCGCCGGGGCGGCGTTTGCTGCGCAAACCCAGCACGCGCCACGACAGTTGAGAGAGTTCGCGCACCACCTCGGCGGGCGAGAGGCGTCCGTCGGGCCGGTACCAGTGGTACAGAAAGCCTGGCAGGCTGCAGGCCGCCAGCGCGGTCAGGCGCGTTTCCTTGAAATCGAACATGCCGTCCTGCCGGCCTTCCTCCATCAGGGTGCACAGGCGTTCGTAGAAGTGGTTGGCCAGCTTCTTTTGCATGGCGATGTACTCGGGCCGGTACACCTGGGGCTCGCGGTACGGAAAGAAGGCTGCGGGGTGGTGCTCGATGGTGGAGCGGATCAGCCGCTCGATGCCTTCCGTGACTTTGGTGTGCGCGGGGCGGTGGTCGTCCTCCGGGAAATCCATGGCTGTAAAGCAGGCCACCGTAGGCCGCCACGACAGTGTTTCGAAGATTTCCTGCTTGTTGTGAAAGTAGTAGTAGACATAGGGCTTGGTTACGCCCAGCGCGCTCACGATTTGCTCCATCGTGGTGTTGGCGTAGCCCTGCTGGTCGAACAACACCTCGGCGGCCTTGAGGATGCGCTCGCGCTTTTCGTCGGTACTGGCCGTAGATGTCTTCTGGCGCCCGCGCGCCTTGACCGGCGACGTGCCGAGTGTGGCCACGGTCTGTGTTGGTGTCGCTCTGGTTATACCCATGGGTATCATTGTTCTACCAATCGGTATATATTGGCAAGACGCTGGCAGGGCCATGTGCCTATCGCAAACCCTGAGTCACGGCGGAATAAGACACACAGGAGACACATTCATGACCGAACCCATCCCTGGCGCCGCAGGCGCACCCCTTGCACAACCCCTGCACGAATACCTGCGCGGCCATGCGCGCGCCACCCCTGAAGGCGTGGCCTGCATCTGGTACGGGCACACCATCACCTGGGCCGAGCTGGACCGCGCCAGCGATGCCTTTGCCGCGCGCCTGCAGGCCCTGGGGGTGAAAAAGGGCGACCCGGTAGCGCTGTTCCTGAACAACTGTCCGCAGTACCTCATGGCGCACTTCGGCATCCAGAAGATCGGTGCCATCGTCTGCCCCTGCGGCCCGTTGAACAAAGAGCACGAACTGCAATACCAGCTGGGCGACCTGCAGGCGCGCGTCATCGTGGCGGCCGAATCCCTCTTGCCCGTGGTGGACAAGGTGCGCGCCCAAACGGCATTGCAGCATGTGTTTGTCGTGCGCTACGCCGAACTGCTGCCCGATGCCCCCGCCATTGATGTGCCGGCGGAGTTGCTGGCCATGCGTGCCGCGGCCGCAACCGTGCCCGCCGGGTGCGAAGACTTTCTGGCCACCGTGCGCGCGGGCGGCTCGCCCGCTCCGGTGCAGATCGCCATGGACGATGTGGCACTGATGACCTACACCTCGGGCACCACGGGCTTGCCCAAGGGCGCCATGCTGACCTATGGCAATGCATTGTTCAAGACGGCGGCGGCCGCGCAATGCAACGGTGTGCGCGGCGACGATGTGCTGCTGTCTGTCGCGCCGCTGTACCACATTGCCGGCATGGTCATGGGCGTGAACGTGCCGGTATTCACGGGCGCCACCTCGGTGCTGATGTACCGCTTTGACCCCCTGGGCGTGGCGCAGGCGCTGGAGCGCCACCGCGTGGGCTGGTGGTACAGCATCGCCCCCATGAACGCCGCCCTGATGCAGGTGCCCGGCCTGCGCGAGCGCGACCTGACAGCGCTGCGCATGAACCCGGTCACCAGCTTCGGCATCACGCTGACCGAGGCGCTGGCGCAGCAGTGGAAACAGTTTGCTCCGAACTGCGCCAGTTTTGAGGCCTCGTATGGCCTGTCGGAAACCCACACCGTGGACACCAGCATGCCGCACGACGCGATTCGCTGGGGCACCCAGGGCAAGGCCGTGCCAGGCAACGAAATCCGCATCATCGACCCCGAAACGGGCGCCACGCTGCCGGCGGGTGAAATGGGCGAAATCATCGTGCGCGGCCCCGGCAACTTCAAGGGCTACTGGAACAAGCCCGAGGCCACCGCGCAGACGCTGCGCAATGGCTGGGTGCATACCGGCGATATGGGCCGGATCGACGCTGACGGCTACCTCACCTTCACGGGCCGCTTCAAGGAAATGATCAAGGTCTCGGGCTACAGCGTGTTCCCCGAAGAAGTGGAGGCCATCTTGTGCAAGCACCCCGCCGTGGCCCAGGCGGCGGTGATCGGCGTGCCCGATGCCGAAAAGGGAGAGATCGTGCGTGCCTTCATTGTGAAGAAACCGGGCCAGGACGTGGACGCCGCAGCCTTGCTGCAATGGGCGCGCGAGAACATGGCCCCCTACAAGGCGCCGCGCGAGCTGCGTTTCATCGACGCCTTGCCGTCAACCGGCGCAGGCAAGGTGCTGCGCCGCATGTTGAAGGATGAGTGACACCCCCTGTGGCGCTGCGGGCAGGGGGGCGCACCAGCGCACGCAAGCGAAGCCGCCTAGGCAGCTTGGCGGCCCTTGCGCAGCAGCCCTGGCCTGGGCTGCGCCTGTTTCACACGCAGCGCCTAGATCATTGAGATGTCACCGAAATAGGCCTACAGCGCTTATGCAGCAAACGCTGGCAGCTATCAGAAAAGAAGCAAAACCATGAACTCGCCGTATTTTTCCAAAGTCTTGATCGCCAACCGGGGAGAGGTGGCCCTGCGCATTGCGCGTGCGCTGCACGACCTGGGAGTTGCCAGCGTTGCGGTGTATGCCGACGACGACGCCCAGGCGCCCCATGTGCATGCCGCCATCGAGGCCGTGGCGCTGGGAGCCACCGGGCCTGCGGCCTACCTGGACGCTGCGCGGCTGCTGGCCATTGCGCAGGCCACAGGCTGTGATGCCGTGCACCCCGGCTACGGTTTCCTGAGCGAGCGCGCCGACTTTGCCCAGGCTTGCCAGGCGGCGGGCCTGCGCTTCATTGGTCCCACGCCCGCGCAGTTGGCGCTGTTTGGCGACAAGGCCCAGGCGCGCGCGTTGGCGCAGCGTTGCAGCGTGCCGCTGATGCCGGGCACGCAGCACGAGGTCACGCTCGAAGAGGCCCAGTCTTTCTGGCAGTCCCAGCAGGTGGATGGACGGAAGGTGGGCATCGTCATCAAGGCCATTGGCGGTGGCGGTGGGCGCGGTATGCGCGCCGTGCAGTCCGAGGCCGAACTGCCTGCCGCGTGGGACACCTGCCGCCGCGAGGCGCAGGCCGCCTTCGGCGTGGCGGGCGTTTACGTGGAGCGCCTGATGGAGAACGCGCGCCACATCGAGGTGCAGGTGCTGGGCGATGGAGCGCAGGTGGTTGCCCTGGGCGAACGCGAATGCACGCTGCAGCGGCGCTTCCAGAAACTGGTGGAGATTGCGCCCAGCCCCTCCCTCACGCAGGAGCTTCGCCAGCGCATCACGGCAGACGCCCTCACGATGGCGCGCACCGTGGCCTATGAGGGATTGGGCACCTTTGAATTCCTGGTGGATCTGGCTTGCGAATCATTGCCCTACGTTTTCATCGAAGCCAACCCGCGCCTGCAGGTCGAACACACCATCACCGAAGAGGTCACGGGTGTGGACCTGGTGCAGGCGCAGATCCAATTGGCGGCAGGCCAGAGCCTGCACGACCTGGGCCTGGACCCGGCCGCGCCGCCGCCGGTGCGGGGCTTTGCCATGCAGTGGCGCATCAACGCTGAAACGCTGGATGCGCAGGGCGGCGCGGTGGCGGGCAGCGGCGCACTGACGCGCTTTGACCTGCCTGCCGGGCCGGGCGTACGTGTGGACACCCACGGTGTGGCCGGCGCCACGCCTTCGCCCCACTACGACACGCTGCTGGCCAAGCTCATCGTGTCCTCGCGCAGCAGCCACTTTGCCGATGTGCTGCGCCGCTCGCAACGTGCCCTGGCCGAGTGCCGCATTGAAGGCGTCGCTACCAACCTTTCGCTGCTGCGCGCCGTGGCCGAGCGGCCTGAGATGGCCAGCCAGCAGGTGCACACGCGCTGGGTGGAGCAGGTGCTGCCAGCGTTGCTGGATGCTTCTCAAAAGATAGCTGATAGCGCTTATCTTGTAAGCGCTGGAGGCCAAAATCATTCAAACTCTGCAACCGCCACCCCCTTGGCCGCAGCCGACCCGAACAGCGTTTGCGCCCCCATGCCCGCACGCCTGGTGCAGTGGGCCGTGGCCGTGGGCGATGTGGTGGCGGCCGGTGCCGACCTGGCGGTGCTCGAATCCATGAAGATGGAGCATGTGCTGCTGGCGCCCCATGCCGGGCGTGTGCAGTCGATGGCCGCAGCGCCCGGGGCGTATCTGGTGCAGGCCCAGCCGCTGCTGGTGCTTGAACCCGTGCAGGACGCCGCCGCAGTGGCGCAGGCCCAGGCGCACGAGAGCGACCCGGACCACATCCGCGCCGACCTGCAGCGTGTCATCGACCGCCACGCCTTCACCCTCGACGCCCATCGCCCCGCTGCAGTGGCCAAGCGCCACGCGCAAGGCCAGCGCACGGCGCGCGAGAACATTGCCGACTTGTGCGATGCAGGCAGCTTCATCGAATACGGCGCGCTGGCCGTGGCCGCGCAGGCCCGCCGCCGCAGCATGGACGACCTGATCGCCAACACCCCGGCCGACGGCATGGTGACGGGCATTGGCGCCGTCAACGGCGTGCAGTGCGGCGAGGAGAAGGCGCGCACCGTGGTCATGGCCTATGACGCCACCGTGCTCGCCGGCACCCAGGGCGCGCGCAACCATGCCAAGACCGACCGCATGCTGGGCGTGGCGCTCGACCAGCAATTGCCCGTGGTGCTGTTTGCCGAAGGCGGCGGCGGCCGCCCGGGCGACACCGACATCCCCGTGGTGGCGGGCCTGCATGTCCATACTTTTGCCAGCTACGCCGCGCTGTCGGGCCAGGTGCCCGTGGTGGGTATCACGGCCGGGCGCTGCTTTGCCGGCAACGCTGCCCTGCTGGGCTGCAGCGACGTCATCATCGCCACGCGCCAAAGCAACATCGGCATGGGCGGCCCGGCCATGATCGAGGGCGGCGGCCTGGGCGTCTTCAAGCCCGAGCAGATCGGCCCGAGTCCCGTGCAGCACGCCAACGGCGTGATCGACGTGCTGGTCGAGGACGAGGTGCAAGCCGTGGCCGCCGCACGCCACTACCTGTCATTCTTCCAGGGGCGCCGGGCCGACTGGAGCGCGCCCGACCAGCGCGCCCTGCGCAGCGTGGTGCCCGAAAACCGCCTGCGTGTGTACGACACCCGCACCGCCATGAGCGGCCTGGTGGACGAAGGCAGCCTGCTGGCGCTGCGCACCGGCTTTGGCGCCGGCATCCATACCGCGCTGGCGCGCATCGAGGGGCGCCCCGTGGGCTTGCTGGCCAACAACCCGCTGCACCTGGGCGGCGCCATCGACGCCGATGCGGCCGACAAAGCCGCGCGCTTCATGCAACTGTGCAACGCGCATGGCCTGCCCATCGTCAGCCTGATCGACACGCCCGGCTTCATGGTCGGCCCCGAGGTCGAGCAGACCGCGCAGGTGCGCCATGTGAGCCGCATGTTCGTCACTGCCGCGCACCTGCGCGTGCCGTTTTTCAGCGTGGTGCTGCGCAAAGGCTACGGCCTGGGCGCCATGGGCATGGCGGCCGGTGGCCTGCATGCGCCCGTGTTCACCGTGGCCTGGCCCACGGGGGAGTTTGGCGCCATGGGGCTGGAGGGCGCGGTGCGCCTGGGTTTCAAGAAAGAACTCGAAGCCCTCCCCGAAGGCCCCGAGCGCGAAGCGCTGTACCAAAAGCTGGTCGCCAAGTCGTATGCCAACGGCGAAGCCATGCACATGGCCGCCACGCTGGAGATCGACGCCGTGATCGACCCGTTGGACACGCGCACCTGGCTGGCGCGGGGGTTGGCCTCGGCGCGCGTGGGTGCACTCGGAGCGCGCTTTATCGACACCTGGTAGATCCTTGCGCCCGGCCCGTGGCAAGGCCGTGGCGCGGGCAGGGGCGTGCCCTGTTCACGCGGTGGCCGTGCTAAGCTGAAACGCTTGTCAGCCGCACCGGGCGAGCCTGCCCGGCGCAGGCCTTATCGCACCCATCACGGAGTTCCCCCATGCCTGGTCTTTTGCCCGATATCGATCCCGACGGTTTGCTCGAATTTTCGGTGGTCTACACCGACCGCGCGCTCAACCACATGTCCAAACGCTTTACCGGCGTCATGCAGGACATCCTGGGCACGCTCAAAGAGGTCTACCACGCCCACACCGCCGTACTGGTGCCCGGCAGCGGCACCTTTGGCATGG
Source organism: Simplicispira piscis (assembly GCF_054783455.1). Lineage (NCBI taxonomy): Bacteria > Pseudomonadati > Pseudomonadota > Betaproteobacteria > Burkholderiales > Comamonadaceae > Simplicispira > Simplicispira piscis. Next base: position 207,102 of record NZ_BAAGQN010000007.1, read on the forward strand.
AGGCCGTGGCGCGCCAGTTTGCCAACCAGCAAAAAGTGCTGATCGTGCGCAACGGCTGGTTCAGCTACCGCTGGAGCCAGATTTTTGATGCCGACAAAGGCCTGGGCGGCGGCGCCATCGTGTGCAAAGCCCGCAAGCAGGGCGATGGCCCGCAGGCGCCCTGGGCCCCGTGCCCGGCAGACGAAGTGGTGGCCGCCATCCGCGCCGAGCAACCCAAGGTGGTGTTCGCCCCCCATGTCGAGACCGCCAGCGGCATCATCCTGAGCGACGACTACCTGCGCGCCATCAGCGCTGCCGCACACGAGGTGGGCGCGCTGTTCGTGCTCGACTGCGTGGCCTCGGGGGCGATGTGGGTGGACATGCAGGCCACGGGCGTCGATGTGCTGATTTCCGCGCCGCAAAAGGGCTGGAGCAGTTCGCCCTGCTGCGCCATGGTGATGCTGAGTGAGCGCGCGCGCCAGGCGATCGACGGCACGACGAGCAGCAGCTTCTCGTGCGACCTGAAGAAGTGGATGCAAATCGCCGAAGGCTACGAAAAAGGCCAGCACGCCTACCACACCACCATGCCTACCGACGCGCTGGTACGCCTGCGCGATGTGATGCTGGAGACGCGGGAATATGGTTTTGACAAGGTGCGCCAGGAGCAGATCGAACTGGGCGCCCAAGTGCGTGCGCTGATGGAGAGCAAGGGCTTCCCCAGCGTGGCCGCAGACGGCTGGAAAGCGCCGGGCGTGGTCGTGAGCTACACCACGGACCCCGGCATCCAGAACGCCAGCAAGTTCGCCGCCGTGGGCTTGCAAACGGCGGGTGGCGTGCCCCTGCAGTGCGACGAGGGACCGGACTTCAAGAGCTTCCGCATCGGCCTGTTCGGCCTGGAGAAGTGGCACAACGTGGAGCGCACGGTGGGCCACCTGCGCTCGGCACTGGATCAAATCGCCTGACCACCTCCGGCCCATGGCCTTGCTCTCGCGCCAGCTCTCCACCCCCTTGGGCGAGATGCTGGCCGTGGCCTCGCCCCAGGGCCTATGCCTGCTCGAATTCGTGGGTCAGGGCGGCGTGGAGCGCGAGCTGGCCCAGGTCGAGGCCGCGCGTGGCGGCCCGGCGCAGCCGGGCGACAGCGCGGTGCTGACGCAGACGGCCCACGAACTGGCCGAATATTTCGCCGGGCAACGCCAGCGCTTTGGCGTGCCGCTGGACCTGGTGGGCACCCCCTTCCAACTCAGTGCCTGGCAGGCCCTGCTGGCCATCCCCTACGGGCAGACGCGCAGCTACGCAAGCCAAGCCCGCGCCATCGCCCGCCCCAGCGCCACGCGCGCCGTGGCGGCGGCCAACGGGCAGAACAAGGTCTCCATCATCGTGCCCTGCCACCGCGTGATCGGCAGCGATGGCAGCCTCACCGGCTTTGGCGGCGGCCTGCCGCGCAAGCGGGCGCTGCTGGCGCTGGAGTCGCCACCGGGGCGTGGCTTGTTTGCTGAAGCGTAGAAGCTTGTGAGATGCGCAGGGTCTGCAGTTCAGGCCGGGTGCAATTCGAGGGGATTCACTGCCATCACTGCAATCTGCAGTGTTTCGTCCAGCTCGGCCGTGCGCAGGTCATAGGCCGTTTGCAGGTTCAACCACGATTGCGCGTCACCACCAAAAAAGCGGCTTAAACGCAAGGCCGTATCTGCGGTGATGCCGCGCCGTTCCAGCACGATGTCGTTAATGCGCGATGCTGGAACGTGCAGTTGTTTGGCCAATGCGTTGGCGCTCATTTCCATGGACTTGAGGTAATCCTCACGCAATACCTCGCCAGGGTGTACGGGACGCATACCGTTCTTGAACATGTGTTTCTCCTTCTGATGGCGGTCAGTGGTAATCCACAATCTCCGCGTTGGCAGCACCTTTGTCCGTCCAGACGAAACACAGCCGCCACTGGTCGTTGATGCGGATGCTGTGCTGGCCTTTCCGGTTTCCTGTCAGCGTTTCCAGGCGATTGCCTGGCGGGCTGCGCAAAAAGTCCAGTGTCTGCGCCGCATCCAGTTGGGCCAGTTTCCGTTCTGCCACAGCTTGGATGTTGGTAAAGCGGCGGGTTGTACCGCTGCAGAACAGTCGCTGCGTTTCTGCGCAGTTGAAGGACAAGATCGCCATGCGGTCAGATTTTATACCGTTTACCGGCAATCGGTAAATAACGACTGCGCGCTGCTGGCCACCGAAGACTCACCCGCCCCGTATCTGACTCAACGACCGGCTGGGCGTGATGGCCTCGGGGTCGATCAGGCAGTGCAGCAGCACGGGCAGGCGTGTGGTCTGAGCTTGTTCCCGTAGGCGTTGCAACGTCGGGGCGAACTCCTCGGTGCGTTCCACGCGTGCGCCGTGGCCGCCAAAGGCTTTGGCATAGGCGGCGAAGTCGGGGTTTCGTAGCTGTGTTCCGCTCACACGGCGCGGGTACTCGCGCTCCTGGTGCATGCGGATGGTGCCGTACATGCCGTTGTCCAGCAGCACCACGATGAGGGGCAGCCGGTACTGCACGGCGGTGGCGAATTCCTGGCCGTGCATGAGGAAGTCGCCGTCGCCCGCGAACACCACCACCGTGCGCTCGGGCCACAGGCGCTGCGCGCCCACACCGGCCGGCAGGCCGTAGCCCATGCTGCCGCTGGTGGGCGCGAGCTGCGTGCCGAACTGGCGGAACGGCCAGAAGCGGTGCACCCAGGTGGCGAAGTTGCCCGCGCCGTTGCAGAAGATGGTGTCTTGCGGCAGCGCCTCGCGCAGGTGCTGCATCACCGCGCCCATTTGCAGCTCGCCGGGAATGCGGATCGGCGCCGGGTCGCTCCAGGCCTGGTAGGCGGCATGGGCTTCGTGCACGGCCTGCTGGCGCTCGGTATTGGGCGCTTGCGCCGCCGTGCTGGGCAGGGCTGCGCAGAAGGCAGTGGGCGTGGCGTTGATCGGCAGTTGTGCCTGGTACACGCGGCCCAGTTCATCGGGGTCGGGGTGTATATGCACCAGCGGGATCTGCGGCGTGGGGATGTCGAGCAGGGTGTAGCCCTGCGAGGGCACTTCCGACAGGCGCCCGCCCACGAGCAGCAGCAGGTCGGCCGCGCGGATGCGCGCCAGCAGGGCGGGGTTTACGCCCAGGCCCAGGTCGCCCGCGTAGCAGGGGTGCTGGTGGTCGAACAGCATCTGGCGCCGGAACGAGCAGGCCACGGGCAGGGCGTGGGCGGCGGCGAAATCCTGGAAGCGGGCCACGGCCTCGGCGTTCCAGCGGCTGCCGCCGACGATGGCCACCGGGTTGCGTGCCTGGCGCAGACGTTCGAGCAGTTGCGCCATCTGCGCCGGGCTGGGCGCGCTCTCGATGGGCTGGAGCGCTCGCGCGTCGGAGACCTCGGCGCGCTCGGTCAGCATGTCCTCGGGCAGGGCCACCACCACCGGGCCGGGGCGCCCGCTGCAGGCCACGCTGAAGGCGCGCGCCACGATCTCGGGCAGGCGGCGCGCATCGTCCACCTCGGTGGCCCACTTGGCCAGCGTGCCGAAGGCGGCGCGGTAGTCCACCTCCTGGAAGGCCTCGCGCCCGCGCGCGCCGCGCTCGATCTGGCCGACGAACAGCACCAGCGGCGTGGAGTCCTGCATGGCGATGTGCACGCCCGCCGCCGCGTTGGTGGCGCCGGGGCCGCGCGTGACGAAGCACACGCCGGGCCGTCCGGTGAGCTTGCCATGGGCCTCGGCCATCATGGCCGCGCCGCCCTCCTGGCGGCACACCGTCAGTTCGATGGGCGCATCGTGCAGCGCGTCGAGCACGGCGAGGTAGCTCTCGCCGGGCACGCAGAAGATGTGCTGCACGCCGTGCAGCACGAGCTGATCGACGAGGATCTGGCCGCCGGTGCGGGGGAGGGTGGAGGTGGTTTCAGATGACATTGCGTTCGAGCAGGGGGCGGTTGTCGAGAAGGCGCTGGAAGGCCAGCGGTTCGAGGTCCAGCGTTTGCCAGCGGTCGGTGAGGATGAGTTCGGCCATCCCGCGCCCGATGGCCGGGCACTGCTGCAGGCCGTGGCCCGAGAAGCCGTTGGCGAAGTACAGGTTGTCGCAGGACGGGTACAGGCCCAGGATGGCGTTGTGGTCGAACGCATTCATCTCGTAGTAGCCCGCCCAGGTGCTGCGCAGGCGCAGCGCCTCGAAGGCCGGGATGCGTTCCGCCAGCGTGGGCCAGACATGGTCCTCGAAAGCGGCGTGTTCGGGTTCGAGCGGCAGGTCGTCGGGGTCCTGGTCCTCGGGCGGGCAGAAGCCGGCGATGAAGCCCGCGCCCTCGGGCCGCAGCCAGATGCCCGAGGTGTCGATGAGCAGCGGGCAGCGCGGCAGCGGCGCGGGGCAGGTGAAGTGGAACACCGTGCGGCGCCGCGCGTAGACGGGCAAATCGATGCCCAGCCACTGCGCCACCGGGCGCGCCCAGGGGCCGGCGGCGTTGACTACGGCGCTGCATGCCAGGCGCTCACCGTCCGCCAGGCGCAGCGCGGTGATGTGCTGCACGCCGTTGCTGGCCTGTGTGTCCAGGCCCACTGCCTCGCCCTGCACATAACGCGCGCCCTGGGCCTGCGCCTTGCGGCGCAGCGCCTGCAGCAGGCTGTAGCCGTCGAACCAGCCCTCGCTAGAGAGGCCCAGCGAGCCCAGCGTGACGCCCGTGGTGTTGAGCCAGGGAAAGCGTTCGCGCAGCGCGTCGGGCGTGAGCAAGGCCACGTCGGCGCCCATGCCACGCTGCACGGCGTGGTTGGCGCGCAGCACGGCCTCGCCCGCCGCGCTGGCCAGGTAGAGGTAGCCCGCTTCGACCAGGCCGATGTCGGGTTGCTCGCCGCCCACCTGCAGGCGCGCGCCAATGTCGCGCAGGAACTCGATGCCGAACTGCGAAATGGCGATGTTGATCGGGCTGGAGAACTGCTGCCGTATCGAGCTGGCCGACAGCGCCGACGAAGCGCGCGCATAGCTCGGGTCGCGCTCGACCACGACGACGGGCTGCTGCGGCGCCATCTGCGTCAGGAAAAATGCAATGGCGCTGCCAATGGCGCCGCCGCCGATGATGGCGATCGGCGCGCCCTGGGGGTTGGCGATCATGGGATCAGACGTCGAAGCGCACGCCTTGGGCGAGGGGAAGAGCGTCGCTGTAGTTGATGGTGTTGGTCGCGCGGCGCATGTAGCCCTTCCAGGCGTCGGAGCCCGATTCGCGGCCGCCGCCAGTTTCTTTCTCGCCGCCAAAGGCGCCGCCGATTTCGGCGCCCGAGGTGCCGATGTTCACGTTGGCGATGCCGCAGTCGCTGCCCGTGCTGGAGAGGAAGCGCTCGGCCTCGCGCAGGTCGGTGGTGAAGATGGCCGACGACAGGCCCTGGGGCACGCCGTTCTGCAGGGTAATGGCTTCGTCCAGGCTGGTGCAGGTCAGCACATAGAGGATGGGCGCAAAGGTTTCATGCTGCACCACGCTGCTTTGCGCGGGCATGCGCACCAGGGCCGGGCGGGCGTACCAGGCGTCCTCGCCCAGGGCCTGGCATTCGCGCTCGCCGCCGTGCACCGTGCCGCCCTGTTCACGCGCTTGGGCCAGGGCACTCTGCATCTGCTCAAAAGACGCGCGGTCCACCAGCGGGCCGACGAGCACGCCGTCGGCCAAAGGGTCGCCCACGCGCACGCTGGCGTAGATTTTTTCCAACCGCGCGAGCAGCGGTGCGGCCACATCGCGGTGCACGATGAGGCGGCGCAGCGTGGTGCAGCGCTGGCCCGCCGTGCCCACGGCGGCGAAGGTGATGGCGCGTGCGGCCAGTTCCAGGTCGGCGCTGGGCATCACCACCATGGCGTTGTTGCCGCCCAGCTCCAGGATGCTGCGGCCAAAGCGCTGCGCCACGTCCACCGCCACGGCGCGGCCCATGCGTGTGCTGCCCGTGGCGCTGACCACCGGCACGCGCGGTGAGCGCGCCAGCAGCTCGCCCATCTCGCGCCCGCCCAGCAGCAGCGTGGACAGGCCTGCGGGGGCGGCCATGCCCTGCTCGGCGGCAAATTCGTTCAGCGTCTGCTGCAACAGGTGGTGGCAGGCAATGGCGCACAGCGGGGTTTTTTCGGATGGCTTCCAGGCCACGGCGTTGCCGCACACCAAGGCCAGCGCGGCGTTCCAGGCCCACACGGCCACGGGGAAGTTGAAGGCCGAGATCACGCCGACCACGCCCATCGGGTGCCAGGTTTCCATCATGCGGTGGCCTGGGCGCTCGCTGGCGATGGTCAGGCCGTGCAGCTGGCGCGACAAGCCCACGGCGAAGTCGCAGATGTCGATCATCTCCTGCACCTCGCCCAGCCCTTCGGAGCGCACCTTGCCCGCCTCCAGCGACACCAAGAGGCCCAGCGCCTCCTTGTGCTGGCGCAGCTTCTGGCCCAGGCGGCGCACCAGTTCGCCGCGCACGGGCGCGGGCGTGGCGCGCCACTGCAGGAAGGCGGCGTGCGCGCCGTCGATCAGGGCCTGTGCCTGCACTGGCGTGTGGCTGGACAGCTGCGCATACACCGCGCCGTCGCGGGGCGCGCGCACGGCAAGGTCCTGGCCGCGCCAGGGGGCCAGGTCCAGGCCCAGTTGCTGCAAAGCGGTGTCGAAGAGGGAGGGCGAAGAGGTGGTCATGAAAGCGTTCTGGAGCAAATCGATGGAGTCCCTTGGGCGGTTCCCGGTCTGTGCCGGGGCCGTGGGCTGCGTGTGCGCACCATGGTAAATGCGTTCAGTGCACCCAATAGCTGCTATATCCTCCATGGGTGTTGAGTTTTACGAACAACTGTGGAGCGCATTTGCCATGCGGAAAGACATCCCCAGCCTGGGCGTGCTCCAGGCTTTCGAGGCCTCGGCACGGCTGCAGAGCTTCTCGCGTGCGGCCCAAGAGCTGGCCCTGACGCCCAGCGCCGTGAGCCGCCATGTCGCCGCGCTGGAAGATCGGCTGGGCGTGACCTTGTTCGTGCGGGCACGCCAGCGCCTGGCCCTGACGGACACAGGCCGCAGCTATGCGGCGCGCATACGCCTGCATCTGGAGCAGATCGAGCGCGACACGCAGGAGATCCGGGTGGGGCGGGATGAAGGCTATGTGCTGCACCTGGCGGTGGTGTCCACCTTCTGCACACAGTGGCTCATTCCGCGCCTGCCGCAGTTTGCGGCGCTGCACCCGCGCATTACGCTCAACCTCTCGGTGCGCTCCGAGGTGTTCGCTTTTGACGAGAGCGGCTTCGATGCCGCTATTTACTACGGCGACCGGCTTTGGCCCGACACGCAGGGCGGCATGGTGTTGCCCGAGGGGCCGTGCGTGCCCGTGTGCAGCCCGCAGTACGCCGCCGCGCACGCCCTGCACGACGAGGCGGCCTGGCTGCACTGCCCGCACCTCACGCTGGCATCGCGCGCCAACGCCTGGCGCGGCTGGTATGCCGAGCGTGGCTGGCATTACACCTTGCACGCCTCGCGCGGGCCACGCTATGAGTTGTTTTCCATGGTGATGGCCGCTGCCGCCGCAGGCCTGGGTGTGGGGCTGGTGCCGCAGTTGCTGGCGCAGGAGGCGCTGGACAGTGGGCGCCTGGTGCAGGCGCACGCGCAGGTGCTTGCGGGCGAACAGGGCTACTGGTTCGTGCAGCCGCAGCACCGGCCGGGGCCCGAGGCGCTGCAAATGTTCCGGGACTGGTTGTTGGCGCTGGTTTGATCAGAACCAACCCGCGATCAGCGGGATCAGCAGCGACGCTGTCACCACCTGCAGCCCCAGCGCCAGCGCGGCCCAGGCGCCAGCATCCTGGTGCACCTGCAGCGCCCGTGCGGCGCCAATGCCGTGGGCGGCCGTGCCCATGGCAAAGCCACGGGCCATCCAGCCGGTGGAGTCGGTACCGATGCCCAGCAAGGTAAACAGGGTTTTGCCGCTGAGTGCGCCAACCAGCCCCGTCACCACGGCAAAAACTGCGGCCAGGGATGCATTGCCGCCAATCTTGTCGGCAATACCCATGGCCACGGGGGCTGTGACCGACTTGGGCGCCAGCGAAAGCACGATTTCCAGGGGCAGTCCCAGTGTCCAGGCCAGGCCCACGGCGCTGCCTGCCGCGGCCGCGCCGCCGACCACCGAGGCCAGCGTAAAGCGCCCCCAGCGTACGCGCAGTTCGGCGCGCCGCTCCCACAGCGGCCAGGCCAGCGCCACCACGGCGGGCCCGAGCAGGAAGTGGATGAACTGCGCCCCGGCAAAGTAGGTGGGGTAGGCCGTGCCCGTGGCCAGCAAACCCAGGCCCAGCACCACCATGGACCACAGCACTGGGTTGGCCCAGGGCGCCTGCCCCATGCGCGTGTAAAACGCCAATGCCAGCACATAGACCACCAGCGTGGCGTTGAGCCCGAACAGCGGTGTGGACGAGAGGTACACCCACAGTTGCACGAAGTCCGTCATTCCCTGTCTCCCGATGGTGGGGCCTGGCGCATCAACTGTCGTAGCACCAGCGCCGTAACAGCCATGCCGATCCACGTGGACACCACGATCACCACCAGCAGCCGCCACCCGTGCTCTGCCAGCAGCCCGAGCTGGGAAATGACGCCCACGCCCACGGGTACAAACAGCAGTGACAAGTGGGCCAGTAAAAAGCGGGCCACGGTTTGCACACGCTGCTGCACCGCAGGCCAGCGCAGTGCGCCCAGCAATAGCACCATGCCAATCACCGGGCCGGGGTAGGGCAGGTGCAACAGCCGCGACAGAGCTTCGCCCACCGACTGCAGCGTGAGCAGGATGGCCAGCCCCTGGAGCACTTGCATGCGTGGGGCTTAAAAGCGGGGCAGGTCGGGGTGGCTGATCTGCCCGCCGCGCACCAGCATCTTGCCGTACTCGGCGCAGCGGTTCAGCGTGGGAATGACCTTGCCCGGGTTGAGCAAGCCCTGCGGATCGAAGGCGTGCTTGACGCTGGACATCTGTGCCAGTTCCTCGGCGGTGAACTGCACGCACATGGTGCCCAGCTTTTCCACGCCCACACCGTGCTCGCCCGTGATGGTGCCGCCCATGGCCACACTGGTCTCCATGATTTCGGCGCCGAACTGCTCACAGCGGTGCAGCTGGTCGGCGTCGTTGGCATCGAACAGGATTAGCGGGTGCAGGTTGCCATCACCCGCATGGAACACGTTGGCGCAGCGCAGGCCGTACTTCTTCTCCATGTCCTGGATGGCCAGCAGGATGTCGGCCAGGCGTCGGCGTGGAATGGTCGAGTCCATGCACATGTAGTCGGGGCTGATGCGGCCGCTGGCGGGGAAGGCGTTTTTGCGCCCGCTCCAAAAACGCAGGCGCTCGGCTTCGCTGGTGCTCACGGTCAGCGCGGTGGCGCCTGCAGCCTGCAGCACCGCGCTCATGCGTCCGATTTCCTCCTCCACCTCTTCGGGTGTGCCGTCGCTCTCACACAACAGTATGGCCTCGGCCGTGAGGTCGTAGCCCGCATGCACAAAGTCTTCCACGGCGGCGGTCATGGGCTTGTCCATCATCTCCAGGCCCGCCGGGATGATGCCGGCGGCGATCACTGCTGCCACGGCGTCACCGGCTTTGCGCACATCGTCGAAGCTGGCCATGATGCAACGCGCAAGCAGGGGCTTTGGAACCAGCTTGACGGTCACTTCGGTGGTGACGGCCAGCATGCCCTCGCTGCCGATCACAGCGGCCAGCAGGTCGTAGCCGGGGGCGTCCAGGGCTTCGCTGCCGAAGGTCGCCTCGTGGCCCTCGGCGGTGAAGCCGCGCACCTGCAGCACGTTGTGCACCGTCAGCCCGTATTTCAGGCAGTGCACGCCGCCCGAGTTCTCGGCCACGTTGCCGCCGATGGTGCAGGCGATCTGGCTGCTGGGGTCGGGTGCGTAGTACAGGCCATAGGGCGCGGCTGCTTCGCTGATGGCCAGGTTGCGCACGCCGCACTGGACGCGGGCGGTGCGGCTGACGGGGTCTAACGACAAGATCTGGTTGAATTTGGCGAGTGAAAGCGTCACGCCCATCGCGTGGGGCAGGGCGCCTCCCGACAGGCCGGTGCCGGCGCCGCGCGCCACCACGGGCACACCCAGGCGGTGGCAGGCCTGCAGCACCGCCTGTACCTGCGCCGTGGTTTCGGGCAGGCAAACGACCAGCGGACGCTGGCGGTAGGCGGTCAGGCCGTCGCACTCGTAGGGCGTGGTGTCTTCGGAATGCCACAGCAGGGCATGCGCGGGCAGGTGCTGCAGCAGGGCTTGCACCACCGCGGTCTGGCGCGCGGCGCGCTCGGAGGGTGTTGCCGTGATTGCGGGGCTGGCAGAGTTCATGGATGCCACTGTAGGCCATGTCGCTGCCCTGCGGAGTGATGTTTATTGCAGGGCGGTGTGAAAACGGCTGCAATGGTTGTGGAGCTAGGCTTGCGCCGCAAACTCCGGCTGACCGCGCAGGCGCTCGTACAGCGGGGCAAAGTCAGCAGCCGTCATATCGAACAGTTGCTGGAAGCTGTCGATGACAAAGTAGGTCTGCTGGTAGGTGTCGATCTTGTAGCGCGTGCGCATGGTGCGCTCCAGTTGCAGTGGCAGGCGCTGCGGTTCCGGGCTTTGTACGGCGTACGGCAGCTCGCCCGAGGAGCTCAGAATACCGGCCCCGTAGGCCCGCAGGCCGCCAGCCTCGCGGATCAGGCCGAATTCGATGGTGTACCAGTACAGGCGCGCCAGCATCTCGCAGGCGCCCAGGCCGTGGGCCTTGAGGCCGCCCTGGCCGTAGCGCTGCACATAGTCGGCGAACACCGGGTTGAACAGCAGCGGCACATGGCCGAACAGGTCGTGGAAGATGTCGGGCTCGACGATGTAGTCGAACTCCTGGGGCGTGCGGATCCAGTCGGTCACCGGGAACTTGCGGTTCGCCAGCAGCGTGAAGAAGGGCACTTCGGGGATCAGCCCCGGGACGGCCACAATTTCCCAGCCGGTGGCACGATGCAGGCGCTCGTTGATGTCTTCAAAACGCGGAATCTGTTCGCGTGCGCCCAGTGAGGGCAGGGCCGCGATAAAGGCTTCGCTCGCCAGGCCTGGCAGCAACGCGCTCTGGCGTTCGTACAGGCGCCGGTAGGTGTCGTGGTCGGCGCGGGTGTAGCGGGTGTAGTCCTGGGCGCAGGTGTAGTCGGCGCCCGCGCGGGCATAGTCGCCGCGCGGCGGGCGTTCGCTGGCGCCATAGACGGCGGGTTCGACGGCCATGGGAGTCTCCTTTTCTGTTTTCATGGGACATGCACCGACCACGGCGCATGAAACTGGCGCGGCCCAAGCCAGCGGCCGCCGCGCAAGGGCCGCCCCACCGCGCTGGCGGCGTCCCCCTGCCCGCAGCACCTCAGGGGGGGCTGGTTTATTTCGGCGCCTTGAGCACACCACGGCGGATCTGGTCGAGCTCGATGCTCTCGAACAGCGCCTTGAAGTTGCCGTTGCCGAAGCCGTCGTCTCCCTTGCGCTGGATGAACTCGAAGAAGATCGGGCCGAGCTGGTTCTCGCTGAAGATTTGAAGCAGCAGCGCGTCTTTTTTGCCGTCGATCAGGATCTTGCGTTTGTGCAGTTCTTCGAGCGGCTCGCCGTGGCCGGGGATGCGCTTGTCCACCAGTTCGTAATAGGTGTCGATGGTGTCGAGCAGGCGCACGCCGCTGGTGCGCAGCGCGTCCACGGTTTTGTAGAGATCGTCCGAACCCATGGCAATGTGCTGAATGCCCTCGCCGTTGTACATGTCCAGGTATTCCTGGATCTGGCCGGGGTTCTCCTTGCCTTCCTCGTTGATGGGGATGCGAATCTTGCCGCAGGGGCTGGTCATGGCCTTGCTCTTGACGCCGGTGACCTGGCCTTCGATGTCGAAGTACTTCACCTCGCGGAAATTGAACAGGCGCTCGTAGAAGTCAGCCCACTCGCCCATGCGGCCCCGGTGCACGTTGTGCGTGAGGTGGTCGATGTAGGTCAGCCCATGGCCAAAGGGGTGCAGCGCTTCCTGCGCGCTCACGCCGGGCAGGGCCTCGAAATCGACGTCGAAGAAGCCGATGTTGCCGATGTCGCCGGGCTGTGCACCGCCCTTGCCGCGCCAGCGGTCCACAAAGTAGATCAGGCTGTCGCCAATGCCCTTGATGGCCGGGATGTTCAGCTCGCCCGGGCCTGCCTTGCCGGCGTAGCCCCAGGCGCCCAGCGACACGGCGCGCTCGTAGGCGGCCTTGGCGTCATGCACCCGGAAGGCAATCGCACACACGCTGGGGCCGTGTTGGCGTGCAAAGCGCTGCGCAAAGCTGTCGGGTTCGGCGTTGATGAGGAAATTGATCGTGCCCTGGCGGTACAGCAGCACGTTCTTGTGGCGGTGGCGCGCCACGGGCTTGAAGCCCATGGCTTCAAACGAGCGGCCCATGGCTGCGGGATCGGGCGCGGCGTATTCGATGAATTCGAAGCCGTCGGTGCCCATGGGGTTGTCCCAGGCATCGGTGGGCGCCAGGGCGTGCCCCGAAAGTGCTGCGTTCATGCTGTCTCCATTTGTGGATTGATTTATGTCATGAACTGTAGGCAATGCAGCCCTCAGCATTCAGGCGTAGTTTGGCCTGTAGAAGTGATTTTTTGCAGGAAATTTGCGCTGTATCACGATCCGAGCGCTTGAAATACTGCATGCAACGGCGGCTGGAGGCCGCAGCGGGCTGCCAGCGCTAGTGTGGGGAGGGTAGCGCCCGTGCGGCCAGGGCCGCTTCGACGCGCAACTGTTCTTCGGGAGAAAAAAGCCGGGATCGCAGGGGGGCGAGGCGTGTCGGGTCCTGTGTGCTGGCCATGGCCTGCTGGTACTGGTCCAGGCGGGCGTTCCAGTCCCCTTGTTCGCGGTCGAGCTGGGCCAGGCGCTGGGCAGCCTCGGGGCCGTACTCGGCGCTGCGCTGCGCATGGCGTGTGCGTTCGTCCACGCCCTGGGCATTGAAGGCGGCGGTCTGCTGCGCCACGCCCTCGTGGGCCACAGCTTCGGCGCGCTGCGCGCGCAAGGCAGGGTCCAGTCCCTGTTCGGCCTCTTGCAAGGCGCTGCGCTTTTGTTCCGGAGTCAAGGCGCTGTTGCGCTCGATCTCGAGCCGCGCCAGCATGTATTCGTCCAGGGCCAGGTCTTGGGCAAAAAGGGCGTCGAATTCGTCACCGTCAAAATACTGCAATCGCACCCTTTGCCGCTCGGCCATTACGGTGCGCAGTGCTTGCGGGTCGGTCTGGTCGGACGGGGGGCGCAACTGACCGAGGGCGACGCGGTAATCCACATAGCGGTGTGCCAGGGCCAGGGCACGGGTGGCAAGTTCTGGGGGGAAATGCTGGCCTACCAGGGCTTCAAGGCGCTGCTTGAGTCGCTGTGGGTCGGACGTTTCTCCGGCGGCCATCAGCAGTGCTTCCAGCGCGTAGCGCAGTCCAGGTGTCAGCAATGGGTCGGCGGCCGTGGAGCCAGAGGTGCGGCCGTGCCCGGCGGCGGCATACGAAGTTGAGGCGACTTGCGCACCGGGCGCCGATGGCGCACGGGCGCTGGAGCTACTGCCCGGTGCGCTGGTGGCGAGTGGGCTGCCATTGGACAGCGCCAGCCACCCGACAGCACCCGCGCCCACAAGGGCGCAGACGGCCAGCGTTCGTGCGCCTATGCGTTTTTTCACAGACCGGCGGTTTTGAGGCGGTTGGCCTGCTGGCGGTACAGGGTGACGGGGTCGGTGGAGAACCAGTCGCGCAGGCCGAGCAACTGGTTCACTTCGTCCAGGTGGTTCTGGCGATAATCACCCAGGTGCTTGCCCAGGCGCGAGGAGCAGGCCGAGACCAGGCCGTCATTGGCCTCGCCAAACACCAGGCCGAGCACGCCCAGAGCGCCGTCGCTCAGGTCGAAAATATTGGTGACGGGCTGGGTGCCGGTCCACGAGTAGTAGCGCACGCCATTCACCAGTTCAGCGCCATTGCCGCAGCCGCTGGTGGGCACGCCTGCGCTAAAGCGCTGGTTGAACTTGGCAGACCCCGCCGTGGTGAGCGAGTCCAGTGCAGCCACTGGCATTTGTGGCAGGCCCGTGCCGCCCGAGGTGATGTTGATCAGAGACACCAGCGCCGAGGCTGCGCCATTGGCCAAGGTTTCGCTGACGGAGCCTGCCGGAGCCACGCCGCGCAGGATGTCGGCGACGCGCGAGCCGCGGTTGACACCGCCGATGGAGGTGACCGAGGCCACCAGCTGCGGTGCGACGCCCGCCACGTAGCGGGCGGTGGGGCCGCCATGCGAGTGGCCCATCAGGTTGACCTTGGCGGCCCCTGTGAGGGCCAGGATGTTCTTCACCTGGGCGAGCAGCTGTTCGCCGCGTACCTCGGTACTGTTGGCGGCCGACACCTGGGCCACATAGACCTTGGCACCGTCGCTGCGCAGGGCGCCAGGAATGCCGTAGAAGTAGTCCACGCCCAGCGCTGAGTCAAACCCGAACAGCCCGTGCACCAGCACGATGGGGTAGCGCGTTTGCGTGTAGCTGCCCGCCGCATGGGCGCTTTGCAGGGGGAGCAGGGCTAGTGCTGTGGCAGCAAAAGCCAGGCCGCGCAGCAGGCGGCGAAAGAAACCGGTCATGGATGTCTCCTGGATAGGATTGTTGTATGCGCAATAAACGAACGACCGTGCGTTTTTGCAAGTGAAATTCTTCCTTTTTGTGTTTTCTGTCGCCATCGGGACATACCCGGGTGGGTGGTCTCGTGTGCGCAAAATCCAGGGTGTGCGTAAAATCGTGCGTCATGGGAGTCAATGACGCATTAGATAAGCTGGATCGGGCCATATTGCGCTGTTTACAGCACAACGGACGCGAAACCTACGACGTGATCGGGGCGCAGGTAGGCCTGTCGCCCAGTGCGGTGCTGCGCCGCGTCAAGCGGCTGGAAGACAGCGGCGTGATCGATCGCTATGTCGCCCTGGTCAAACCCGAAGCCGTGGGGCTGGGCTTGACGGCCTACCTCAACGTGCGCCTCGAAAAGCACACCGAGACACACAAGCGCAACCCCATGGACTTGTTTCGCGCGAGTGTTCAGACCTGGCCCGAGGTGGTCGAGTGTGCGTCGCTGACGGGTGAGATGGATTACCTGCTGCGCGTGGTGGTGGCCGACATGGCGCACTACAGCCGCTTCATCATGGACACACTGCTCAAGCACCCCAGCGTGCAAGACTGCAAAACCAGCTTTGTGCTCGACCGAGTGAAGGCCACCACGGCCGTTCCGGTGTGAAGGTTGTATTGGCTAAGTTGTAACAAATGCTTGATTTCATTGAAGAATTGGTCTGGAGGCTCTAATTTGTTGCGGTGCAGCAAAAAAGACTTGGAATACCCAGGGAAAACCCTTATATTGAGCTCATGACTGAAATCAAAGACTGGCTCAAAGCTTCCTTGGATGCAGGTTCCAGCCTGTTGCGCCCGGCGAGCGAACGCAAAATTGGCGACACCAAGGCCCCTTTGATGGTGCCCATCCGGTCTTTGGGTCCCAGCTACCGAGAGCGCATTGCGGTGCACTTGCTGGCGTTGGAGCCGGCAGATCGCTATTTGCGCTTTGGCTATGCGGCGAGCGACGATCAGATCCGCCGGTATGCCGACCAGCTCAACTTCGATCGCGATGACATCTTCGGTATCTACAACCGGCGCTTGGAACTCATCGCCATGGCACACCTGGCCTACACCACGATGCCGGGGCACCAGAACTGCGCGGAATTCGGAGTCTCCGTGCTGAAGTCAGCCCGCGGACGTGGCTATGGTGCGCGCCTGTTTGAGCGGGCCGTGATGCATGCGCGCAATGAAGGCGTGAGCATGGTGTTCATCCATGCGTTGTCTGAAAATGCCGCGATGCTCAAGATCGCACGCAACGCCGGTGCGGTGGTGCAGCGCGATGGCACCGAGTCTGAAGCATTCCTGCAACTGCCCCCCGCCAACCTCGATACACGCATGACCGAGATGGTGGAACAGCAGTACGCCGAGGTGGACTACCAGATCAAGCGCCAGGCCAAGCAGTTCTGGGACTTTCTGGCGGGCATGCAACGGGCGCACGAAACCGAGTGAGCGTCAGACGGGGGCTGTGGAGCCTTGTCACAGCAATCCGTTATCCTAGCGGTCTGTTTCACTACCGCACGTCCTGCACTCCTAGGCTGTGTCAGACCCCCACCCCGCGCGCGCGCCTGAAAAGGAAGACAAGCGCACATTCCTGCAGAAGGTGGTTGAGTTCATCCACCCTGGCCCGGATTCTCCCGAAGAACTGATAGAAGCCCTGGCCGACGCCGAAAACAACGATGTGATCGGCGCCGATTCGCGCGTGATGCTCGAGCGTGTGATCCGTATGGCCGATCGCACGGCCGGGGATGTGATGGTGGCTGCACCCCGCATGGACGTCGTGAACATCGATGCACCTTACGACGAACTGCTCAAGACCATCATCAACACGGCGCATTCGCGCTTTCCGGTGTACCAGGGCGAGCGTGAGAACATCATCGGCATTCTCATGGCCAAAGACTTGCTCAAGCTGCAGCGGTCGCCCACTTTGAACATCCGTGCGTTGCTGCGCCCTGCAGTCTTCGTGCCCGAGACCAAGGGCCTGCACGATCTGCTCCGGGAATTCCGTGGCAACCGCAACCATCTGGCTGTGGTGATTGACGAGTTTGGCCGTGTGGCCGGCCTGGTCACCATCGAGGACGTGCTCGAAGAGATCGTGGGTGAGATCGAAGACGAATTCGACATTCCTGAAGACGAGGGCGATATTTTCGGCCTGGCCGACCACACCTACCGCGTGAGTGGCGACACGCCCGTGGAGCGCGTGGCCGAGGCCTTTGGCGCGCAGATCACCTGCAGCGATCCGGACGAAAGCTTTGACACCATTGGCGGCCTGATCGCCCACGAAATGGGCCATGTGCCCAAGCGCGGTGAAGAGGCCGTGCTGTGGGGGCTGGTCTTCGTCGTGCTGCATACCAAGGGCGGGGCTGTGCGCTGGTTCAAGGTGTCACCGGCAGACCAGGATACGGCGGCGCTCGCCTGATGGCCTTGGCCCCTGTGCAAGTGCCGCACGCGGCACCGTGGCAATGGCCGCTGGCGCTGTGCGCGGGGCTGGCACAGGCTGCCTCATTGGCTTTACCGGGTAGCGGGCAGCCCGCCTGGTGGCTGCAACTGGCTTCGATGGCCGTGCTGGCCTGGCTGCTGCACCGCCCCATGGGCTGGCGCCGCGCTGCTGGAATCGGCTGGGTTTTTGCCACAGCCTGGTTGGCGGGCACGTTCTGGTGGCTCTATATCTCCATGCACACCTACGGCGGTTTGGCGGCGCCCCTCGCGGCCGCAGCGGTGCTGGCGTTGGCCGCGTTTCTGGGTGTTTACTATGCAGTGATTTCCGGTCTTTTTAAGGCTCTAGCGCCCAAGGGGCGGGCGCTAGGTGCTCTCTTTTTTGGAATGGTTTGGCTGCTGGCCGAACTGGCCAGAGGCCAATGGTGGACGGGGTTTCCGTGGGGCGCCGCAGGCTACGCCCACGTGGAAGGGCCCTTGGCTGCGCTGGCACGCATCGTGGGCGTGTACGGCATCGGATGTGCTGCGGCCGTGCTGGCCATGCTGCTGGTGCAGGTGCGCCGCCGCGACCTGCGCAACCCGCGCGCCTGGGCGCTGGCGCTGGCGCTGTTGATTCTGGGCGGCGGCGCCGCCCTGCAGCGCCACTGTGCCGTGAATCTGTGCCATACGCCCATGGCACCTGCCGCGCCTGCGCTGCCGCTGGTCCTGCTGCAGGGCAACATACCGCAGGACGAAAAGTTTCAACCAGGGAGCGGTGTGCCTATGGCGCTGCAGTGGTATGGAGACCGGCTCACCAGCCTGGAGGGTGCGCTCGTCGTAGCGCCTGAAACCGCCATTCCGCTACTGCCCCAGCAACTCACGCCCGGCTACCTCGATGCCATCGCGCAGCACTTTGCACGCAAAGGGCAGGCGGCGTTGCTGGGCATACCCCTGGGCAGCCTGGAGACGGGCTACACCAACTCGGTGCTCGGATTTCAGTCCGGCCTGCTGGCGCCGTACCGGTACGACAAGCACCACCTGGTGCCGTTTGGCGAATTCATTCCACCCTTTTTTCGCTGGTTCACCGAACGCATGAATATCCCGCTCGGCGATTTCAGCCGGGGCAGTCTTGCACAGGCGCCGTTCGCATGGCAAGGGGAGCGCATTGCCCCCAATATTTGTTACGAAGACCTGTTCGGCGAAGAGCTGGCTGTGCAGTTTGCGCAGGCCGAAAACGCGCCCACAATCTTCGTCAACCTGAGCAATATTGGCTGGTTCGGCAACACCCTGGCCATCGACCAGCATCTGGCCATCAGCCGCATGCGCACGCTGGAGTTCGAGCGGCCCATGGTGCGCGCCACCAACACCGGCGCCACGGCCATCATCGACCACCGGGGCATCGTCACGCACCAGTTGCAGCGCCACATGCGCGGCATGCTCAAAGGTGAAGTGCAAGGGCGCAGCGGCGCCGCCACGCCCTATGCCGCCTGGGTATCGCGTTTTGGCCTGTGGCCGCTGTGGGCACTCGGTGTGCTGGCGCTGGCGGCGGCAGGGATGCGCCGTCGCTGGAATGGCGCCGTCCATACGGGATAATGGTTCCTACAATCAAACACAAAGCGATAGGCGCGATGGTCAATCACGGCGGTATGCACGCTGATCTGGAGCACGACTGAAAATGGCAGATTCCTTTTCCTATGAACAATTGATTGCCTCGGGTGAAGGACGGCTGTTCACGCCCGAGAGCGGGCGCCTGCCGCTGCCACCCATGCTGATGTTCGACCGCATCACGCACATCGACAGCGATGGCGGCGCGCATGGGCTGGGAAAAATCGTGGCTGAACTTGACGTCAAGCCTGACCTGTGGTTTTTTGACTGCCACTTCCGGGGCGATCCTGTCATGCCGGGCTGCCTGGGGCTGGACGCCATGTGGCAATTGATTGGTTTTTACCTGACCTGGCTGCAGCTTCCCGGCAAGGGCCGCGCCTTGGGGGCTGGGGAGGTCAAATTCACGGGCGAAGTCGGCCCGGACGTGAAGCTGGTCACCTACGAGATCGACATCAAGCGCGTCATCAAGCGCAAGCTCAACATGGCCATCGGTGATGCGCGCCTTCTGGCCGATGGCAAGGAAATCTATGTGGCCAACGACCTGCGTGTGGGGTTGTTCCTGCGCGAGGAAGGCGGCCAGGGAGGTGCGGCATGAAAAAGCGCGTCGTCATCACTGGCACAGGCATTGTTTCGTGCATTGGCAACGATAACGCTGCGGTAGAGGCTTCGCTGCGCGAAAGCCGCTCGGGCATCCGTGCCATGCCAGCCTTTGTCGAGCTTGGCCTGCGCAGCCAGGTGGCCGGTATTCCGAACATCAACCTGGAAGAGTTGATTGACCGCAAGCAGTTGCGTTTCATGGGCGATGCAGCGGCGTATGCCCACATTGCGCTGACCAACGCCATTGCCGAAGCAGGACTGACACCTGCACAGGTTTCGCACCCGCGTACCGGGCTCATCATGGGTTCAGGCGGCGGTTCGCCGGCCAACCAGATCGAGGCGGCCGACACCTTGCGCAGCAAGGGCATCCGCCGCGTGGGGCCGTACCAGGTTACGCGCTGCATGAGCTCCACGGTTTCGGCCTGCCTGTCCACCAACTTCGGCATCAAGGGCATCAATTACTCCATCACCTCGGCGTGCAGCACTTCGGCGCACTGCATTGGTGTGGCGGCGCAGCAGATCGCCTGGGGCATGCAGGACGTGATGTTCGCCGGTGGTGGCGAAGAGCTGTCCTGGGGGATGGCCCTGCTGTTTGACGGCATGGGCGCCATGTCGAGCAAGTACAACGACACACCCGAGAAAGCCTCGCGCGCTTACGACGCCAACCGTGACGGTTTCGTCATTGCCGGTGGCGGCGGCGCCGTGGTGCTGGAAAGCCTGGAGCACGCGCAGGCGCGCGGCGCCACCATTCTGGGTGAGGTGGTGGGCTTTGGCGCAACCTCCGACGGTGAAGACATGGTGGCTCCTTCGGGTGAGGGCGCCATGGCCTGCATGCGCCAGGCCATCGAGGGGCTGGACGGCCCCGTTGACTACATCAACACGCACGGCACCTCCACGCCCGTGGGCGATGTGCCGGAATTGCGCGCCATCCGTGCCGTGTTTGGTGACAAAATCCCGCCGTTCTCCTCCACCAAGTCGCTCACGGGCCACTCACTGGGTGCCACGGGCGTGCAGGAAGCCATCTACTGCCTCATCATGCTGCGCAAGGGCTTTATCGCCGGTTCGGCCAATGTCGAGACGCTGGAGCCCGCCGCCGAAGGCATGCCCCTGGTGACGGTGACGCGCGATGCGCCGATCCGCACCGCACTGTCCAACAGCTTCGGTTTTGGCGGCACCAACGCCAGCTTGGTCCTGCGCCGCTGGGAGTCCTGAGCCTTTCATTTTTGATTGCTATTAAAATAAGAGCTGCTTGCGCTTGATTGATAAGCGCTTGCGGCTCTTTTTGCTTGTAATCCCCGGGCGCGGGCTCCGCTCGTAAAATCAAGGGTTTGCGCGCGGCACCGGGCGTACTCCTTTACCAACCGTGCATGGCCTCGATGCCATGCCAGACACGCATGTTGACCTTCCAGCAAATCATTCTCAAGCTGCAGTCGTACTGGGCAGACCAAGGCTGTGCACTGCTCCAGCCCTACGACATGGAAGTGGGCGCGGGTACCTCGCACACCGCCACCTTCCTGCGCGCCATCGGCCCCGAGCCCTGGAAGGCCGCCTACGTGCAGCCCAGCCGCCGCCCCAAAGACGGCCGCTATGGCGAGAACCCCAACCGCCTGCAGCACTACTACCAGTACCAGGTGGTGCTCAAGCCCGCGCCTGCCAACATTCTGGAGCTGTACCTGGGCAGCCTGGAAGCGCTGGGTTTCGACCTGAAGAAGAACGACATCCGCTTCGTCGAAGACGATTGGGAGAACCCCACGCTGGGCGCCTGGGGCCTGGGCTGGGAAGTCTGGCTCAACGGCATGGAGGTGACGCAGTTCACCTACTTCCAGCAGGTGGGCGGCATCGACTGCAAGCCCGCCACCGGCGAGATCACCTACGGCCTGGAGCGCCTGGCCATGTACCTGCAGGGCGTGGACAACGTCTACAACCTGACCTGGACCGAAGGCCTGAGCTACGGCGACGTCTACAAGCAAAACGAGGTCGAGCAGTCCACCTACAACTTCGAGCACAGCGACGCGGACTTTTTGTTCACCGCCTTCAACGCGCACGAAAAACAGGCCAAGTACCTCATGGAGCAGCAGCTGGCGCTGCCCGCGTATGAGCAGGTGCTCAAGGCCGCGCACAGCTTCAACCTGCTGGATGCGCGCGGTGCCATCAGCGTGACCGAGCGCGCCGCCTACATCGGCCGCATCCGCAACCTGGCCCGTGCCGTGGCGCAGAGCTACTACGAGAGCCGCGAGCGCCTGGGCTTCCCCATGGCGCCGCGCGAGTGGGTGGAACAGATGACGAAGAAGGCTGCGTGAAGTGAAGGAACACCCCCCTGAGCCGCTTCGCGCCTTCCCCCCGCTCTCGCATTGCTGCGCAATGCGGGCAGGGGGACGTAGCCAGCGCGGCGGGGCGGCCCTTGCGCGGCTGCTCGCGCATGGGGCGTGCCAGTTTTCATGCATCGCTTGCGTAGCGGATGCCAAATGGATTACGGAATAGAGCCGACAACATGACTACCCAAAACCTCCTCGTTGAACTGTTTGTCGAAGAGCTGCCTCCCAAGGCGCTGCAAAAGCTGGGCGATGCCTTTGCCACCGTACTGGGCGACCAGCTCAAGGCCCTGGGCCTGGCGACGGCCGCCTCGGTGGTCACGCCCTTTGCCTCGCCCCGCCGCCTGGCTGCGCATGTGACGGCGGTGGCCGCCCAGGCCGCTGACAAGTCCGTGCAGCAAAAGCTCATGCCTGTGACCGTGGGTCTCGACGGCAGCGGCAATGCCACCCCTGCGCTGTTGAAAAAGCTGCAGGCCCTGGGCGCTGACGTATCGAACCCCGCTGCCGCTGTTGCAGCGCTCAAGCGCGCCCAGGATGGCAAGGCTGAAGCGCTGTTCTACGACAGCGTGGTGACCGGCGCTACCCTGCAGGCCGGTTTGCAGAAGGCTCTGGAAGAAGCCATTGGCAAGCTCCCCATCCCCAAGGTCATGAGCTACCAGCTCGAAACCGACTGCGAGCTGCCCGGCTGGACCAGCGTGAACTTTGTGCGCCCTGCGCACGGCCTGGTCGCACTGCACGGCAGCACCGTGGTGGCCGTGAAGGCGCTGGGCCTGACGGCAGGCAACAGCACACAAGGCCACCGCTTTGAAGCCGCCGTGTCGCCTGTGGTGTTCAAGGACGCCGACAGCTACGCCACCACGCTGCAAAAAGACGGCGCCGTGATCGCCAGCTTTGCCGAGCGCAAGGCCGAGATCGCCCGCCAGCTCGCCGCAGCCGCTGCCAAGGTAGGCAACGGCGCCCGCCCCATCGAAGACGAAGCGCTGCTGGACGAAGTGACGGCCCTGGTCGAGCGGCCCAACGTGGTCATCTGCCAGTTTGAAGAGCAGTTCCTGGGCGTGCCGCAGGAATGCCTCATCCTCACGATGAAGGCCAACCAGAAGTACTTTCCGCTGATCGATGCCGCAGGCAAGCTGACCAACAAGTTCCTGGTGGTCAGCAACATCAGCCCCGAAGACACCAGCTTTGTGACCGGCGGCAATGAGCGCGTGGTGCGCCCACGCCTGGCCGACGCCAAGTTCTTCTTCGACCAGGACCGCAAAAAAACGCTGGCCTCGCGCGTCGAGGGCCTGGGCAAAGTGGTCTATCACAACAAGCTGGGCACCCAGGGCGAACGCGTGGAGCGCGTGCGCGCCATTGCCAAAGCCATTGCCACGCAACTGGGCGACGCTGCTTTGGTTGCGGATGCTGACAAGGCCGCGCAACTGGCCAAGACCGACCTCGTGACCGACATGGTGGGCGAGTTCCCTGAGCTGCAGGGCATCATGGGTGGCTACTACGCCCTCAACGACGGCTTGGGCGAGACTGTGGCGCACGCCATTGAAGACCACTACAAGCCGCGCTTTGCGGGCGACACACTGCCGCGCAACACCGCCGGTGTGGTGGTGGCCCTGGCCGACAAGCTGGAGACCCTGGTGGGCATGTTCGGCATCGGCAACCTGCCCACGGGCGACCGCGACCCGTTCGCGCTGCGCCGCCATGCGTTGGGCGTGATCCGCATGCTGGTCGAAAGAGACTTGGCACTTAACACTACCGATTTGGTTGAGATTGCCTATAGCGTTCTCGACGACGAGGCGCTTCAGCTCGCTTGGTGGACTAAAGAACAAGAGGTTGAACTTGAAAGAAAGAAGAAGGAGTCACGCGGAGGGTTCGTGATGCACGGAGCGGCGTTCGCAAAGCGTGTTTTCGATCCCGAAGCGAAGTCTCTCTTGGTAACTTTCACCTACGACCGCCTCGCCGGCAGCCTGCGCGAGCAAGGCTACAGCGCCCAGGAAGTGGACGCCGTGCTGGCCCTGCGCCCGCAGCGCCTGGCCCTGGTCGAGAAGCAGCTGGCGGCAGTGCGCGCCTTTGCCGCCTTGCCCGAAAGCCCGGCCCTGGCCGCAGCCAACAAGCGCGTAGGCAACATCCTCAAAAAGGCCGAGGTCGAAGGCGCTGTGGATGCCCATGTGAACCCCGACCTGCTGCAGGAAAAAGCCGAGCAGGACCTGTACGCCGCGCTGCAGCGCTTTGTGCCCGAGGCCAATGCCCAGTTCGACGCGGGCGACTACACCGCCAGCCTGCAAACCCTGGCCGTGCTGCGCGCCCCGGTGGACGCGTTCTTTGACGATGTGATGGTCAACGCCGAACAGATGGACCTGCGCCTGAACCGCCAGGGCCTGCTCAAAAGCCTGCACGACGCCATGAACCGCGTGGCCGATCTGTCGCGCCTGGTCGCCTGAGTTCGGTTGGGCCGCTGTTTCCAAGTGCCCATGGACGACCACTCGCCGATAGCTGTGGCCCCATCGGCAGGGCAGCGCACGGCTTGGTTGCTGTTTGCCCCGCCCGCTGTGCTCGCGGGGCTGCGCTGGCTGCTGCAGTGGCAGAGCGAGCGGGGTACGCCAACGACGGCGCTGCCGCTCACGCCGATCGCACTGGACGCTACGCCGCTGCAACTCCTGGCTCCCCTGGGGTGGGCGCTGGCCGGTCTGCTGCTGCTGGGCCTGTGTGTGTATGGGGGTGTGCGCCGCGTCGGTGGACACCGGGTTCGCCAGGCGCTGCTGTGGGCCTGGATCGCGTTGTGGGTGGTGGGCGGCGCTGCGCTGCTATGGCGGAACGCGGATCTGCAAGGTCTGGAGCCATTGGAGCCAGTGCAGGCCGAGGTGCTGGGCAGTCGCCCCCGCATGCCCAATCTGCATTCCCTGGGCGGCACGGAGCTGCTGCTGCGCGTGGAGGGGTTGGAGCCCGTGCAGCAACTGGTGCTGGACGACCCCCAGGCCGCGCAGTGGCAGCCCGGTATGCGTTTGACCTTGCAGTGGTCGCGTGGACGCAGCAGTGGCCGCTTTGTCACGGGATGGCGCGCGGTGGGCGTGCCCCTGGCTCCTGCCGAGACCGACGCCGCCGTACCGAATCTTTGATAATGGCAGCATGAAAATCGTCATCTTGGACCGCGACGGCACCATCAATGCCCTGGGGGGCGAAGAGTTCATTGCCTCTCCTGAAGACTGGCATGCGCTGCCCGGGGCGCTGGAAGCGATTGCGCGGCTCAACCGTGCTGGCTGGCATGCGGTGGTGGCCAGCAACCAGCCAGGGCTGGGACGGGGACTGTTTGACGTGGCTACGCTCAACGCAATCCACGCCGCGATGCATAAGCAGCTGGCGGCCAGCGGCGGGCGTATCGACGCAGTGTTCTATTGCCCGCACGCACCCAGTGAGGAATGCACCTGTCGCAAGCCTGCGCCCGGTCTGTTGGAGCAAATCTGCGACCGCTACGGCGTGGATGCCAAAGACGTGCATGTGGTAGGCGCCTGCCAGGTGCACTTGCAGGCAGGCGCCGCGCTGGGAGCCCGCCTGCACTTGGTGTGCACCGGCGTATCCGCCCATCTGGCCCCAGGCCTGCCTTTGCCCGCCGGGTGGCCTGAAGGGGTGCGCGTGTATGCCGATCTGGCGGCGTTTGCCGAAGTCCTGCTGAACAAGGCAGACGCCTTGCCCCCGGCCTGACGCACAAGGCCCCGTATGGCACAGAGCTTTGTGCAACTGGCGCTGGACCTTTTTGGCACCTCGGCGCCACTCCGTTCCCAAGAAAAAACAGCCCCAGCGATTGATGGGATTGCGCTGGCAGCTCCTGATTTGATAGTTCAGAAGCCGCAAGAACAGGCGACACCCCTGCAAGACATACTGGTGCCGACGCATTTTCGCCACCCGCAGGCCACCCGCGAAGTGCTGCTGGGCGATGCCGTAGTGGCCTATGCCCTGCAGCGTGCGCGTCGGCGCAGCATTGGCTTTACTGTCGGGGCCGATGGCCTGTCGGTACGGGCGCCCACCTGGGCCACGCTGGCGGCGGTGGACGCTGCGCTGCGCGAGAAGTCGGGCTGGATCCTGCGCAAGCTGGGCGAGGCGCAAGAGCGCCAGCGGCGGCTGGAACACGCGCGGATCGACTGGCGCGACGGTACCTTGCTGCCGTACCTGGGCGCCCCCCTGCGGGTGCTGCTGGACCCGGGGCATAGCGCCGCCGGTACCTTGCGTGATAGGGAGGAAGGAGTGGCCGCGCGGCAACTGCACATTGGCCTGCCCGGCGCAGCACAGCCCGGGCAGATCCGCGATGCCGTGCAGGCTTGGCTGATGCGCGATGCCCGCCGGTACTTCCTCGGGCGACTGGACCACTTTGCGCCGCTGCTGCAGGTGCGCTGGACCCGGCTGCGCCTGTCCAGTGCCCAAACGCGCTGGGGCAGCGCCCGTGCAGACGGCTCCATCTGTCTCAACTGGCGCCTGCTGCACTACCCGCCGGCGGTGATCGACTACGTGGTTGCCCACGAACTGGCGCACCTGCGCGTGATGGACCACAGCCCCCGCTTCTGGGATACGGTGCGCACGGTGGTGCCCGACTACGCGCAACTGCGCCGCCACCTGCAAGATGAACCGGCGCCCCAGTGGGATTGATTTGCTATTGAATAAGTAGCTGATTACGCTTGTATATAGGTCATTTGCGGCACTTTTCATCAAAAACAGGACTGAAAGACGATGATTCCTCTGCAGCTTTTTGACCCGGCCTCCAGTACCTACACCTACATCCTGCACGACCGCGCCACACGCGAGGCGCTCATCATCGACCCGGTGGATGCCCAGCTCGAGCGTGACCTGGCTGTGTTGCAAGCACAGGGCCTGGCCTTGCGCTGGACGGTGGAAACCCACAACCATGCCGACCACATCACCAGCGCTGGCCTGCTGGCCGAGCACACGGGTGCACGCACGGCGGCCCCCGCAGGCTGCGGCATTGGCACGGCCGGTGCGCAGCTGGCCGACGGTGATGTGCTGGCCTTTGGGGGGGAGAGCCTGTACGCACTGGCCACGCCTGGCCACACGGCGGGCAGCATGTCGTACCTGTGGCGCGGTCAGGTGTTCACGGGGGATGCGCTGCTCATCAACAGCTGTGGTCGCACCGACTTCCAGTCGGGCAGCGCCCGGGAGCTTTACCACAGCATCACCCAAGTGCTGTTCGCCTTGCCGCCCGAGACCACCGTGTGGCCGGGGCATGACTATCACGGGCGCAGCCATTCGAGTATCGGCGCTGAAAAGGCTGGCAATGCCCGCATAGCCGGGCGCAGTGAGGCCGAGTTTGTCGCGCTGATGGAGGGGCTGCACCTGCCTGCGCCCGAGCGCATGGGCGAGGCGGTGCCTGCGAACCGCAGCTCGGGCCTGCGCCATGATGCGGGAGCTACAGACCAACCGGTGTTGCGCAGCGATCGGGGTTATGCGGGGGATGTGCACCCTGTGCTGGCCTGGCAGTGGGTGCAGGCGGGCGATGCCGTACTGATCGATGTGCGCAGCGATGCCGAGCGCGCATGGGTAGGAGAGGTGCCGGGCGCCGTGGCCGTGGCCTGGAAGCAATGGCCCGGCATGCTGATGAATGCGGAGTTCGACGAACAGATTCGCTCGGCCGTGCCGACAGGCCGAAAAGCTGTGCTGCTGTGCCGCAGCGGCGTGCGTTCTATTGCCGCGGCACAGCGCGCCACTGCTCTGGGGTTAGAAGCCTGGAATGTGCTGGAAGGCTTCGAGGGCGATCCCAACCAGCAGGCACAGCGCGGTTTGCGGGGCGGTTGGCGTTTTCACGGCCTGCCCTGGCGGCAGGGTTAAGGCGATGCTGAACAAGTCACCGCGATGATGCGCGCCATGCATCGGGATGGGATGCAAGGCGCAAACCGCAGCTATGGCCAGGATTTGCAACGCCGCAGACCGCCCGAGGTACGGATGCGCAGCGCGTGAGGGACTTGTTCAGCATTGCCTAAAAGCAGCCAGGCGAGGCTTACAGCGCTGGAATGCGCAGTTTTTGGCCGGGGTAGATTTTGTCCGGGTGCGACAGCATCGGACGGTTGGCTTCAAAGATGCGCGGATATTTGTTGGCGTCGCCGTAGTATTTTTTCGCAATGGCCGAGAGCGTGTCGCCACGCACCACGTCGTGGTATTGCGCTTCGGGTGCGGGGGTGGCGACAGCCATGAGGTTGTGCACTTCTTTGACACTGGCCACATTGCCGCAGCACAGGGTGACCTTTTCCAGTGCCTCTTGGGTGGGGGCCTGGCCTTGAACCGTTACGGTACCAGTGGCTCCATCGAAGGCAACCTGAACCGCTTCCACGCCCAGTTTCTGGGTGTCAATGTAGGCCTCAATGGCGCGTGACGCCTTGGCGTTGAGTTCGTCCAGTGAGGGCTTTGCAGCCGGGTTGCTGGCTGCGCTGACCACCGCCGCCTCGACTTCCTTGCCGCCAAACAGTTTTTCGCCGGCTTCTTTGATAAAGCTGAAAAGACCCATGTCGAACCTCCTGATTGTGGTGTGTAAAACGAGTCTACTCTAACGGCGTGCAGAGTTTTTCGTCGTCAGACAATGGCGCAAGAGTGACGGCAGGCACATGAAAACTCTGGATAATGCCTTGGATGACATTCATGGCCATTGATGTGGGCAACACCCGCCTGAAGTGGGCGCTGTACGAGGCGCCCCGCCCGGGAGCCTCTTTGCTGGCGCAGGGCGCAGAGTTTCTGGACCATATCGACCGTCTTTCCGATACCGCCTGGGCGCGTCTGCCGACGCCGTCGCGCATGCTGGGCTGTGTGGTGGCGGGTGATGCCGTCAAGCGCCGTGTCGAAGAGCAGATGGAGTTGTGGGACGTGGCACCGCAGTGGGTCGTGTCCTCGGCCCAGGAAGCAGGGTTGATCAATGGCTATGACCACCCCACGCGCCTGGGTTGCGACCGGTGGGTGGCCATGATCGGTGCGCGCCACCACATGCTGGCGCAAGGTCCTGCGCGGCCCTTGGTGGTGGTGATGGTGGGCACTGCGGTCACGGTGGAGGCCATCGACGCGCAGGGGCGGTTTCTGGGGGGCCTGATTCTGCCGGGCCACGGCATCATGCTGCGCGCGCTGGAGTCTGGCACGGCTGGCTTGCATGTGCCGACGGGGGAGGTGCGGTTGTTCCCCACCAATACCAGCGATGCGCTGACGAGCGGCGGAACCTATGCCATTGCAGGGGCCGTCGAGCGCATGGTGCAGCATGTCATGGCGCACTGCGGTGCTGAGCCCGCCTGCATCATGACGGGTGGTGCCGGCTGGAAAATGGCGCCCAGCATGACGAGGCCGTTCGAGCTGGTGGATAACCTGATTTTTGACGGTCTGCTGACCATCGCCTCGCAGCGCTTTGGAGCCTAGTCCGGTCGGCCGCTCACGGGGCCGCCGCAGGGGTTATTCCATTTCTAAATCATCCGTGTCGTTGTTGCTTCGCCTTGCCGTGCTACAGCACTGTCTGCGGCTTCGCGCCTAGACACGAATGATTTGGAAACAGAATTACTCTTCCAGCTCTGCCTGTGCCATGTCCACGTCCAGGCGCTCCATAGCATCCAGGGGTGTGCTTGCGGCGGCCTGCTCATACAGTGCTGTGGCTTCCTTCATTTTTTTGTCGCCTTCGAGCATGACCAGTGCATTGGCGTATTCGATCATGGCGATGGCCGAGCCCGGGTTGAGTTTGAGGGCCTCCTGGAACAGCTTGAGACCGGTGTCCTTCTTGGCGCCATAGGTCATGCCGCCGATCAGCGAGCCCACCTTGTCGATCACTTCGGCATGGAAGGCCCCCAGCGCGATGCGGGCGTCCGCATGTTTGGGCGAGAGGGCGATGGCTTTTTCCAGTGACTCCTTGATCTTGCCGCCCAGCCCCTGGGCCAGCGCCTTGGCCACGCTGATGCCTTGGCTGTAGCGGCCCAGCGCATAGGCGTGCCAGTACCAGGCATTGGCGTTCTTCGGGTCTTCGGCGGCTTGCGCCTCTGCCTGCTCGGCCACCTGCAGATAAAGGTCCAGACGGGTCTTTTCCTTCTTTTCCAGGTAGGTGGCGTAAATGGCTGTGGCCTTGTTGGCGGCGGTAGTGCCCGCTCCCCCAGCCTCCAGGCCTGCTTCGGCCGCCTTCTGGAAGTCGCCATTGTGGAAATGCACCCAGGCCTGCAGGACAGCGGCATCTTTGGGCAAGGGTTCGCCATCGCCGGCATGCAGGCGTGCCCAGTGTTTTTTCAGGCTGGCAGCGTCGAAGCTGTAGTCGCCCGCGTGGGGAAAGGGGGTCCATTTCGCCATGTGTGTCTCCGTTGGTATGGGGTGTCCTGAACGGGTTCAGGCATCGGGCCGGTAGGCCGTGGCCAGCTGCAGCAGGTGTGCGCGCTGGCCGGGTTCGAGGTAGGGCATGAGCAGGTTCAGCACATGGTGTGCGCCGCGCAGCAAGGCAGCCTGGGCGCTTTCGGGTTCGAGCGCGCGGCGGGGGTCGCGTACGTATTCAAAGCTCAGCCAGTAGGTCAGTACCACGACCATGCTGGTGGCGGTGGGTTCGATTTCGCGCGAATCGATTTGCAGGGCACCTGCGCGCTGCATGCCGTCGAGCAGGGTGCGCACGGCGTGCGTCTTGTTCTGCAGCACTGTCTGGAAATGCATCTCCAGCCGACGGTTCTTGGACAGAAGATCGTTGAGGTCGCGGTAAAGAAAGCGGTATTGCCAGATCAGCTCAAACAGCGTGTGCATGAAGAACCATGCATCCTCAACGTTGCGCACGCTGCTGCTGGCGCCGAGCAGTTCGGTGAGTGCACGTTCGTAGCGGTCGAACAGCGCATTGATGAGCTCGTCCTTGGCTGGGTAGTGGTAGTAAAGATTGCCTGGGCTGATGCGCAGTTCAGCGGAAATCAGGGTGGTCGAGACATTGGGCTCGCCAAACCGGTTGAACAGTTCGAGCGTGACTTCCAGTATGCGTTCAGCGGTGCGGCGCGGCGCTTTTTTCACCATGTGTGCTGGCCCTCATGCATCGATTGGAATGTGTGTTTGTAGCTACTCTAACCGACGTTTTCAGGGGGGTATAAATGCTGCACCGCGTCATTTTGTGGGCACTGAATGCACAACGGCTGTCACACCACCGGTGTGACAGCCGTTGTGCGCAAGGGCGCAAGCCCCTGCGTCATGCCGTTCGGAAATCAGGCTGCGCTGGCGGCGCCGTCAGCGGCGGGTGCTGCGTCGGTGCTGCGGGGGGCGACCTTGGGGAAGGGGGTCCGGGCCTTGGCGACCGATTTTTTGGCCGCTGGCTTTGCGGCCGGTTTGGCTGCAGCGGACTTGACAGCCACCTTCTTGGCTGCTGGTTTTGCGGCAGGCTTGGCTGCAGCCTTCTTGGCCACAGGCTTTGCAGCAGGCTTGGCCGCGGGCTTGACCGCAGCCTTGGCGGGTGCGGCCTTCACCACAGGAGGGGCCTTGCCCAGGCTCTTGGCCAGTGCGTCGATGCGGGCGTTGAGCACATCCAGGTCGCGTGACGACGGCACGCCCAGCTTGGTCAGGGCGGTGGCAACACGGTCTTCGAAAATGTTTTCCAGCTTGTCCCACTGGCCTGCGGCGCGTGAACCAATGTCGCTGGCCATGCTGGAAACGCGGCTGGTCGCTTCCGAAATCTTTTCCTCGGCCACGGCCTGGGTCTTGCGTTGGATGGACAAGCCTTCCTTCACCAAGGCTTCAAACACTTTGCCGCCTTCTTCCTGGGCCTTGGAAAATGCCCCCAAGCCGGCCAGCCAGATTTGCTGGGCAGAGTCCTTGACGGTGTTCGACAACTGGGCGCCCGTTTTCTTTTTTTCGTTGCTGAGTTTTTGCAGTTTCTTGACCATGTGGCCTCCGGTAGAAAGGGTTGATGTGTTTGCCTGAGCGATCTGCTGCTGGCATGAAGAGAACTTTACGCGCTGCGCTGCCCGCCGTGTAGGCGCGCACTCCTAAAAACGTAGAGCGTGCCGTCTAGCTGGGCGCCGTGCCGGTAGCATCGGCGCGGGTTTTTGCTAAAGCCCGAGGGCGTGTGCTTAGGCAAGAATGATCAAAGCCATCAACAGGAGTTTTCAACATGCAGTATTTCGTGACAGGTGCCACAGGGTTTATTGGCAAGCGGCTGGTTAAAAAACTCCTGGAGCGCAAGGGCAGCGTGGTGTATTTCCTGCTGCGCAAGGAAAGTGCCGGTAAAGTGGCCGAACTGCGCAGCTACTGGGGCGTGAGCGCCGCCCGCGCGGTGCCGGTGTTTGGTGACCTGACATCCCGCAAGCTCGGCGTTTCTGCCGAGGATGTGAAGAAGCTCAAGGGCCAGATCGACCATTTCCACCATCTCGCTGCCGTGTACGACCTGTCGGCCGATGCCGAGAGCCAGGCGGCCGTGAACATCGAGGGCACGCGCAACACGGTGGAATTCGCCAAAGCCATCGATGCCGGGCATTTCCACCATGTGTCCTCCATTGCGGCTGCGGGTCTGTACGAAGGCGTATTCCGCGAGGACATGTTCGAAGAGGCTGAAGGGCTGGACCACCCGTATTTCCTCACCAAGCACGAGAGCGAAAAAATTGTGCGCCAGGACTGCAAGATGCCCTGGACGGTGTATCGCCCCGCCATGGTGGTGGGCGACAGCGAGACCGGCGAGATGGACAAGATCGACGGTCCCTATTATTTCTTCAAGCTGATTCAGCGCATGCGCCAGTTGCTGCCCCCCTGGATGCCCGCGGTGGGCCTGGAAGGGGGGCGCATCAATATCGTGCCAGTGGACTTCGTGGTCAACGCCATCAACGTCATCAGCCACCAGAAGGCCATTGGCAAAAAGTGTTTCCATCTGGTGGACCCGGTGGGCTACCGCGTGGGCGATGTGCTCGACATCTTCAGCCGCGCTGCGCATGCGCCGCGCATGAACCTGTTTGTCAATGCAGCGCTGCTGGGTTTCATCCCCAAGGGCATCAAAAAAAGCCTGATGGCCATTGCCCCGGTGCGCCGCGTGCGCAACGCCGTGCTCAAGGACCTGGGCTTGCCCGAGGACATGCTCACCTTTGTGAACTACCCCACGCGCTTTGATTGCCGCGAGACGCTTGCGGCGCTCAAAGGCTCGGGCGTGGAGTGCCCCAACCTCAAAAACTACGCCTGGCGCATCTGGGACTATTGGGAGCGACACCTTGACCCCGAACTGTTCATCGACCGTACGCTCAAGGGCACGGTGGCGGGCAAGGTGGTGTTGGTAACGGGCGGTTCGTCGGGTATTGGCCTCGCTGCTGCGCACAAGTTTGCCGAAGCGGGCGCCATCACCCTGATCTGTGGGCGTGACCAGACCAAACTCGACGAAGCCTGCAAAGAGGCCAAGGCCAAAGGGTATGCCTTTATCGCCTATGCCGCAGACATTGCTGACATGCAGGACTGCGATCGTTTCGTGCAGCAGCTCATCGCAGACCATGGCGGCGTGGATTTCCTCATCAACAACGCGGGTCGCTCCATCCGCCGTGCCATTGAATCGAGCTACGACCGCTTCCACGACTACGAGCGCACCATGCAGCTCAACTATTTTGGTTGCCTGCGCGTGACCATGGGCCTGCTGCCGGGCATGGTGGAAAAGCGCAAGGGCCATGTCGTCAATATCAGCTCCATTGGGGTCTTGACCAACGCACCGCGCTTTTCAGCCTACGTGGCCAGCAAGGCAGCGCTGGATGCCTGGACGCGCTGCGCATCGAGCGAGTTTGCCGATCAGGGCGTCACGTTCACCACCATCAACATGCCGCTGGTGCGCACGCCCATGATCGCGCCCACCCAGATCTACAACAACGTGCCCACACTGGCGCCTGAGGAGGCCGCCGACATGATCGCGCAGGCCTGTATCTTCAAGCCAGTGAACATTGCCACGCGCCTGGGCATTCTGGGGCAGGTCATGCACGCGCTGGTGCCGCGCGTGGCCCAGATCGGCATGAACGCCAGCTTCCGCATGTTCCCGGATTCGACCGCAGCCAAGGGCGAGAAAGGCGGCAAGCCGCAGCTCTCGGCCGAAGCGGTGGCCTTGCAGCAGATGATGCGCGGTATTCACTTCTGATACTGCGATGCGCTTGCGGGTAAACGGTTACTGACGGCGACAAGGTGCAGTGGGATAATCCGAGGCTTTGCCAGCGGGCACAACTATCGGTTTATCCCATGATCCTTGTCACCGGCGGCGCCGGCTTCATTGGCGCCAATTTCGTTCTCGACTGGCTGGGCGGCTCCAGCGAGCCCGTGCTCAACCTCGACAAGTTGACCTACGCAGGCAACCTGCACAACCTGGCCAGCGTGCAAGGCGATGCGCGCCATGTTTTCGTGCAGGGCGATATTGGTGACAGCGCGTTGGTCGGGCGCTTGCTGGCCGAGCACCGGCCGCGTGCCATCGTCAATTTTGCAGCCGAGTCGCATGTGGACCGCTCCATCCACGGCCCCGAAGACTTCATCCAGACCAACGTGGTGGGGAGTTTCAGGCTTTTGGAGGCTGTAAGGCAATACTGGCAAGCGCTTCCAGCTATCGAAAAAGAAGCATTCCGGTTCCTGCACGTTAGTACCGACGAGGTGTATGGCACCCTGGCGCCTGATGCGCCTGCCTTCACCGAACAGCACAACTACGAGCCCAACAGCCCCTACAGCGCCAGCAAGGCCGCCAGCGACCACTTGGTGCGCGCCTGGCACCACACCTACGGCCTGCCGGTGCTCACCACCAACTGCAGCAACAACTACGGGCCCTACCACTTCCCCGAGAAGCTGATCCCGCTGATGATCGTCAACGCGCTGGCGGGCAAGCCATTGCCGGTGTACGGCGACGGCATGCAGATCCGCGACTGGCTGTATGTGAACGACCACTGCAGCGCCATCCGCCGCGTGCTCGAAGCGGGCCGCTTGGGCGAAACCTATAACGTCGGCGGCTGGAACGAAAAAGCCAACATTGACATCGTGAACACGGTCTGCGCTCTGCTCGACGAACTGCGCCCGCGCGCCGATGGCCAAAGCTACCGCGCCCAGATCACCTACGTGAAGGACCGCCCCGGACATGATCGGCGCTATGCCATCGACGCCCGCAAGATCGAGGCCGAACTGGGCTGGCGCCCCGCCGAGACCTTTGACACCGGCATCCGCAAGACCGTGCAGTGGTACCTGGATCACGCGGATTGGGTGGCGCAGGTGCAAAGCGGCGCCTACCGCGAGTGGGTCGCCAAGCAGTACGAAGGCGAAGCTGCATGAACATCCTGCTCCTGGGCAAGGGTGGTCAGGTTGGCTGGGAATTGCAGCGCAGCCTGGCTGTGCTGGGCGATGTCACCGCACTCGACTTTGACAGCCAGGAACACTGCGGTGATTTTTCCAACCCTGCCGGGGTTGCCGACACCGTGCGTGCCCTGCGCCCGGACGTCATCGTCAATGCCGCAGCGCACACCGCCGTGGACAAGGCCGAGAGCGAGCCCGATCTCGCACGCCTGCTCAACGCCACCACGCCCGGCGTGCTGGCCGAGGAGGCCGCCCGCCTGGGCGCCTGGTTGGTGCACTACAGCACCGATTACGTGTTTGACGGCAGCGGCACCCGCCCCTGGCTGGAAACTGACACACCCGCGCCGCTGAGTTGCTATGGCCGCACCAAGCTCGAAGGGGAGCAACTGATCCAGCAGTCCGGCGCCAGGCACCTGATTCTGCGCACCAGCTGGGTCTATGCGGCACGCGGCGGTAACTTCGCCAAGACCATGCTGCGACTGGCGCAGGAGCGCGACCGCCTGACTGTCATCGACGACCAGTGGGGCGCCCCCACAGGCGCCGACCTGCTGGCCGACGTCACGGCCCACGCCATTCGGCACCTGGCGCAGCACCCCCAGGACGGCGGCCTGTACCATTGCGTGGCGGCAGGCGAGACCAACTGGAATTTGTATGCAAAAGAGGTTCTAACGCTTGCTACACAAACGCAACCAGCTATCAAATTAAAAGCGACTGAAGTGGCGCCTGTGCCCACCAGCGCCTTCCCCACGCCTGCCGTGCGACCGCACAATTCGCGCCTGGACACCCGCCGCCTGCAAGCCACCTTTGGCCTGCGGCTGCCGCACTGGCGCGACGGTGTGGCGCGCATGCTCACCGAAATCCTTTGACGCACAGACCATGACCGCACACACAGCGGCCCGCAAGGGCATCATCCTCGCCGGGGGTTCCGGCACCCGCCTGCATCCGGCCACGCTGGCCATCAGCAAGCAATTGCTGCCGGTGTACGACAAGCCCATGATCTACTACCCGCTGAGCACCCTCATGCTGGCGGGCATCCGCGACATCCTGGTCATCAGCACGCCGCAGGACACGCCGCGTTTCGAACAGTTGCTGGGCGACGGCAGCCAGTGGGGCATCAACTTGCAATACGCTGTGCAACCGAGCCCGGACGGTCTGGCGCAGGCCTTCATCATTGGCGAGCAGTTCCTGGGCGATTCGCCCTGCGCACTGGTGTTGGGTGACAACCTCTTTCATGGCCATGACTTCCATGAGCTGCTCGGCAGTGCCGCGGCACGCTCCGAGGGTGCCAGCGTTTTTGCCTACCATGTGCACGACCCCGAACGCTATGGCGTGGCCGAGTTTGACGCCCAGGGCCGGGTGCTTTCTCTCGAAGAAAAGCCGGTGTCGCCTAAATCCAACTATGCGGTGACCGGTCTGTATTTCTATGACAACCAGGTCGTGGAGCTGGCCAAGGGCCTCAAGCCTTCTCCCCGTGGCGAGTTGGAAATTACCGACCTGAATCGTTTGTATCTGGATCAGGCACAACTCCATGTCGAAATCATGGGGCGAGGCTATGCCTGGCTGGACACCGGCACGCACGAAAGCCTGCTCGAAGCCAGTCAGTTCATTGCCACGCTGGAGCACCGCCAGGGCCTCAAGATCGCCTGCCCTGAAGAAATCGCGTGGCGCGGGCAGTGGATCGACAGCGAGCAACTCCAGCGGCTGGCGCAGCCCTTGTCCAAAAATGGCTATGGCCAGTATCTGCTGCGCTTGCTCCAGGAAAAAATTTACTGAACCCCGCCATGCAAGCCACCCGCCTCGCCATCCCCGACGTCATGCTGATCGAACCCAAGGTGTTCGGTGACGCCCGCGGATTTTTCTTTGAGAGTTTCAACCAGCGCGCCTTTAACGACGCTACGGGCACCGACCACCAGTTTGTGCAGGACAACCACAGCCGCAGCAGCAAAGGCGTGCTGCGTGGCCTGCATTACCAGATTCAGCAGCCCCAGGGCAAGCTGGTGCGGGTGGTGCAGGGTGCTGTTTTTGACGTGGTCGTCGATATTCGCAAAAACTCGCCCACCTTTGGTCGATGGGTTGGCGTGGAATTGACGGAGGACGATCACAAGCAACTCTGGATTCCTCCAGGATTGGCCCACGGCTTTCTTGTAGTGTCTGAGACGGCGGATTTTCTTTACAAAACGACCGATTACTACAGTCCGCAACATGAGCGTTGCATACGTTGGGACGACCCCCAGCTTGCCATCGTCTGGCCTGATACGGGGGGTGACAAACAGCTGTCGGCCAAAGACCAAGCCGGGCGCTGGTTTGCTGAGGCAGACCTTTGAGGGAGGCGTCTTCCCACGCCATACCCGACAGGAATCAGCCGACGGGTACCTTGCGCGTTGCTATCCTCGGCACAAAAGGTATTCCGGCCAATTACGGGGGCTTTGAGACATTCGCTGAACAGCTTTCGACGCGCCTTGTGGCTCGTGGGCACGAAGTGACTGTCTACGCAGAGGGCACTGGGGCGCCTGCAGAGGACGGTTGCTATCAAGGCGTCAGGATTCGTTACAAAAGGCGCCCCCGTTGGGGAGCCGCCTCGACGCTGGCGTTTGATGTCGCTTGTCTGTGGGATGCGCGCCGAGGGTACGACCTGGTGTACATGTTGGGATATGGGGCCGCATGGGCCTGCTGGCTACCCCGGCTCTTTGGTTCGCCAGTGTGGATTAATGTGGATGGCCTGGAGTGGGCGCGCAGTAAATGGGGCGCCGGAGCGCGTGTCTATTTGCGCTGCATGGAGTGGACATCGAGCTGGGTTGCGACACGTGTCATTGCCGATGCCCAGGCGATAGCGGATCGGTTTCGCAAAACCTATCCTTCCGGGGCGCCGTGCAGCTTTATTGCCTACGGGGCTGACGAGGTGCGCGTGGCCGAAACAGACCCTTCCATACTGTCAGCGTGGGCTTTGCAGCCGCAACGCTATTTTTTGGTGGTGGCGCGCCCTGAGCCAGAAAACCATGTACTGGAAATTATCCAAGGATATTTGAAACACGGGGGCGATTGGCCACTCGTGGTTGTAGGAAACGTGAGTGGTGCGAACACCTATCAACGCCAGCTGCTAAAGATGGCCAGTCACAAAGTCGTTTTTATTGGTGGTATTTACGATGCCGACCAACTCAAGAGCCTGAGGGTGCATGCGGCTTGCTACCTGCACGGCCATTCAGTGGGTGGCACGAACCCCTCGTTACTGGAAGCGTTGGCGTGCGGTAACTGGGTCATTGCACATGACAACCCGTTCAATCGGGAGGTTGCTCGCGATGCTGCAGACTATTTCCGCTCCCCAGAGGAGCTTGCGCAGTACCTGGATCAGCGGGTGAACCACGCTGCGGCGGAGCAACAGCAACGCAGTGGTCGTGCGCGCCGAATTGTGGCGGAGCATTACACTTGGAACCACATTGTCGATGCCTATGAAATGCTGATGCGTTCAGAATGTGAAATTCATGCCGCATCTCATGTTGAAGCCGATTAGTTTTCGGCGCCTGATCAAATATAAATAATATATCAAAATGAAACCAATGCTGGTTGATATATTGTTGGCAACTTACAATGGATCCAGGTACCTTGAAAGTCAGCTGGATTCCATAATTTCTCAAACGCACCAATCTTTCAGGATTTTGGTCAGTGATGATGGTTCATCTGATGCAACAATGGCTATTTTAGAGTCTTATAGAGAGCAATTGAAAGACCGGCTTGTTCTTGTGAAAAATGCATCTCCTGGAAAAGGCGTTATCCGGAATTTTGAAAATTTGATGCATTTCAGTCTGGAAGATGGCCAGTCAAACTGGATGGCTTTTTGCGATCAAGATGATGTATGGTTGCCGCAAAAAATAGAGCGTATGCTGGCCGAAATGACGCGAATAGAAGGGTGTGATGGCAAGAGTGTGCCTTGCCTGGTTCATTCCGATCTGGAGGTGGTCGATGAAAACCTGGGGATCATAGCGCCGTCTTTTGCGAAGCATCAATTAATTAATCCAGATGCTTGCTCTCCACTGTCTTTGTTGAGTGTCAATCAAGTGACGGGCTGTGCAATGATGGTGAATCGAACTCTTTTGAAAATGGCTTTGCCATTGCCCAGTGAAGTTATTATGCATGACTGGTGGTGTGGTCTCATCAGTGGAAGTGGTCGACGATTTTTTATCGCAACCCCTCTTGTTTTATACAGACAGCATGGTGGTAATCAGGTCGGTGCGAAGAGCCGGAGTTTGATGAATCGGCTGAATCGTCTTTTTTCTGATGTGCCCGGAATTTATAGAAAAATAAAAAAACTGGGAAAAGATACGCTCCTCCAAGCACAAGCGCTACAACATAGATTGTTGTCGTTTAATTTTGATTGTGCGTATATTGCTGATTATCTCTCCTGGAGAAATAAGCCTTGGTTTGTGCGGGTTTTTCGTTACAGGATCTATTATTCTGGACCTGAGCTCGATCGATTGAGCCGGTGTCTTGTGTGGTCCAGGTGATTTTTTGGTTTTAGACAGTGTCCAATATTTGTATTTTTGATATTTTTACCGAAGGTGCAGGCAATGACTTCTTTGACTGAGCCGGGTGTTGCTAATGGTTCGGATGTCGTCGCTCTCAAGCTGGGGGAGATGCTGTTATCGACCCAGAAGCTTTCGCGCAACGATCTGGAGCGTGCGCTGGAGGTTCAGCGCTCCTTGGGTGGGCGCCTGGGGCGGCTGCTGATAAGTCTCGGATTGGTTTCTGAAGTGGACGTGTACATGGCCCTTGCACGTCAAGCGGGGTTGCCTTTGCTGCGCCTGGAGGCATTCCCTAAAAACAGGCCCGAGACATCGAAACTCAATACCAGCTTTCTCTTGGCCAGCAACCTATTGCCTTTGGGCGACACGGACGAAACGGGAGCCATTCCAGATTTTG
Source organism: Simplicispira piscis (assembly GCF_054783455.1). Taxonomy (NCBI): domain Bacteria; kingdom Pseudomonadati; phylum Pseudomonadota; class Betaproteobacteria; order Burkholderiales; family Comamonadaceae; genus Simplicispira; species Simplicispira piscis. Next base: position 246,744 of record NZ_BAAGQN010000007.1, read on the forward strand.
CGTCCGCCGACCCTGGAAGTGCGCCATTGCGTGATGCCTTGCGTCTCGTTTTCGGCGCTGTCCCGAATATTGTTTTTGGCCTTGAATCTGAAATATCAAGCCAACTCAACGAATGGTATGTTGAAGGCGCTGAGGAAGACCTTGGAGATGGAGAGGGCCAGCAGGAGGCATCTGAGTTCATTGAGCATTTGCGTGATATGGCCTCCGAAGCGCCCATCATCCAGCGGGTGAACCAGATCTTGTCACAGGCCGTAGCGGCTCAGGCTTCAGATATCCATATAGAAAACTATGAAGATCGATCGGTTGTTCGCATCCGTGTCGATGGTGAGCTGTTTCCTATCGATGACATCGAAAACAAGGATGCTCCGGCCATCGTATCGCGCATCAAGATACTTTCGCAGCTGGATATCGCAGAGCGCCGCATGCCACAGGATGGGCGCACCAAACTGCGCGTGCATGGTAAGGAAATAGATGTGCGGGTCTCCACCGTACCTACCGCATTCGGTGAATCGGTGGTCATGCGCCTGCTTGAAAAGAACTTTGACTTACTGTCTTTGGAAAGCCTGCATTTCACACCGCCTACGCTCCAGTCCCTGCGCCAGTTGCTGAGTGTGCCGCATGGTATTTTGCTGGTCACAGGCCCGACAGGGTCAGGAAAATCCACCACTCTCTATGCATCGTTGCAGCAGCTTGAAGGCGAAAACCTGAAAATCCTCACCGTGGAAGACCCGGTGGAGTACCGATTGCAGTGGCTCAATCAGGTACAGGTGCAACCCCAGATTGGTTTGACATTTGCCAAGGTGCTGCGCTCGTTTTTGCGGCAGGACCCCGACGTCATCATGATTGGTGAAATGCGGGATGGGGAAACCGCCGAAATTGCAGTCCAGGCGGCACTGACAGGCCACATGGTTATGTCCACCCTGCATACCAACAGTGCTTTGGGTGCCATTGTCCGGCTTATCAACATGGGGGTTGAACCCTATCTCATCACGGCGTCTGTGATAGGGGTGCTCGCACAGCGCTTGGTGCGTAAGCTTTGTGACGATTGCAAGGCGCCGCTTTTGCCAGACCAGGCGCAGGCAGCGGCGATGTCACTGGGTGCGCCACTGCGCGAAGGGCAGGTGCTCTACAAAGCGGTCGGCTGTCCCAATTGTCGCAACACAGGTTACCGCGGACGACTGGCGATCCATGAGTTACTTCTTTTGACGGAAGACATGAAAAGAAGGGTGCTTGAGCAAGGATCTTCCATCCGCGACGAGGACGGAACCTATGCCGGAGGGAACTTGTTGCAGGATGGAATCACCAAGGTTTGCTTGGGCCTGACCACTGCAGAGGAAGTTTTGCGCGTCGCTCGTCAAAATGACTGAATTTCAATACGATGGGTTAACGATCGACGGCAAACCGTGCCAGGGCAGCGTGCGCGCGCCGAGCGCTGAGAACGCACGGTTGCGGCTGATCGGGCAGGGGATCACGCCCGTACGAATTACAGGGGGAGATGCTGCGCCCGTGCCGCAGACTGAGCAACGCCGTGGGGCCAAACTCACGCGCAGCGAGGTCTTGTTGTTCAGTCGTGAAATGGCGCACCTCAAGCAAGCCAACATGCCGCTGGACAAAGCGTTGGCCATGCTCAAAGGCATGGCGGAAACTGACCGCCTGAAGGCCTTCATCGCCAAAGTGGAAGAAGGCGTGCGTGGTGGTAAGTCGCTCTATCAGTCATTGCTGCCGTTCGAGCGGGATCTTGGGCGCCAGTACCTCGTTCTGATCCGGGCCGGGGAAACCTCCGGCTCGTTGCAAGTGGTTCTGAAGGAGCTCACGGTACAACTGGAGGCGCAGGACAAACTCCGGAACTACGTGATCTCGTCGATGACCTACCCCATCATCCTGCTGGTCGTCGCGGTGCTTTCGGTTGTGTTGTTGCTGGCGTTTGTGGTTCCGCAGTTTCGGGAAATTTTTGACTCGATGGGGGATGCCTTGCCCTTTTCGACCCAGCTTGTCGTTCGTCTCAGTGACCTGATACGGTCTCATTGGATGGCCATCATGCTCGGCATGACGGTGGTTTTGTTTTTAGTGTCTCGCTGGGTGGCTACAACAGCAGGGCGGTTGCAGGTGGACAGCATGTTGCTCGGCATGCCGCTGTTCGGAAAAGTGGTCCGAAACCTCCAATTTGCCGTCTATTTTCGAACGTTTGGAATTTTGTTACAACGCGGCGTACCCATGGTCGATGCCTTGCGTATTGCGGTTGATACCTTGACCAATGTGGCCTTGCGCAAAGACATTGAGCCGCTCGTTGGCATTGTGAAAACGGGCAAACGACTGTCTGCCGGGTTTTCCTCTCCCTATTTCAATAAAACGAGCGCACCCCAGCTGATTCGTGTGGCCGAGGAAACGGGGCAACTTGACAGTACATTGCTCAGTCTGGCCGACCGCTATGAAGACGAAGGTCGGCGCACCATGGGGCGAGTTCTGGCTGCAATGGAGCCTCTCATCATCATCATCCTGGGCGCATTCGTCGCATTTATCATCATCGCCATTCTTGGCGGCGTACTGTCAATCAACGACACCATCTGATTATTTTCTGTTCGAGGATTTTTCATGCAAAGCAATACCAACAGCTGTTATTTCAGCCGCGCCACGCAGGCGCGCCGTTCCGCAGGTTTTACCTTGATCGAGTTGCTCGTGGTTCTGGTTATTCTGACCTTGCTGGCGGGACTGGTGGGGCCCAAGGTGCTCGACCAACTGGGGGGGGCCAAGTCCAAGACCGCGCGGGTTCAAATCGCCGAAATTGAACAAAGCATCGATCTTTTTAAGCTGGACGTGGGACGTTATCCCAATGATGCTGAGGGTCTTCGCGCACTGACGGATCGCCCTGCCACGGCGCCCGGCTGGAACGGCCCCTATTTGAAAAAGGGATTGCCCGCCGACCCCTGGGGCGCAACCTATCTTTACAAAAATCCTGGGCGCAACAATGCACCCGATATTTTCTCTCTGGGTGCGGATGGAAAAGCCGGTGGCGATGGGGACAACGCCGATATCTATAACTGAAGTGTGAGCGTCCTCGATTTTTATCCGGTGAACTGATCCGCATGCGTTGCCTTACACCGGGAGTGCGCCTGAGAAATATGGGGTTCACCCTGTTGGAGTTGCTGGTAGTGCTGGTGCTTGCTGCTATTACTGCGTCCGTGGTGGGAGGGGGCGCCCAGTCTTTCATGGAGCGCGCGCGCTACCACCAGGCAGTCCGCGATGTTGCCACCCAACTCAACCAAGCGCGTGCGCTGTGTATTCAGGAGGGGCGGGCCGTGGTTGTGGCTTACGAGCCACAGAACCGCCAACTCTCGGTGGATGGAAAGCCGTCCATGGCAATTCCCGCGTCACTAGAGGTGGAGTGGAGCCCCGCCGAGCGCCCGACCAAGGACGCTCCCGCCGTGGGAGAGGCGCTCTTTGTATTCAATCCCGACGGTGGTGCCCGTGGTGGCCGACTGGCGGTCTTGCGCGGAGGTCTGGGTGTTGTTTTCCGCGTGAACTGGTTGTTTGGCACGATCGAGCAAGCCGCCATAGCGGCCAGTGCATGATGCAGGCGCACCATCCCCTGCGTGCTTCGGGTCGAGAAGCACGCCAGCAAGGGTTCAGTTTGCTGGAAGCACTGGTTGCCATGGTCATTGCCGCCATGGCGCTAAGTACGCTCTACAGAACTGTGGGCCAAAGCTCGAAGAACGTGGTGGACGTTGGTGCACGGGTGGAGGCTGCGTTGGTGGCCCGGTCAGCGCTTGCTGCTGCGGCCTACGCAGAAGACCTGGAGCGGCAACCGACTGGGCAGGCCGGTGACTGGTACTGGAGTATGCAGGTGTCGCCTGAGCAAGTGCAGTTGACGGAGGCAGATGGGCGGCCCGCAAGGGTTTTGCGCGCAGCCAATGTCACAGTCCATGTCATGCGTACGAAAGAGGGGCCTGTGGTATTGACTTGGACGACCTGGAAGCCCTATCGGGCAGCGTCATGACCCGTTTCATCCGGCCACAGAGCCGTGGGTTCACACTACTCGAACTGCTTGTCGCCCTGGCTGTCACGGCTGCGGTCGTTACATTGATGTTCGCTGGTTTTGGTGTGATCGGGCGCACAGAAGAGCGCAACCAGCGGCTGATCGATCGTACCGAGCACATGCTGGTGGTAAGCCAGTGGCTAGGGCGTAAATTTGACACGCTGCGTTTGCTCAGTCGGAATGACAGCGGTGCTTTCGTGAACTTTTTCAGTGGCACTGCCGCAGGCGCCATTTGGGTGGCACCATTGCCCGAGCGTGGCGAGGCCGGGGGGTTGTATGTGTTTCGCATCACTCCCCTGCGGCACGAGAATGGCCGAATCGATCTGTCCGTGGAGGCGTTGCCATACGATGGCGTGCTCACGGCGCTGGACTGGAATCGCGCCCTGCGCGAGACGCTGCTGAAAGATGTTCGGACGTTGCAGTGGTATTACCAGGACGGTCGCACCGCGAAGTGGGTACAGCAATGGGATGCTGCCAAAGCGCAGTATCCCGCCCGTATCAAGGTTGAGATCGCCGATGAGCGCGGTGACTGGCCCACCCTGGTTTTTGCGTTGGCGAGGGCACGATGAAAATGCCACGCCGACACCAGGGAGCGGCGCTGATACTGGTGCTCTGGCTGGTGGCCGCGCTGTCACTGGTCGTATTGGCCAGTGCCCATGGGATTCGCCAGCAAACCCGGCATATGGGGCTGAGCCTTGAGCGCCTGCGTTCAGAGTCGGTGTTGGATGCCGCTTTGCAACTTATTGCGCAACGCATGGTGTCTGAAAAAGGCACGGCTGCTCAATACCGCCGCCAGCGCATGGTTCTGGGGGGCAGCACAATATGGCTCGAAATTACTCCTGCGAATGGGCTGGTGGATATAAATGTCGCCAGTGATGCTCTTTTCCAGGCACTATTTCAGAACGTGGGGCGGCTTGCTCCGGGAGAGGCCGCCGTAATGGTGTCGCGGGTGCGGGATTTCATCGATCCGGATGACGTTCCCAGCGGCATTGGTGGTGCCGAAGCTGCGCAATACAGGGCTGCAAATTGGCCCGCCGTGCCCCGCAATACAGGGTTGGATGATTTGTCTGAGCTGAAGGCAGTGCTGGGAATGACACCAGCTCTTTATGAGACAATCTTTCCCTATTTGAGCATCAACGGACAGCAGCGCATCGACATCCGTTCGGCGCCCTCCGCACTGATCGATGCACTCACAGGCGAGTCAGGGCTTGGTGCGCGTATCCATTCCTCTCCCTCTGACACGCAAACAAGCGTGCCACTTTCTGGGATCGCTGCCGAATTTTTTACTTCTGCCCCTGCCGGTGGAGCGCAGGCTCTAAGGGTGCGGGTTTTTATGCAGACTGAAGGCGGGCGATGGTGGCAGCGCGAGGCGTGGATTGATCTTAACGAGCGCCCGGATGGGCTGATGCCTTGGACAACGCTCTCACTCGAGCCAACGCGCCGTGTTAACAATCCGGAACAGGAATTCAAACCATGACAGGTAGGGGGCCGCTATCTCTTCGCGTGCGCGTCACGCTGGATCGACTGGCCTGGGGTTTTAGCGATCTCAGGCGCGCAATGGTGGAACATGGAATATGGCCAGCAAGCGCTCGCATCGTGGTGTCTGCCGACGGTGGGCATTGGTCTGTGACCGGAACCCGTTTGCGCGCCAGTGCAAAGCGACGCAAAGCGACCGGCCTTCTGGTACCAGAGACCAACTGCCTGTGGGGCACCATGCAATTGCCCAGCATGCCCAGATTGGAACTCAACGATGCCGTGCAAGAGGCCTTGTGGCGCGTGTCACCCTTGTCTCCAGAGCATGTGGTGGCAACCTGGGATGCTGTGCCAGCACCCCAGAACGGGTGGGCCGTCGTGTGGGGCGTGTGTAAACGCAGCGATCAGGATGATCTGCTGACCCAGCAAGGTCTCGCATCGGATGCGGCTGTTTACCTGACCTACCATGGGCGGGCCCTTGCTGTGCGGGGTAAGGCATGGCAACGACAGCTCGGGCGCCAGCGCTGGGTCGATGGCATTCTCGTCGGCTCATTGCTGTTCATGCTGGGCGCGTTGTCGGTGCCCGCACTCATGCCATTGGTCTTGCAGCGACAGGCCGTAGTGCGTGCCGTACAGCATGTCAGCATGCTCGAGCCCAAGGCGGCGCCGTTGCGCCAGCAACTGGACGAGCTGCGGCAACAGGCACAGCTGGCGCAAGAATTGCAACAAAGCATGAGTACCGTACCACCCCTTGCCAGCGTGGTAGACCGATTATCTGAGGCGTTGCCAGACGACGCTTCGCTGGATCGCATCGAAGTCAATAACAACGAAATCCGGATTGCGGGCTTGACCGGTAACGCCACCGAGCTGATTGCGCACCTGGGGCGCCAGCCTGCGTTCGCTGAGGTACGCGCTACAGTGGCCAATGTGCGTGACAACACCCTCAATAAAGAGCGCTTTACATTTGAGATGCGCTGGCGTGGGGAAGGGGTCAAGCCATGAACACCTGGACGCGCCGCGCCATTGGTATTCTGATTTTGCTGGCACTGGGAGGACTCGCTGGTGCAGGTTTGGTTTATCGTGCACTCTGGACGCGGTATGACGGGGCACTGCAGCAATTGGAATCGCGCAGTGAACGACTCGATGGCGTGGTTGAGGCGGGTCCCGATATCGAATCGCTGCTTGGTGATGCGCGCTCCATGGTTGCGCCTTTGCTGCATCCCGCTGGCGAGAACGCTCCGAACGACGTTCAGCAAAAACTGCGTGAGTTGATCGTAACCGCTGGCGGCACACTTGTGTCTTCACAAGTGGCGTTGGAGCCGGGGGCAGATGGCAAACTGGCACGCATCCGGCTGACGGCGACAATCTCAGGCGAGTGGCCCAAGCTTGTGCGTTTCATGGAAACGTTGCAAACCCATCGACCCCCCTTCTGGCTGCGCTCTGCGACGCTCTCGCGAGAAGGAGTAGCAACCGGTCCACAAAACGCTCGTGTGACCCTGCAGCTTGAAGCTCCCCTCGCACCGGGAAAGGCGCAGCCATGATAAAACCCTGGTTTCTTGTGCCTGTGTTGGCCGTTTCAGCCCTCGTCGGTAGCGCCTATTGGTGGCACACAGAAAAGAACACTTGGATCCCACCGACGGCACGCCGGCCGGAACTGCCTCGTTTGGAAACGATGCCCCAGATGCCGGTCATTCGCGCGGTGCATGCAGTGCAGCGCCCGGTGTTCTGGACATCACGCCGCCCCGTAGACACAGCGGTACCCAAGAAAGACTTGGGAAACGAGTTGACGCAGTCTCGTTTGACGCTTGTGCTGGAATCGGGCAGTACCCGCGTAGCGATTTTGCGGCGCCAGGACGGCAGCATACTCAAAATCACTACCGATACCCAACCTTGGCGCATCGAATCATTCGATGGCCGCAATGCCGTCTTCGTGTCCGCAGATGCACAACGCATTGAACGACCGCTGGAGGCTGGAAGTCCTGCGCAGGTCAAGGCGCCCATCCAAGGGATGGGGCGCCCGCCATTGGCAAACCAATAAAACCGCAAATACCGGAGTTACCAACTATGAATATTCGGCCATCCCTCCTACTGCTGGCCTTGCTGGCTTCAGGTTGTGCCAGCGTGCCCGATGCTCCCACTGTAACCATTCGATCCGAGCCTGCGGCAGCCCCCAGCGTGGTCAACGAAGACAAGAGGCCAGAGCAGGACGATGCCATAAAGCCGTCCGCCGGACCGCTCGCAGGAGGGGGCGCTGGTTCGCAGAAGGCGGTAGATAAGAAGTCATCATCTAGCTCCCGGCTTTTCCCAGGAAACGACCAGTTATTCAAGCGTGACATTGGTCCCCGGGTAGACCCTGTGCTGGCCACTGGCGATAAGGTCGCCCTCAATTTTGAGAATGCCACGGTCGGCAACCTGGCAGCAGCCCTGCTGGGCGACCTGCTCAAGCTCAACTACACCATTGACGCGGGTGGCGATGTTGTAGTCAGTCTGCACACGCGGCAACCACTGCTGCGCAGCCAGGTTCTGGATGTACTGGACGCTGTGCTATTGCCGCACGACCTGGCCATCGTGCGCGATAACGCGGGGGTGTACCACGTTACGAAACGCACGGTCACTGTCGGTGCCCGTCCTGTGGTGGGTGCGGCGCGTTTCAAGGATCTGGCCGGCGCAGGCACCGTCATCGTGCCGCTGAATTACATTGCCGCTGCCGAAATGGCCAAGATTTTGGCGCCCATAGCGCCACGAGAAGCCATTGTCTATGTGGATGGCATGCGTAATCTTCTTGTGCTGCAGGGTAGCAAAGCGCAGCTGGGCGGCTGGCTGGAAATGGTGGAGGCGTTTGACATCGATTTTCTGTCCGGCATGTCTCTGGGCGTGTTTGTGCTGGAAAACGCTAACGTCAATGTGGTGCGTGATGCATTGCAGGCAATGCTAGGGTCGGACAAGCAATCTGACCCTTATGGTTCATCCAGTTCTGGGGCCGTTTCAGCTGCTGGAGTGGCGCCGACGTCGGGAGGGGGGGCTGCGGCGGCGGCCACTGCTGCCAGCAACCCATTGGCGGGATTGATTCGTGTGATTCCTGTCGAACGGCTCAACGCACTGGTCGTTGTTACGCCACGTAGCCATTTGCTTGCCCAGGTGGAGACGTGGATTCGGCGACTTGACCGTCCATCGGACGCTTTGGAAGCGGCGCTGTTCGTTTATCCCGTGCAAAACGGCTCCGCGGCCCATTTGGCGGAAATGTTGAATGGCCTATTTGGCGCCGGAGGCGGTGCGAAAGCGGGCGTGGCGTCAGGCTCTGCGCCAACACAGTTTGGATCAACTGCCAATGCAGGTTTGGCCAGTTCTGGCGCAGGCACGGGCGTAAAAACGGGCGCTAGCAGCAATGCCTCGGCGGGTGCTACGGCTCCCTTTGGCTCAGGTTTGGCGGGAATGCCCGCCAATAACACGCAGGCCACATCGGTCAGCCAACTCGATGGCGACGTCCGTGTGGTGGCCGATGTCAAGCGCAATTCCTTGCTCATCCGTGCCCCGCGTAATGAATACCGCCGCATCGAAAAAGCCCTGATAGAACTGGACAAGGCACCAGCGCAAGTGCTGATCGAGGCCAGCATCGTCGAAGTGAGCCTGATCGGAAATCTGGCCTACGGCGTGGATTGGTATCTGCAGAATGTTCTGAGTGGCGGACGTGAAGGACAGGCCTTGCTCAACATGAATGGCAGTGGCGGCATTGGTGCCAAGCAGCCGGGGTTCTCGTACACCATCGTTAACAAGGCGGGTGTTGTGCGTGCCACGCTCAATGCACTGGCAGAAAAATCCCAGTTGCGTGTGTTGTCCAACCCCTCTGTTTTAGTGCTGGACAACCACAACGCCACCATCCAGATCGGCAAGCAGCAGCCTGTCAAGAGTTCGACCACTGCCACGGGAACGCTTGTGACGGAATCCATCACCTACAAAGACACTGGTGTGATGCTCTCCGTCACCCCCTCCGTCAACGCAGGCGGCCTGATCACGATGGATATCATGCAGCAGGTCACTGATGTGGGCGAAATCGATGCGGCCACCGAGCAGCGCAGCTTTTTAACACGCCAAATCCAGAGCCGGGTAGCAGTTCGCTCTGGCGAGCCCTTCGTGCTGGGTGGCATGATCCGGGAAAACGAAACCAATGGCCGTAGTGGTGTGCCGGTTCTATCCGATATCCCTTTGTTCGGAGCGCTTTTTGGAATCAGCAGCGACAAACGCGAGCGTACCGAGCTGCTGGTGCTGATAACGCCCCGCGTCCTGGAGGACGACGACGCATTGCGAAGTGCCAGCGCTGAGCTGCGTCAGCGTATGCGCTCACTGTCTTTGCAGGCGTTTCCCCGAGATCTTACGGGTGACTCGGTGACAGTCCCAGCATCCCAGAAATAAGCCTGGCGCAGGCGTTTTGGATACATTTCAGTATCCTCATACTTAAGGAGAAAGAATTCATGCACTTGTGGACCAATCGCCGACAACTTATGCTGTATTTGGGGGTTCCTGCCTTGGTACTGGCCATCAGTGGCTGCGCCAGCACCGCCAAGCTGTCACCCGAAGCGGACCGCTTGGCTTTGGAGCAGCGTGCCAAAGCCTATTGGAATTTGATTCAGGCCAACGATCGCGTGCCTGCATGGGCTTTCGAGCTTGCGTCCAAGGATCAGAGCATGACTTTGGACGCCTATCTCAAGCGCGGCGGTGTTCTATATGATGCCATTGAGGTGCGCGGTGTGCGCAGTATCGATGGTGATGACGCTGTGGCAGACGTATGGATGCGCTACAGCCTGCCCCTGCTGCGTATCAAGACGCAAGAGGGTGTTGTGCAAGATGCATGGCGCCGCGTTGATGGCGTGTGGCACCATGTGCAGCGGCGCAGCTCGATGTTTCCCGACGAAAAGCGCTAGGCTTGTTGTTCGAGTGCAACAAAAACAGATGAATTCGATTTCTGGATAGTTTTGATTGAAAACGTGAAACTCTCCAGCTAAGATAGCACCAACCCAAACGAAGTGACGGATGGGTTGCATATCCCGCAATCGTGGGGAAAGCTTCCTTCAATTATCTAAGGACTTAGAAGATGAAAAAATTTGCAATGGCAGCCGTCGCGGCAGCAGCAATGACCGCCGGCGTGGCACAGGCGTACACCTCGGGCACATTCAGCAACGGTGTTGTGGTTCCTAACGTGATCCACAATGGCGCTACTGATACCACCGCTGTGGGTGTGATTTCTAACGGCGCTGGTGGCGTGTACTGGACGTTCTTCGGTCAGGACTCTCAGCACATTACCGATGGTTGCATTCCAGTGACCAACAACATGTTCAAGGGTTTTACCTGGGCTGATCCAGCGATTTCGGGTACGGGTACTGCAGGTGTCCGTGGCTACTTGGTTTTGGTTGCTGCTGATAGTTGCACCGCTGGTGCGCCTTCGTCTACGGCAAAGATCGCAGCTAATGCTTTCCAGGTGGATGTTGCTTCCCAAGACGTGGCATTTGCTCCAGTGATCGATGGTCCTTTGACGCTTGATTTTGCTGGTTCTGGTACAACAATCACCACCATGGGTCCTACGACTCTGACGGCGGTTGGTGGTGCGGCGCAAGTGGCAGCTGCTACGACTACTACGTTCAACATGCGTTACTACATTGATGGCGCAGCTGGCGGCACCGATACCCGTATCGTCGTTTGGTCTACCGGTGATCAAAAGCGTACGCACACGGTCGATATGTACGACAATGCGCAGAACCGTAAGTCGGTTAATTTCGCGCTGGCGCACACGGAACTGGATTGGTTCGATCCTGAAACCATTGTGGGTCGCCCTGCATCCTTTACCGATGGCTTCATCGAGTGGAACGCAACGGCTGCTTCTTTTGCGCCTGCTACTGCTGCAAGCGTGTTTACCTACAGTGTGATGGTTGCTCCCGCTTTTGGCGCAGTGCAAACCGTTCTGGGCGCACACCGTTAAAGTAATCTGATTCAGGCGATGCCTTGTGGTATCGCCTGAATTAACGCTGCTTCGGCTACGGGTCGAGCCAGCGATACAGTATAAAAAATAGCGCTTTCGAGCGCTATTTTTTTTGGAGCTTTAGATATGGTGTTGGATTCAGTGGTGGGTAGAGGGTTTCTGTGGGTGGTTGTGTTGTTGGCAGGAGGATGCCAGATGGCGCCCTTATCGACCTCTCATGGATCTGTTGCTGCATTGGAGGCGGTGGTGGCTCCAACGCAATTGACCATTGAGGCGCCTATGGCTTGGGGAGGGGCGTTGCGCTGTGGTGTGCAAGGTTGCCTGATCGGGCTTGTCGAACACGAAAACAGCAAAATCGTTGTGCACAAGCTCGACGGACGCAAATCGCGTCTTCTGGATCGACAGTCGGTCGCCTATCACCCTGATTCGGCTGCTTGGATTTCGGATTCATTACTGGTGGCCGCCGTTGAAGAATCCACTAGCCTGGATATCTTCCGGGTAGAGGGAGAGCGGTTGGCGCGTTTGCAACAGGTGCCTATTGGCTTTGCGCCACGTGACGTTGTAGTTGTGCAGTCCGCTGCAGGCGTTCACACCCTGTTGGCCACGCCATACACTGGTCAAAAGGTTGCATGGGTGCAATGGCATGAAGATGGCCGTGAGGCGGTCAAGGTTCAGCACACAGTGTGGTGCGAGGCTCCATGGCACCCCGTCAAGGTGAAAAAAATCCCAGGACAGGCGAGCGGCGGGTTGGTGGTTGCCTGTCTCGACAGCCGCAAAGTGGTCGCCGTTTCGGAGACCGATTGGCTTGCACAGCCACGCGTCTTGGCGCAGTTTGACAGTATTGCGCGACAGGTGAGGCCGTCGCCCTCTGGACTGTGGCTTTATGCCGCACTTGAAACGGGTGGTCGCAACGCGCGTATCAATATGGAAACAGGGGTGCTCCAATGGATTGTTGCTCCACCGACGGGCAGTGTGGCAGCCGCTCCCATAGATGATGATCTGGTGATTTGGGGGGATGATCGTCAGCTGCACCTCCAGCAGCTTGATGATCAAGGCGCTGTCCAAGAGACACGCTGGCTCAAAACAAGCGGATTTTCTACCGGCCTGCAGCTGGTTGATGCAGACCACGATGGCGTACAAGACCTCGTCGTTTTCAATTCGTCGGGAGACAAGATGGATGTGATTTATGGACCTTTGTGGGAACGTGCCGCCAAAAAAGCATTCCATTGAGTTTTGAAATAAAGAGGCTGTGGAAATGATGCATCAGTTTTTTAAAAACCTTGTTTTTAGCTTGGCCGTCGCCTTTGTGGGCGCAGGGGCGTCAGCCCAAACCAGTGAAAAGCTAGGTACGTTTCTGAACGGTGAAGCCATCACCAAAGATGACTTATCGGCCTATGTTGAACGACGTATTGATCTTAGGGGAGCGGTTCGTAACGCCTATGGCGTGGAGTCGGTGCTGGGTGAAATGGCCCTGACCCGTGCCTTGTCGATGGAGGGCGAGAGCAAAGGTGTGCCCCGGCGTAACGGAAAAGAGGGCGATCGTTTTGATGATGTCTATGGGCAAGCCATTTACCAAACCTTGCTTCCGTCCTGCAAGCGACCGGATGATCCAGTAGCGATACGCAAGTATTTTGATGAACACCCCGATGCTTTCCGTGTCCCACCGACGGCCCGCCTGAGCCGTGTGATGCTGCCAAAGGCTGCCAGCATTGAGGGGCTGCCTGCTTCAGAGTGGATGCTCCAACGTGCGCAGTCCATCAGCTCAAAAGTAGAAACATTTGAAGAAGCGGCGCTACGCGCGGAAAAAGTGAACGGGCTTGATCCGCAGGGCGACTTGGGATGGGTTACGTTGACCGAAGACTTGGCCATCATGCGAGCACTTGCTTCTGCCAGCCAGGGTGAAATGATCGGCCCTGTACAGGAGGGTGATTTTGTTTATCTATTTTTGGTCATGCAAAAACGGGAAGCTCGCCAACTGGCCTGGGACGAAGCGGCCGCAGGAGTGCCCCAGCGTGCAGAAACCTATTGCCGACAAAAAGCGAACGAAAACATCAAAGACGCGATGCTGAAAAAATATGGATTCAAGCCAGATCAGGCGGCAATCAAGGCTATGTTCGACAAGAAGTAACCATGTAGCGCCCACATGTTGTATCGGTGACGAGCGAAGTACAATCTTCGGTTGCCTGCTTTGCTGAGAACGCCGGGTGCCTTGTGTTCGGTAGCGAGCGGGCGTTTTTGAGCAGGCGCGTACGCAACTCCTTAGACATGAATCCTATCCGCGCTTCTATTCTGATACCTGTCAAAAATGGCGGGAGTTTGCTGGGCGACGTATTGGACACCGTTTTGGCGCAGGAGGCTCCATGGGCCTTCGAGATCATTGTGGTGGATTCCGGCTCATCAGACGGCTCTGTTGAAATGGCGCGCCAGCGTGGTGTGCAAGTGCATACCATTGCTCCTTCTGAGTTTGGGCATGGCCGTACGCGCAATCTTTTGGCTTCTATGGCGCAGGGTGAATTTTTGGTGTTTATTACACAAGATGCCAGGCCTGCCAGTCCCCATTGGCTACGACACATGGTGGAGGCTTGCAGTGCCGAGCCTTCCGTGGCAGGAGCTTTTGGCCCACACCTGGCACACCCGGGTGCGCGCTATGTCACGCAACGGGAGTTGGTTCAGCATTTTGCCGGGTTTGGGCAGCTGCCCAGTGTGGTGAGGCTGGAAGACCGCGCCCGCTTTGACAGCGATCCGGGTTACCGGCAGTGGTTGCATTTCTTCTCCAGCAATAACGCTTGCATACGACGCTCTGTATGGGAGCACCTGCCGTTGCCCGAGGTCGCATTTGCCGAGGATCAGACCTGGGCGTTGAGCGCGATCAAGGCCGGGTATGGCAAGGCATATGCGCCCGATGCAGCGGTGTACCATTCGCACGATTTCGGCATATGGGAAACCCTGCAGCGCAATTTTGACGAAGCGCGCTCGTTTCACCGCTATTTTGGCTACAAGGTGCAAGCCAGTTTGCACCGTGCGCTGGCGTCAGGCGTGCAGCTGGCGCGACGCGACGCTGCGTGGCTTCGTGAGCAGGGGTTGGGTGGCTGGCATCTGGTACGGCAGACGGTATTCATGGCTTTCATTGAGCTGGCCAGGGTGACCGGACAGTATCTGGGTACGCAGCATGAGCGTTTGCCGCACTTCGTGTTGCGTTCAGTCTCACGCGATGAGCACTTGCAACGCGCGGGGGCTGTTTAAGTATTATGGCCCTTGCGTTCATGCAGAGAATCCGGCGCGTGCGCCAAATGGTTCGTAGCGATGGCGTGGCAAGAACCGCGCGCATGGTTTGGCGTCGCTTGCGTCATGGCTCGGCCAGCGGGCCTCGCACCGATGTATTTCAGCACTACGATTTTGCCTTGCCCTCGGTGTTGGCAGCGCTGCCAGGGCAGCCCCAAAAGGGCTCACTCCTGTGGTTTATTCCCGATTTCAATGTGGGATCGGGCGGACATCTGAATATCTTTCGTACCATCTGGCACCTGGAGCAAATGGGATACACCTCCAGCATCGTGATTGGCAGGCCTGCGATGCACCACGATGCAGAGGCGGCGCGTGCAGCGATTCGCGAGCATTTCTTTCCCTTGCAGGCACAGGTGCTACTGGGACTGGAGCAGTTGCCTCCCTGCGAGTTTGCGGTGGCCACGGGGTGGGATACAGCGTACCCGGTTCGTGCGTTCAGCGGTGCGCAACACAAGCTGTACTTTGTGCAAGACTACGAGCCCTCTTTTTATCCGGTGGGTACCGAGTCGGTGCTGGCAGAAAACACCTATCGTTTTGGTTTTTTTGGCATCACAGCGGGCGACTGGCTTGCCCACAAACTGGCGTTGGAATATGGCATGCAGACGCATGCGGTCGGTTTTGGCGTAGAGCTGGATCGTTATCGCCGGATGCCTCGTCGTGAACCCCAAGTGCGGCGCGTGTTTTTTTACGCACGGCCTCCCACTCCACGGCGTGCGTTCGAGATCGGTCTTTTGGTTCTGAATGCGGTCTGGAAACGCATGCCTGATACGCAGTTTGTACTGGCAGGATGGGATACGGCGGGGTACCGCATTCCTTTTCCGCACCTGGCCTGCGGTACGGTGGCGCTCGATCAGTTACCTGATCTGTACAGCCAGTGCGATGTGGCGTTGGTGTTGTCTCTCACGAACGCATCCTTGCTGCCGTTGGAGTTGATGGCCTGTGGTTGCACAGTTGTATCCAACCGGGGTCCGAATGTGGACTGGCTGCTGAACGACGAGGTGGCCGCGCTGGTGGATGCGACACCTGAAGATTTGACGGCTGCAGTTTGTGCCCTTCTGGAAGACGATCGACGGCGCCATGCCTTGAGTGCGCGCGCAGAGGTTTTTGCCCGTGCACAAACTTGGGGCGCTGTCGCTGAAGAGTTTGAGGCAGGTTTGCTGCATGCACGAGGGCAACCCGTGCGAAGTGACGCCAGATGCGTTGCGTGATTCTTGGTGGGGCGGGGTTTCTAGGGCGCCATATCGGGCGCGCCATGGCCGCTGCCGGTGGGGATGTCTGGGCTGTGGATCTGTCGGTAGCGGCGTTGTCGGGCGATGCTTCCTGGTTGGCTGGCGCTATTGAGGCCGACTGTTTCGATGTCTCCGCATGGTGGGATCAGTGCGGTGGTGCAGATGTGGTGGTGCACCTGGTTTCGTCTACCGTTCCGGCCACGGCAAGCGCAGATCCAGTGCAGGATGCGCAGACCAACCTGGTGGGGAGTCTGCGTTTGCTACAAGGACTGCGTGTAAGGTCTGCGCGGCCCAGGCTGCTGTTTGCATCGTCAGGTGGGGCAGTGTATGGGCGTCCCCAGGCAGTACCGTTGGCGGAGTCGCATCCGACAGTTCCCATGGGGGCCTATGGCGTTACCAAGCTGGCGCTTGAGCACCACTTGCGCATCGAGGAGGTACAGCATGGTTTGCCACACCGCGTCTTGCGTTTAAGTAATCCCTATGGCGAGTGGCAGCAGCCTCATGGTATTCAAGGCGTAATTGCTGTATTTGCGCACCGTGCGTTGCAAGCCCGGTCTGTGGATGTCTGGGGCGATGGCTCAGTGGTGCGCGATTTCGTGCACGCTGCCGATGTGGGGCGTGCGTTTGTGGCAGCGGCGCAGCACGAGGGCGCGTCGCGGGTGTTCAATATTGGCGGTGGCACGGGGCACAGCATTAATGACATCATTGACTCCCTGGAGCGGCTGCTGGGACGCGCAGTGGAGCGGCGGGTGTTCCCGGCGCGTCCCTTTGATCCCCCGGTGAATGTGCTGGACATCCGGCGGGCGTACGATGAATTGCACTGGAGTCCGACAGTGGTTTTTGACGAGGGTGTGGCCAGAGCGCTTGACTGGCTGAGGACTGTGCCATGACGCAGGCATCTTCCCGCCCGGTAGCGCAGCCCCATGGAACGCCAAGGAGCCCACGCCAGTTGTGGGTGCTCTGGCGGTATTGGATGGTGCGTGAATTCAAGACCCGCTATGCCGGCTCAGTCCTCGGTCTGGCCTGGGCGTTTGTGCAGCCTGTGGCCAGCCTGGCGATTTTTTACGTTTTGTTTGGCCTGGTGCTGGCGGTTCGCGTGCCTGGCCTGGACGTGAACAATGGATACTTGCTGCATTTGCTGGCGGGTCTGGCGGTCTGGTTGCCGTTCACCGATGCCATCGGGCGGGGTGTCGGCAGCCTGGTGGCGTATGAAGATTTTCTGCGCAAGCAGCCCATGCCTGCAGAAATTTTGCCCGCCGTCTCGGTGGGTGGGAGCCTTCTGGTAATGGCCATCGGCTATGGCTTGCTGCTGGTGCTTTCGATGGCGCAGGGGGTTGGGCCTTCCGCCTCGTGGGGATGGTTGCCTCTACTTGTACTGGGGCAGGTGGTGTTGACGTTTGGCTTGACCTTGTTACTCAGCATGGCGCATTTTCTCTGGCGCGATGTGGGCTCGGCGGTGGCTTTTGCGTTGCAATTGTGGTTTTACCTTACGCCGATCGTGTACCCCTTGGCCCAAGTGCCTGAGCGGTTTCATGCCTGGTTTTTGTTCAACCCGCTGGCTTGCCTGGTGTTGGCCGTGCAGGGCAGTGTCTTCAACATGCCTATGCCTGCGGGCACTCCCTGGGCTTTGTTGGCGTGGGTGGTTTTGCTCGGTGGCGGAGGGTGGTGGTTCTTCCGTTCGATGAAGTCGGCATTGGGCGAGGCCTTGTGAAGCATGACCATCCGTTTTGAGAATATCGAAAAAACATACATGGTGTATGCCCGTCCCCAGGACCGTCTGTGGGAGTGGGTAACGAGGCAGCAACGTCACCGGGTGCATGTGGCTTTGGCCGGGATTGATTTCGAAGTGCATTCGGGTGAGACTTTTGGCTTGATTGGCGAGAATGGCGCCGGTAAGAGCACATTGTTGAAGATTGCAGCGGGTACCATCCGGCCCACCCGGGGGGGGGTCGGCCTGCAAGGGCGTGTAACAGCTTTGCTGGAATTGGGCGCGGGGTTTCATCCTGAAGAATCAGGCCATGACAACATCCGGTTCATGGCAGCCTTGCACGGGCTGGAAGGCATGGCCATGGAAGACTTTGTCGTTCGGGCTATCGCATTTTCAGAACTGACAGCGGAGACACTGGAACGCCCGGTCAAGACGTATTCCTCTGGCATGTTCATGCGCTTGGCGTTTGCGGCAGCTACGGCCATAGAGCCGGATGTGCTGATCGTGGATGAAGCACTGTCCGTGGGGGACATGCATTTTCAAAAAAAGAGTTTGAACCGCATTTTGGGAATGCGCGAGCGTGGAGCGACCATTCTTTTTTGTTCCCACAATCTGTACCAGGTGCGCAGTCTTTGCCAGCGCGCGGCCTGGATCCATGGGGGGCGCATACAGGCCATCGGTGCCACCGAGGATGTGGTGACGGCGTATGAGGCCCATGAGCGCAGGCGGTATGCCCATCTGCGTGCCGCCGACAGTGATGCGGGGGCGCAGCAGGTGGCATCTGACAGGCCCGTGGCGTCGTCTGCAGATGTGCCACTGGCAAAAATTGTGCGCCTGACGATAGAAACTGCCGATGGCATCAATCCGGCGCAGGTGGATTCTTTTCAGGACATGACGGTGGAAATCGAAGTGGAGGCCTACAACGATGCGGCTTTTCACGTGGGGTTTTCTATTGTTCGCCCCGATAAAGACAATGTGTTTGGTACCAGTACGCAGTTTCAGAACGCCTTGCGTCCGATGAGCGGTGCTGGGATGCACCGTTTGCGTATACGCTTTCCAGCGTTGCCCCTGCTCTCGGGCGAGTATCTCTGGAATGTCTACACATTGGACGACACCGGTATTCAGGTGCTTGACATGGCTGAGTTGATTCAGCCCTTTACGGTTCTGAACCAGAAAAACCGTGAATTTGGTCTTGTGTGGCTCGAGCATGAATGGCTTTCCGTGACATGACGAGCGATTGGCGTCTGCAATACGGATACCCAGCGTTGGCCAAGCTTCCTGGGAGTCTCCCCTGGAAGCTGGCTCCCCGGTTGGGGCGCGATCCAGCGGCGATTCGTCGTGCGACGGCGGACTATCTGGTCATGCGTTTTGGTGAGGTGTTTCCTGGGGTCGACGAGACTCAACGGCGCCAATGGGCTGCGGCGCATATGGATATGCTGGCCCTGGAATTGATGGACTCTGCCGCAGTGTCACGGATCGGGACAACGGGTGGTCCTTCAATAGAACTCACGGGTTGGGAGCACGCGCAGTCATTGGTGGATGGGGGTAGGGGGTTCATTGTGGTGCTCACCCACTTTGATCGACTTTTGACCGCACCCATCGCGCTGGCGCGCAAAGGCCTTGCCATGAATGCGCTCACCATGCCTGTGCTGGATAACCCGGAACTCAGCCCAGCGCACCGACGGTTTTTGATGCGCAAAATCGAAACTTTTACCCAGGTGATTCGTGGGCAGTACCGCAGTTCCAGTGACAGCTTGCGACCTGTCCATGAAGGTTTACGTGCAGGGCAGGTCTGGATCATTCTGGCGGATGTGTGGAGTCCAGAGTTCAACCGTCTGCGCAAACACCCTTTTTTGGGTGGGGAGATCAGTCTTCCCACAGGTATTGAGCGTCTGGCCCAATCGACGGGTGTACCACTGCTGCATGCGATCACTTATTCGCAGGGACCAGATCGGTTTTCGGTGGTGGTAGAGCCTTTGCCAGACCATCCGAAAAATGCAATGGACGCGGTGATTCAGCGGCTGCACCACGATGTCCGGGAACGTCCATGGGCGTGGTGGCAGTGGGGTGTATGGGATCATCTATGGCAGAAGTCTTCTCCGGAGGTCTCACTTGAGCGATATTGAACGATACAACTATGCTTTCGATCCTGAAGGGGATGACTGGGCTGCCCGTTTGCTGCGCCGTTTGCCAGCGCAGGGGGCTGTGCTTGAGCTGGGCCCTGGTCCTGGAGCCATGACCCGGGTGATGATTGATCGGGGTTATCGGGTGACTGTCGTCGAGAACGATCCCGGTGCACTCCAGTGTCTCCAAGCCCTGGGGGTGGAGGTCATTGCAGCGGATCTGGAGTCCGATGACTGGATTGAGCGCTTGGAAGGGCGGCGTTTTGACGCCATATTGGCGTGTGATGTGCTGGAGCATCTTCGTCAACCAGATCGGGTGCTCGATGCGTTGGCCAAGTTGATGCAGCCCATGGGGCAGTTGATCATCTCTGTTCCGAATGTGGCTTATGCCGGTATCGTGGCAGGACTGACGCTCGGCATGTTCGACTACACCGAAAAGGGCTTGCTGGATCGCACGCATCTGCACTTTTTTACACGGCGTAGCATCGAACGCATGTTGTTTGAGTGTGGCTGGTCGCCACGCTCATGGGAAGCCTGCAGACTGCCGATCGAGCGGAGCGAGTTTGGCCGGTTCTGGAGTGTGTTGCCAGGGGCTATGCGCCACAACCTCAGTAGCGTCTGCTCTGACTTTGATGTGTATGAGTGGATGGTTGTCGCCACGCTTCCCTTGGATGCGCCGACCTGGGAGCTCAAGAGTGCGCATTCCGAGATGGAGAAGCTGCGGGATGAAATGCAGGCATTGAAGCTGGTGCATGCGCAGGAACACGCTTCGCTGTTGGAGCACCAGAAAGCCTTTGCGGAGGCCAAAGAGATCATTGCATCGCAGCAGGCGGATTTGAAGGCGCTGCAATCAGGAGTAGAAAAGCTGCAGGCCGAGAAGGAGGCGCTGGCGGTGCTGGCGGCTCCCCCTCCTGCGCCGCCGACGTGGCGGGACAGGCTTCGGCGGCGGCTCGGATAGTTTGTTGGCGTTGCCTCGCTATGCTGCTTGGAGTCCCTGATTTCACGCCCTCGCACGAGGGCATTGACCGCCTTGGTGTACGGTGCCGCGTTGACCCAACGGTGTCTGTAATGCGCTTTGGCCCGCCGACGGAACGGCTGTGTCTGGCTGACGAGGTCAGCATCTATGGGTATGTGCGTCTGGTGCTGGGGGATGTGGCAGCCGATCCTGCCGTCGGTATCGAGATTGGTTCCCGTACCATCATCAACGTAGGTTCTTATTTGTCGGGTGAAGGTGGTTTGAGCATTGGGAACGATGTGCTGATTGGAGCGCATGCCAAACTTCTGTCTGCCGGGCATGCCATCGACGGCGGAGACCTTGTGATTGCACGCAACGCCATTTCCCGCGGCCGGATTGTGGTGGAAGATGGTGCGTGGATTGGCGCGGGTGCGACGGTCTTGGAGGGCGTGCGCATTGGGCGCGGTGCAGTAGTGGCTGCGGGGGCCGTGGTGCGCCAGGATGTGCCGCAAGGCATGGTTGCAGTTGGCATACCGGCCCGCATCATCCGGTCGCGGCGCATGATGGGAGAGGACATGGAACCGAAGGTGCTGCAAAAGAGAGGCTGGGCGGTTCGTTTAAAGGACGCTTGGCACAGTTTGCGACAACCATGAGATGAAAGTACCAATGCGCAGTTTTGAGGTTGCTCCATGGTGGCTGGCGTTGCGGCGACGGGTTGCGAATCGGCATGGACGGATGTTTCTTTGCCTCGCTCTATGCAGCCCGCAAGCTGCATTGGCCGATGCTGTCTGGCAGTTTGTGGACCGCGACGGCGTGGTGCACATGGGCAACGCCGCACCACCGCAGTCCAGGGGACTGGTCTGGATTGGTCAGCTGCCGCTGGCACGAGCGGGCCAGGCGCCAGAGCGGGGCGTGGGTGCGCTCAGGTTGCCTGGTTACAAGGATGCGAAGCCCCATCTGGAAGCGGCGGCGCTGTCTGCGGCGATTGATCCTGCGCTGGTCATTGCGGTGGCTGCAGCAGAATCTGCATTCAACACCGAGGCCGTATCGCGCAAGGGGGCCTTGGGGCTCATGCAGGTGATGCCGGCCACTGCCGAGCGCTATGGGGTTGCCGCCCACTCTACTGCGGAAGGCCGCAGGGCGATGATGGAACCCAAGGTGAATGCGCAGATTGGCAGCCGTTATCTGGCGGATTTACTGCGCCTGTTCGATGGGGACAAGGAACTGGCACTGGCGGCATACAACGCCGGAGAGGGGGCTGTGATGAAGTACGGCAAGCGAATCCCTCCCTATCCTGAGACCCAGCAGTATGTGGAGCGAGTGATGCGGTTTTACCGCACGCTTGCCCGGTGATGTGATGCTTGTGGACAGCAACCAGCATTCTGAGCCAGCGGTTTGTACTGGATTGCGGTGTCTTGAAGGTACCATCGGCGTCTCATGATTCTGTTGTCCGTGGTGGCGTTTTTCGTAGCAGCGCTGGCTGCGGGGTTCATCGTGCGGTGGATGCGCAGCCATGCTGCTGCGTATGGCAACAGCATGCCGCAGCGGTTCCATTTTGGGGATGTGCCCCGGCTCGGCGGTGCGGCGGTGCTGCTGGGCCTGGGGGCGAGCTGGACATTGGGCATGGTGCAGACCTGGCAAGGCGATCCGGCGTCGCTGGGGCTGGGGGCGTGGGTGGGGGCGTGGCTGCTGGTGCTGCTGCCCTCGGCGGCTGGGGGCATTGCCGAGGACATGACGCAGCGCCTGACGGTGCGCTACCGGCTGGCCTTCACGGCGGCTTCGGGGGTGCTGGCCGTGGCTTTGCTGGGTTTGGCAGTGCCGCGGCTGGATCTGCCCTGGCTCGATATGCTGCTGGCGAATGTGCCCTGGATCGGGTTTGCCATTGCACTGCTGGCGGTGGCGGGGCTGCCCCATGCATTCAACATCATTGATGGCTACAACGGGCTGGCGGGCATGGTGGCGCTGATTGTGTGCCTGGCGCTGGCCCATGTGGCATTGCAGGTGGGCGACCGGGCGCTGGCGGCGCTGCTGGTGTCCACGGCGGCGGCCACGGCGGGGTTTTTGGTGTGGAATTACCCGCGTGGCATGTTGTTTGCCGGGGATGGTGGAGCCTACGTTTGGGGCGTGGTAATTGCGTTGGCCAGTGTTTCGCTGGTGCAGCGCAATGTGCTGGTGTCGCCCTGGTTTCCGCTGCTGTTGCTGATCTACCCGGTCTGGGAGACCGTGTTTTCCATCTACCGCAAGTTGGCGCGTGGCGTGTCGCCGGGCGTGGCCGATGCGCTGCATTTCCACCAGCTGATCTACCGGCGTATCGTGCGCAGCGTGTTCCATGACGACGAGTCGCGCCGCATGCTGATGCGCAATAACCGCACCTCGCCTTATCTGTGGGGCTTTACCTTGCTCACCGTCGTGCCGGCGGTGCTCTTCTGGAACAACACACCCGTGCTGATGGTGTTTTGCGCGCTGTTTGTGGTGAGCTATGTGGCGGCGTACCTGGCCATTGTGCGTTTCAAGGTGCCGACCTGGTTGCGCCGCTAAAGATAAAAATTAAGTGTTTTTGGCCTCTAGCGATTATCCAGTAAGCGCTGCAAGCTATTTATTTGGTAGCATTTTGGTTTAACGCGCCAACGTGATCCAGGCCTGCGTGAGCCTGCGTGTCAGCTCTTGTGGCTGGCGCACCAGGGCGTAACCGTTGCTGCCGAACAGCATGGGCAGGTAATCGTGCGCTTCGTGGTCGATGGTGACGCAGAACGGCGTAAGGCCTGCGTCACGCGCCTCCTGGATGGCGTGGCGGGTGTCTTCCAGGCCATAGCGGCCTTCGTAAATGTCGAGGTCGTTGGGTTTGCCGTCGGTCAGCACCAGCAGCAGGCGCTGGCGCTCGGGGCGGGCGGCGAGGCGCCGGGTGGCATCGCGCACGGCCGCGCCCATGCGGGTGTAGAAGCCGGGCTTGAGGGCGCCAACCCGTGCGCGCACCGGCTCGCCCCAGCGCTCGCCAAACCCCTTGATGTGCTGGATGCGCACGTGCTGGCGGCGCACCGAGCTGAATCCCAGCATTTCAAACGCATCGCCAGTGGCTGCAAGCGCCTCACCAAACACATACAGCGCATCACGGATGACGTCGATCACGCGGGCGTCTGACGTGGCGTAGGCGTCGGTGGAGAGCGACAGGTCGGCCAGCAGCAAGGTCGCCAGGCTGCGCTCGCCGCGCTCGCGGCGGGTGTAGATGGGCGGTGCGTCGCTGTGCTGCACACCGCCGCGCGCCTCTGTCTGGAAGCGCACCCAGGCGTCCAGGTCGAGTTCGTCGCCGCTGTGCTGGGCCTTGATGTTGCGCGGTGCGGCGCGCAGCACTTCAAGGCGGCGGCGCACGCGGTGGGCCGTGGCGCGCAGGTGCGGCGATGGCACGAAAGGCGCTTGCGGCTGGGTGACCAGGCATTGCACCGCGCAGTGGTCGGGCAGCAGGGCGCGGCGGCGCCAGTCCCATTCAGGGGTTTTGCGACCGGGGCCGAGGGGGCGGTCGTCGGCGCTGGCGCTGGGCAGGTCAAGGTCGAACTTGACGCGCGAGGCCGTGGTTTGCTTGCCGCGCGCCAGCGTGAGCGTATCCATATCGTCAGCGGCGGCCTGGGCGTTGGGGTCGGGTTCGTCGTCGCTGCCGCGTGCCAGGCGAACGAATTCGCTCCAGGTGGTGATGGATTCTGTTTTGGGTGCCACGAGCAGGGGGTTGCGCTCCTCACCCGTGTCGGCACGCTTGGCGCGGCGGCGGCGCTTGCTGGCCTCGTCCTGCGCGGTGGGGTCTTGCTCGATGTCGGGGTCTGGGCCGTCGCTTGCTGTGCTGGTTGAAATGGGCGTGGCTTCGATCTGTGCCGGTGCGTCAGCGGCCAGCCAGAGCCACACAGGCGCCACTTGCCCAGGCTGCACGAACAGGGCGCCGTGGTCTTCTCCGCGCAGGGCGGCTTGTACCGCGGCTTCAAACGGTACAGCCGCAGCGCGCAGGCTGGAAAGCGCCGGGCGCTGTGCCAGGTGGGCTGTTACCAGTGCGGCGTGGCGGCTGCGCAGGCCGGCAAAGCGTTGCAGGGCGCGGCTGCTGGCGGCGCGGTTGTCGGCAATCCAGTCGCCCGTGGGTTCAAACACGGCGGCCAGTGCCGCCAGCCACAAATAAAGGTCGTGGTTGAGTGCGTGCTGGTTGAATACGCCGATTTCGGGCGGTAGCGCCAGCACCTCGGGATCGAGGCGGCTTTGTGCGCTGCGCTGGTTGCTGCCGGCGACGCGCTCCAGGAAGCGCCGCGCGCCGCCATGGCGCGAGGCTGCAGCGGGCGCTACGCGCACCGCAGGGTCGCCGCCGCCTGCGCGGTAGAGCAGGGCGATGCTGCGCTGCATATCGGCCAGCAATACACGCTCGGCGTTGGGCGGTGCGGCTGCGATGCGGGTGATGGCCTTGTGCCACCACTGGCCTACCCATTCTTCCATCAGTGAATCCCCTCGCGTTTTTGGCGCAGGGTTTCACGCACGGCGTCCAGGCCCACTTTCCACTCCAGCGTGGGGGTGCGCCCCTGATCGGTCTGGGTGGCGTCGCAGGCGTCAAGGCACTGGCCGCACTGCACGCAGGCAAACATCATGCGTTTGATGTTGCGTGGGTTCAGGCGCATGGGGCAGGCATGGTCGCAGGCGCTGCCGCTGGGCACCGGCCGTTGACCGAGAGGATGGGGTTGCGCGCGTGGCGTTTCCGCGGACAGCGTTTTCGAGCGGCTGGTGGGCATGACTTCACAGGTCTTGCATTCGCGCGCGCGGCTGCGGGTGAACGACACCACCATGGCTTTGGGGTTGGCCATCCAGGCCAGGCTTTGGAACAGGCCCACAGCGCAGCCGTAGCGGCAGAACAGATGCCGTGCCAGGGTGAATTCGAGGGTGAAGACGAGCGTTCCCACACCGAGAAAGCGCGCCTGGTTGGGGCTCAAAGTGCCGTGCACCAGGTTGCCCCAAATCTCGGCGGGAGGCAGCAGGTAGGTGAGCAGCGTGATGGCCCAGACGAAGCCAAACACCAGGCATGCGGCCAGGAAGACGGGCCACCAGCGTTTGTCGGCGCTGCGGCCCGGGCGGGGCGTGGGGGATTTGTCCCACACGCTGAGCTTGCCGGTGGCGCGGTGCAGCAGGTCGTTGAGGGTCTCAACGAGCGAAAAATGGGGGCACAGCCAGCCGCAGTACAGGCGCCCGTAGTGGTACGCCACCGCCAGGAAGCCGATGACCAGCGATAACACGGGCAGGATGCCGCGCCAGACAATGGACCAGGCGGTCTGTGCTGCGGTGGCCTCGCCACGCACAAAGGCGTCGATGCCCAGCGACCAGCGGAAACCGAGCACCCACAGCTGAGTTTCATTCAAATCAAAGCGCAGCAGGTTGAGTGCCGGCGCGAGCAGGAAAACAGCAAAAAACGACAGCTGTAACCACCGGCGACGGCGCTGCAGCACCTGGGTGTGTGCCAGGGGGGCCTGCGCTGCATTGCCCGTGCCGCATGCGGCGGCACTGGCGCAGCTGGAGCAATCAGTCCCCATCACCCACCACGGCGCGTACCACTTCGTCGAGCGCACGCAGCGTATCGTGATCGTCGCTCAGGGCATCGACCACGGCGGCGCGGCAGGCGTCAACCAGAGGGAGGCCCGACGCCACGAGGCGCGCGGCCATCACCAGCAAGCGGGTACTGGCCGTTTCTTCGAGGTCGTGGTCGGTGAGGCGGCGCAGCGCCTGGGCCAGTTGCACCAGGCGGGCGGCAATCTCGGGCGTGGCGCGGCCTTCGCGCTCGAGGATGGCGCGCTCGACCGTGGGTTCGGGGTAATCCAGCGTGAGCGCGATGAAGCGCTGGCGCGTGCTGGGCTTGAGACCCTTGAGCAGGTTCTGGTAGCCCGGGTTGTACGAGATGACGAGCATGAACTCTGGCGGCGCGGCGATGAGTTCGCCTGTGCGCTCAATGGGCAGTACGCGCCGGTCGTCGGCCAGCGGGTGCAGCACCACGGTGGTGTCCTTGCGCGCTTCTACCACCTCGTCCAGGTAAAGAATGGCGCCTTCCCGCACGGCGCGTGTCAGCGGGCCATCGGCCCAGACGGTATTGCCATGGCCGATCAGATGGCGTCCGACCAGGTCGGCTGCGCTCAGATCGTCATGGCAGGAAACGGTGATGAGCGGGCGCGCCAGGCGCGCCGCCATGTGCTCCACGAACCGCGTTTTACCGCAGCCCGTGGGGCCCTTGATCAGCAGCGGGAGCTGCTGGGCGAAGCAGTGCTCGAACAGCGCGCACTCACCCGCCTGTGCGGCATACCAGGGCACCGAGGCCCCGCCTGCCACCCGTTGGGGGGCGGCAGGCGCCGACACGAAGGCTTGTTCGGCGCTGTTCATGTTCAGGCCCTTTGCATGCGGCTGCCGGGGATGGCAGCCACTTCTTGCTCATTGGCGGCAGGGCCAATGAAGAAGCTCGACAGATAGGTGACCAGGCCCACAAGGAACATCACGCCACCGAACACGCGCACCCAGTAGAAGAACACCAGCTGGTCCTGCGTGGCCATGAAGGACATCGCCGTGCCAGAAGCAGGCATGCGTTGCAACCAGACCTGCAAGATGCCTGCGCCGCTCAGGGCCAGCACCATGACGGCCATGCCGATGCTCATGATCCAGAAGCTCCACATTTCGAAGCGCTGGGCGCGCATGGGGTTGGCTTCGCGACCGCGCATCAACGGCATTGCGTAGCTGATGATGGCGAGCACCACCAGCACGTAGGCACCGTAGAAGGCCAGGTGGCCGTGCGCTGCAGTGACTTGCGAACCGTGCGTGTAGTAGTTGACCCAGCTCAGGGTATGGATGAAGCCCCAGACGCCGGCGCCCAGGAAGGCGATGACGGCAGTACCCACGGCCCACAGTACGGCGGCCTGGTTGGGGTGTTCGCGGCGGCGGCGCTGCACCATGTTGAACGCGAACAGCGTCATCATG
This sequence comes from Simplicispira piscis, assembly GCF_054783455.1. NCBI lineage: Bacteria > Pseudomonadati > Pseudomonadota > Betaproteobacteria > Burkholderiales > Comamonadaceae > Simplicispira > Simplicispira piscis. Next base: position 274,490 of record NZ_BAAGQN010000007.1, read on the forward strand.
AAGAACGGGATGGGTTCGAGCGCAGAGAACACGCCGCCCACCCAGTGCCAGTAGCCTGGCAGGCCGATGAAGTAGAAGTGGTGACCGGTACCCAGGATGCCCGAGATCAGCGCGAAGGCGACGATCATGTACATCCATTTGTCGATCACTTCACGGTCCACACCGGTCGTCTTGATGAGCACGAAGGCCAGCAGCGAGGCCATGATGAGTTCCCAGGTGCCTTCCACCCACAGGTGCACCACGAACCACCAGTACATCTTGTCGCGCACCAGGTTGCTGGGGTTGACAAAGCTGAACAGGAACATCAGCGCCAGGCCCCACAGGCCGAGCAGCAGCACCAGGCTGATGGCGGTCTTGCGGCCCTTGAGCACGGTCATGCTGATGTTGAACAGAAAGCCCAGGCAGACCACCACGATGCCAATTTTGGTCGGCAGGGGTTGCTCCAGGAACTCGCGGCCCATGGTGGCCAGCAGGTCGTTGCCGGTCCATTCGGCCAGCGATGCGTAGGGCACCAACAGATAGCCCAGGATGGTTGCCACGCCGGCGGCGAGGAACACCCAGAACAGGATCTTGGCGAAGAGCGGGCTCCAGAGCTCGGTTTCGCTCTCTTCGGGCACCATGAAGTAGGCGGCGCCCATGAAGCCGAACAGCAGCCAGACGATCAGCAGGTTGGTATGCACCATCCGCGCGATGTTGAACGGGATGTAGGGGAAGAACAGATCGCCAATGACGTACTGCAGGCCCAGCGTGATGCCGAAGAGGATCTGGCCCGTAAAGAGGCACAGGGCCGCAATGAAGTACAGCTTGGAGACCGCTTGCGACTGGTATTTAAGCGTTGGAATATTCATGTTTGAATCCTTGAAGGGAGGGTGGGCGGCGGGTGGGATAGCCGCGCTCAACCTTCAATGTTGGGTGGCCACTTCTCGGTGTTGATGCCGTTTGTCCAGCGCAGGAACTCGACCAGGTCGTCAAGTTGCGCGTCGCTGAAGTCGAAGTTGGGCATCTGGCGGCGGCCGGGCGTGTTGGACGGCATGGCCTTGATCCAGCCCTTGATGAAATCGGGACCGCGGCGTTCGTATACGTTGCCCAGTTCAGGAGCGAAATACGCACCTTCGCCCAGCAGCGTGTGGCAGCCGATGCAGTTGCGCGTTTCCCACAGGTGTTTGCCGCGCACGACGGACTCTGTGATCTCACCCGACTTCGAGCGCTCGGGAATCTTGGTTTCGGTGTGGAAGATCAGCGCGGCAAACAGCAGTACGAAGAACATCGTGCCGCCGTAGAAGATATTGCGCGCCATCTGGCTGGTGAAGCCTTGGCTCATGGGGTTCCTTATGGAGTTGCGATGAATACAGGTTGAACATTACCGGGATAACCCTCGGTGTGGTTGACTATAATCAATAAGATGAATTTTACGTGACTCTTTTTAGCGACGCCTCGCTCGCCACAGTTGTTGCGTCGCACAATCTCCTGCAGGTAGGCCCCATGGCCGTTTGTAGGTTGCACGGCACTGAAACCATGACTTCTACTGTTTCTTCGACTTCCGATCATCTGTTGCTTAAAACCGACACCATCGCAGGCCCGCGACTGCGCGGTGACCTGGGCGTGTGGTTTGTCATCCTGCTGGAACTGCTGACTTTCGCCATCCTGTTCGTTGCCTACGCCTTTGCGCGCAACCGCGAGCCTGCCCTGTTCCAGGCGGGGCAGGCCACGCTGGACCTGCATTCGGGCGCGCTCAACACGGTGTTGCTGATCACGGGCAGCTGGTGTGTGGCGCGCGCCGTGCAGGCGGTGCGGCGCGATGCCGTGCAGGCCGGGGCGCGTTGGCTGGTGGGTTCCCTGGTCTGTGGCGCTGGCTTTGTGGTGGTCAAGTTGGCCGAATACGCGGGCAAGGCGCAGGCCTGGGCGGACATGGGTGACGACGACACTTTTTATATGCTGTATTTCATCCTCACGGGCTTCCACTTCCTGCACGTGGTGGTCGGTATGCTGGCCATCGCCTACCTGTGGTGGCGCACCCGGCGCGGCGCCTACGGTCGCCACGACTGCCATGCCCTGGAGACCGGCGCGGCCTTCTGGCACATGGTCGATCTGTTGTGGATCGTGCTGTTCCCGCTGGTCTATGTGCTGCGCTGAAAGGGTCTGAATATGCATGAATCACGACTGAACCGCGCCTGGCTGCTGCTGCTGGCCATCACGGGTGTGACCTTCTGGATGGGCGAGAGCGGGTCTTCGGTGGGCAGCCTGGCGGTGGCACTGGCGGTGCTGGGGCAGGCCTTCGTCAAGGGCCTGGTGGTAGCGCTGGAGTTTCTGGAGTTGCGCGAAGCGCCCGCGCTCTGGCGCTGGCTGATTGCTGGCTGGCTGGTGCTGGTGCTGGGTTTGATTGTGCTGGCGTATGCGCTGGGCCTGCCATGAACCTGCGCGCCTGAGGCCCACCGGGGGAATACGGCACAATTTGCGCATTACTGCTCACGCCCTTGTGCCATGACCGACACCCTTCATTCGATTGCTCCACGCGACAAGGCCGAAATCCTGGCCCAGGCGCTGCCCTATATCCGCAAGTTCCATGGCAAGACCATGGTCATCAAATATGGTGGCAATGCCATGACGGACCCGGCCCTGCAGCAGGATTTTGCCGAGGACGTCGTGCTGCTCAAGCTCGTGGGCATGAACCCGGTGGTGGTGCACGGCGGTGGGCCGCAGATTGAGACGGCCCTCAAGCGCCTGGGCAAGAAAGGCGAATTCATCCAGGGCATGCGCGTGACCGATGCCGAGACCATGGAGGTGGTCGAATGGGTGCTGGCCGGCGAGGTGCAGCAGGACATCGTGGGCCTGATCAACCAGGCCGGCGGCAAGGCCGTGGGTCTGACGGGCCGTGACGGCGGCATGATCCGGGCGCGCAAGCTCAAGATGCTCGACAACAAGAACCCCGAGGTCGAACACGACGTGGGCCAGGTGGGCGACATCGTGTCGATCGACCCGAGCGTGGTCAAGGCGCTGCAGGACGATGCCTTCATCCCCGTCATCAGCCCCATCGGCTTTGGCGAGAACAACGAGAGCTACAACATCAACGCCGACGTGGTGGCGAGCAAGCTGGCCGAGGTGCTCAAGGCCGAAAAGCTCATGCTGCTGACCAACACCCCGGGCGTGCTGGACAAGGCGGGCAACCTGCTGACCGACCTGACGGCGCGCCGTATCGACGAGCTGTTCGCCGACGGCACGATCTCGGGCGGCATGCTGCCCAAGATCGCGGGCGCGCTGGACGCCGCCAAGGCCGGGGTGAACGCGGTGCACATCATCGACGGCCGCGTGCCGCATGCCATGCTGCTGGAAATCCTGACCGATCAGGCCTACGGCACCATGATCCGAAGCCATTGATGAGCACCCCCCTGAGTCGCTGCGCGCCTTCCCCCCTCTCTTGCATTGCTGCGCAATGCGGAGGGGGGACACCGCCAGCGCGGCGGGGCGGCCCTTGCGCGGCGGTTGCTGGCCTGGGCCGCGCGCAATGCAAGCGCTGTACCTGTTGCATGGGCCACATCAATGCGCCTCATTAAACGCAGGGGATGAACCATGCGCCTCCTTTTGGTCGAAGATGACATCATGGTCGCCAGCGGCATCAAGCTGGGCTTGACCGACGCCGGTTACGCGGTGGACTGGGTGGGCAGCGGTGAGCGGGCCGAAGAAGTGCTCCAGCGGGAGACTTTTGATGTGGCGGTGGTGGATATCGGTCTGCCTGGCATGGACGGTCTGGAACTGACGCGCCGCCTGCGCCGCCCGGAGATGGCCAGCCGCGACATGCCGGTGCTGATCTTGACGGCGCGCGACGCCCTGCAGGACCGCGTGCAGGGCCTGGACCTGGGCGCGGACGACTACATGGTCAAGCCGTTCGAGTTGCCCGAACTGTTGGCCCGGTTGCGGGCGCTGCTGCGGCGCTCGCAGGCGGCCACCACGGCTGTACTGGGTTTTGGGCCGCTGGAGCTTGACACCGCCAACCGCCAGGTGAGCATCCGCCCTGCGGCGGACGCTGCCTTGCTGCCCATCGACCTGGGGCCGCGTGAATGGACGGTGCTCGAATACCTCATGATCCATGCGCCCAAACCTGCCAGCAAAGACAAGCTGCTGCAGGCGCTGACCGGCTGGGACAAGGAAATCACCCCCAACGCGGTGGAGGTGTACGTCTCGCGCCTGCGCGGCAAGCTCGAACCCCATGGCGTGGGATTGCGTTCCATCCGGGGGTTTGGCTACCGGCTGGAACTGCTGGGCGTCTGAACGCCGAGTGACTTGCGCCATGGCTGTGTGTGCACCGACTGCACTGTGCCTGCACTGCAGCGGAGATCGGAAAACACGATGACCATGCTGCGCCCCCGCTTGCGGGCCATGACCTCCGATTTGCGCAACCGCCTCTTGCTGTTGCTGGTGCTGCCCTTGTGCGCACTGGCGCTGTTGGGGGCGTGGATGGATTACCGCTCGGCCGATGAGGCCGCCGCGCGGCACGACCAGCGCCTGGTACGCCTGCTGCCGGCGCTGGCCGATTCGGTGCTGTCCGCCGGGGCGGCCCAAGGCGACCTTCCGGTCTGGTTGCCCGCGCCGCTCGTGGAAGATTTCTTGCGCCAAAGCAACTACACCAGCTTCAGCGTGCGCGATCTGTCGGGCCGTTTGTTGCTGGGCGACGAGTGGGTGCATGGTGCGGTGCCGGCCACACTGGATCCGGAATTCCAGAGTGTGGAATTCAGTGGTGTGACCTACCGTGTCGCGGTTCAGCGCGGGCGCACCGGGGCGGGCGAACTGGTGGTGGCCCTGGCCGATGGCACCGATCCGCGCCAGCAGTGGGCGCAGCACCTGTTGTTGCGGGTACTGCTGCCCAATCTGGTGCTGGTGGCAGCGGCAGGGCTGGCGATCCATTGGGCGGTGCGCCGGGCGTTCAAGCCGCTGCTGGACCTGGCGGCCACGGTGGAGCGGCGCTCACCCCGTGACCTCAGTGCCATCGACGAAGCGGCGTCGCCGTCTGAAGTGCGGCCTCTGGTGCACTCGCTCAACCGGCTTTTCGTTCTGGTGAATGCGCAGGCCGAAAGCCAGCGCCGCTTTGTGGCCGATGCCGCGCACCAACTGCGCACCCCCCTGGCGGGTCTGCAGGCCCAGGTGGAGGCCTGGGCCATGCTGGCGCGCTCCAGTGCGAAAACCATCGATGGCGCACCGGAATCACAGTCAAATATGCCTTCAGGGCAAGATAGTAAAGCGATGCCAGCTATTACATTAGGAGCAACTGAAATCGAAAAACTGCGCGATGCCACGCGCCGCACCTCGCAACTGGCGCACCAGTTGCTGGCGCTCTCACGCGCCGATGCCCGCAGCCTGGACGGCCAGACCATGCAGCGCGTGGATCTGCAGGACCTGTGCGAGACCATGTTGGAGATGTTTCTCGACGCCGCCACTGGCAAGGGCATCGACCTGGGGTTGGAGGCCGAGCCAGCCCATGTCATGGGACATGCCTGGCTGCTGCGCGAACTGTTGTCGAACCTGGTGGACAACGCCATCAAGTACACGCCCCCCGGGGGTAGCGTCACCATTCGCTGCGGGACTCTATCGGGGCTGCAGGGTAGTTTGCGCGCCGCCTTGCAGGTGGAGGATGACGGCCCCGGGGTGCCAGCGGCTGAACGCTCGCGGGTACTGGAGCGCTTTTACCGGGTGCAGGGAACGGTGGGCCAGGGCACCGGTCTGGGCTTGCCCATTGCCGATGAAATCGCCCGTGCCCATGGGGCCCTGCTCACGCTGGCAGACGGCAGCAATGGCCGGGGCTTGTTGGTGGTGCTGCTGTTTCCTGCCTGACACGCAGTCTGATTCCCTTTCTAAACCATCCGTGCCGTTGTTGCTTTGCCTTGCCTTGCCGTGCTACAGCACTGTTTGCGGCTTTGCGCCGGACCCGAATGGTTTGGAAACCCCATGAGAGGGGGAGGGGCTGTGCGAGAATCAATTGCACACATTTCGCCGCCATGACTGAGCAAGCACCCACTTCGTCCCAAGTCCCCGCCCCCACGGAGCGCAAACGCGCACGACCTGGTGAGCGGCGCGAGCAGATTTTGCAGGCGCTGGCGGCCATGCTCGAACAGCCTGGGGCGGAGCGCATCACCACTGCGGCGCTGGCATCGCGCCTGGGGGTGAGCGAGGCGGCGCTGTACCGCCACTTTGCCAGCAAGGCACAAATGTTCGAAGCGCTGATCGATTTCATCGAGCAGGCGGTGTTCACCCGCATGGCGCAGATTCTGGAGAGTGGCTCTCCGGAAGGTGTGCCGCCCGAAGAAGGGGCCCGCCAGGCCCAGCGTGTGGTGGCGCTGGTGCTGCAGTTTGGCGAACGCAACCCAGGCCTGGTGCGTGTGATGGTGGGTGATGCCCTGGTGCTCGAGCATGAGCGCCTGCAAGCGCGCATGAACCAGTTTTTTGATCGCATCGAGTCCAGCCTGCGCCAATGCCTGCGTCCGGCCGCTGGCGCTGCGGGCTCGGCCACCCCGAGCGTGGATGCGCAGGTGGCGGCCAGTGTGCTGACGGCTTTCCTGCAGGGCCGGTTGCAGCGTTTTGCGCGCTCCGGTTTGCGGCGCCTGCCGACAGAGCACCTCGAAGCAAGCCTTGCATTGATGCTCTGACCTGCGCACGCCCCGTGCGGAAAGTTTGGGGGCGGCTCTCTATTTTTGGTGCCGGACTGGGCATGTCGGTGAATTTGCTGCAGAATAGAACGATCGTTCGTTTTTGTGAGCCCCATGTCCGCACCCCCTTCTTCCAGTCCGGCGTCCCGCGTACCCCGCACACCCCGTGCGCGCAGCGGTGGTGCCCGCGCTCTGCAAAAAGGGCAACAAACCAAGGCGGCCATCATCGATGCGGCCCTGGGACAGGCGACGCACATTGGTCTGGAGGGCTTGTCCATCGGCGCATTGGCCGAGGTGATGGGCATGAGCAAGTCGGGCGTGTTCGCACACTTTGGCTCGCGCGAAGAACTCCAGGTTTCGGTGATCCGCGAATACCACCACTGCTTTGAGCAGGAGGTTTTCTTTCCTGCCATGGCGGCGCCGCGCGGTGTGGCACGGTTGCGCGCCCTGTTCGACAACTGGATGAAGCGCACCTCCATCGAGATCGACTCGGGCTGCATCTACATCAGCGGCGCCATCGAGTTTGACGACCGCACTGGTCCAGTGCGCGATGCCCTGGCGCATTCGGTGCTGACCTGGCATGCCGCCATGAAGCGCGCCATCCTGCAGGCCAAGGAATTGGGCGAGCTCAACGCCGATGTGGTGGAAGACCAGATGCTGTTCGAGATCCATGGGCTCATCCTGGCGCTGCACTACGAGGCACGATTTTTGAAGAACCCCGGTTCCATCGCGAAGGCGTTGGCCGGTTTTGACAACATCCTTGCCCGCTTCAGCGCTCAGGCGCAGCAGGCGGGCCATTCCTCTGTTTCTACCCAAACCACCAAGGAGTAAAACCCATGCCCACGTACACACCGCCCCTGCGCGACATGCAGTTTGTGTTGCACGAAGTGTTCAAGGTTGCTGACGACCTCAAGCAAATCCCCAAGCACGCCGACATGGATGCCGACACCATCAATGCCGTTCTGGAAGAGGGTGGAAAGTTTGCCGCCGAGGTGACGTTCCCGCTGAACATCAGCGGCGATGCCGAGGGCTGCACGATTGACCAGGCCACCCATGCAGTGACCACGCCCAAGGGCTTCAAGGAAGCCTACGCACAGTATGTCGAGGGCGGCTGGGCGGCGCTGGGTTGTGCTCCCGAATTCGGCGGCCAGGGCCTGCCTTTCGTGGTCAACACCATGTTCTACGAAATGCTCAACAGCGCCAACCAGGCCTGGACCATGTACCCCGGCCTGACCCATGGCGCCTACGCTGCCCTGGAAACCCACGGCACGCCCGAGCAAAAGGCCACCTATCTGCCCAAGATGACCAGCGGCGAGTGGACGGGCTCCATGTGCCTGACAGAAGCCCACTGCGGTACCGACCTGGGCCTGATGCGCACCAAGGCCGAGCCCCAGGCAGACGGCACCTACAAGATCACCGGCAACAAGATTTTCATCAGCGCCGGTGAGCACGACATGGCCGAGAACATCATCCACCTGGTGCTGGCCCGCCTGCCCGATGCGCCCCCCGGCATCAAGGGCATCAGCCTGTTCATCGTGCCCAAGTTCCATGTGAACAAAGACGGCTCCGTCGGCGAGCGCAATGGTATTTACTGCGGCGGCCTGGAGCACAAGATGGGCATCAAGGCCAGCGCCACCTGCCAGATGGTGCTCGAAGACGCTGTCGGCACCCTGGTGGGCCAGCCGCACAAGGGCATGCAGGGCATGTTCGTGATGATGAACGCCGCACGCCTGGGCGTGGGCAACCAGTCGCTGGGCCTGACCGAAGTGGCCTACCAGAATGCCCTGGCCTACGCCAAGGACCGCCTGCAGATGCGCAGCCTCTCAGGCACCAAGGCCAAGGACAAGCCGGCCGACCCCATCATCGTGCACCCCGACGTGCGCAAGATGCTGCTCACCGCCAAGGCCTACGCCGAAGGCGGCCGCGCGCTGCAGATCTTCTGCGCCATGCTGCTGGAAAAAGAGCACAACCACCCCGATGAAAAGACCCGCAAGGACGCCGGCGAACTGCTGGCCCTGCTGACCCCCATCGCCAAGGCCTTCCTGACCGACAACGGCCACACCGCCACCAACGCCTGCATGCAGGTATTTGGCGGCCACGGCTTCATCAAGGAATGGGGCATGGAGCAGTTCGTGCGCGACAACCGCATCAACATGATCTATGAAGGTACCAACACCATCCAGTCGCTGGACCTGCTGGGCCGCAAGATTCTGGGCAACAACGGCGCCACGCTCAAGAAGTTTGGCAAGCTCGTCGGCGCGCTGGTGCAGGAAGAAGGCGTGAACGAGAAGATGGCCGAGTTCATCAATCCCGTGGCCTATCTGGCCGACCAGATGACCAAGTTCACGACCGAGCTGGGCTTTCGGGGCATGCAGAACCCCGACGAAGTGGGTGCTGCCGCCGTGGACTACCTGCGCGTGGCCGGTCACCTGGTGTTTGGCTACTTCTTCGCCCGCATGGCCCAGGTGGCGCTGCGCGAAATCGCTGCAGGCAACCAGGACCCTTTCTACCAGGCCAAGCTGCAGACGGCGCGTTTTTACTTTGCCAAGCTGTTCCCTGAAACGGCGACACTGATGCGCACCGCGCGCACTGGCGCCAAGGTGCTGATGGACACGGATCTGGCGCTGGCCTGATCCGGTGATTTTGCGGATTTCAAGTCTTTTAACTCTGGAGTGCCCATGAATAAAGCGCTAGCAGCTATTGTTTTTGCAGTGATTGCCGCCCCGACGTGGGCCCAGATGACGCCCGAAGGTCTGTGGCGCAACATCGACGACAAGACTGGCGAGGCCAAGGCGGAAATCCGTATCAAGGACAACGGCGCGGGCGCCCTCAATGGGGTGCTCGAAAAGCGCCTGGCCAAGGACGCCAAGCCCGAAGACCTGTGCAAGGAGTGCAGCGACGACCGCAAGGACAAACCGCTGCTGGGCCTGGAGATCATCCGCAACGCCAAAAA